>CAYPFT010000013.1:0-35110 GCA_964410165.1 uncultured Candidatus Saccharibacteria bacterium
CGGCGGTAACGTCGACGCCGCAGACGACGGACGAAGAATCAGGAACCGGGAATCAGGAATCAGGGACGACGACCGCCGACGGCAACGGAGGACTGTCCGTGATTGCGACGACGACTGCGGCGGGAGACGGCGGCCTCTCACCCTCTCGAGAGGTGAGGGAGGCGACGACCAGTGACCAATTACTCGTTACCAGTAACCAGCCACCAGTTACCAGCAACCAGTTACCAGCGACCAGCTTCCTCGAAATCCGCTACACGCTCGACGGCACCGAATGGCACAACCTCGGGAAAGTGAGCCGAGCCGACTGGAAGAGCGAATTCACCATTCCCGTTTCCGAATGGGCGGACATCTCGCGCTTGCAGGTGAGCATTGAAACCCTTCCCTTCGCCGAAGAACTGCCAAAGATTTACCTGGACGGCATGTGGCTTGAGGCGGAGTATGATGGTGTGAAGGCGGAGAACGCCGACGATTCGGAAACAAAAGGCCTGCATCGAAAAAATATCAAGAGCGATCGCGTGTTCAAGGGGGCCAAAAAAGATTTTTCCGCCGATGAAAGTCCGGTGTTTGACGTGTATCCGCAAATTCAGCCGGAGGCGGGCGACCACGAATCACATATCACGTATCACATATCAACGACGACGGACGGCGTAGAATCAAGAATCAAGAATCAGGAATCAGGGGCGACGATCGGTGACGCCGGACGCGGGGTTGCACCCCCGTCCGAGGGTTTGAATGCACCCGAGGCGACGACCTCAAACGTTGCGGACGGGAGTACAACTCCCGTCCGGCCGACGGACACGACGACGGAACCGGTTACCGGTGACCAGTTACCGGTGACCAGTATTGCCACCAGTACCGCATGGTTTCGGTCTTGGCATTTCATACAAACGGCGATTGCGGAAGAGACTTCGGCAACGCCGATCCTTCAAGTGGTAAAAACCGAACTCCTTGACTGGAATGGGAAAAACATTCCCATCGAGCCGGTGGTGGAATCGGCGAATGGCGCCATCCGCGTGAAAGTTCCGCGTCCCGAAAGGCAATTTTCTCCCGGGAAATATATTTTGCGTGCCGAATTTTCCGATGGCACGACCACCTATGCAACAGATCAAGAGTTTGACTGGGGGGTACTCGCTATCAACGTGAATAAATCCGTCTATCGCCCGGGAGAGAGAGCCTACATTCAAATGGCGTCCCTCAACGCGAACGGACACACGCTGTGCCGCGAACCCCTTCTGCTTTCCGTTACGAACCCGGCAGGAAATGTGAAAATATATTCCACCGCAAACGGCGGAATATCGTTTGGAAGTGAATGCGGATACGATAATGTGACCGATGCCCCCGACTATTTCTCGTATGTCGCGGCATCTTCAACAGGAACCTATCTGCTTTCTCTCACCGACCAAAAAACAAACCATACCATCGAGAGCAAATTTTACGTCAGGGCCGGAGACCCTTTCGAAGTGGAGCGCATCGGCGCCACCCGCATCAATCCGTGGAAGTCTTCATACACGATGCATCTTTCAGTAAAAGCAAATGAAAATTTCAGCGGTTCCATTACGGAAGCCGTTCCTTCGGGGTTTGAAATCACCGCAACGGATGAAAAATTTCCGGCGGAAATTACCACCGACGGCGACACGAAATACATCGCATGGAAGGCAAAAAATGTAAAAGCGGGGGACGCGTTCACTCTTTCGTACACGTACCAAGCGCCCAAAATTTCTCCGGAAATCCACCTTCTCGGTCCGATCCAATTCATGAGTGGCAACTTTATCACGCGTCTTTTTGGCAATGAGCAAGTGATTTTCAAGGAAGAGCGCCAGTGGCAACTGGCGTCGGACGCGGTCAATGTGAAAATCAGACAGGAAATAAATGTCCTCGACAAATATCTCGGCGCGGCGGCGAGCGTGTACGCCACTTCATCGGCAATCGTTCAAATAGATACCACGAAGTACACGAGCCCAACGTACTACTTTGAAGTCGTGGCGAGCAGTTCCGCGAGCATCTCTTTCGTGGTGGAACTCGCGCGCACTACCGGCGCCACTTCGACGACCATAACCGTCCCTACCGGAACCACGAGCTACGGACGTTTTCGTTCCGCGGCATTCACTCCGCCGGCGGGCGCGAACGAGTATGTGGTACGCATAGGAAATGCGGCAGGGGCGACGAAAGGCGTCATCGCCGCGCGCATTATCGTGCTTCAAGATGCCGCCACGCTCACGAGTACCGAAACGCAGATTGAGATAGGGAATCACGAAACGTATACGAATACGGCGACCACAACTTTTGCATCCCCGAAATACTGGTATTACGACCAGACGAAATGGGACGGATCGCCGACGTTTTACGCGGAGGTGACGTACGCGGCCAGCGGCACGATAACGCTTGCTTCTTCCACCACCTACCTGTCTTCCAGTACGTACGTACCGCAGAGCGGCGTTATTTCCGCTACGGCGGAGTGTTGGGGCGGCGGCGGTTCCGGCGGCGGCGGAAACTCGAGTGCTCCCGGAGGCGGAGGCGGAGGCGGGGCGTACGCTAAAAGAAACACCCTTCCAGTGACCGGTCTTTCCAGTTATACGGTAACGGTGGGAACCGGCGGCGCGGGGACAACCGCAGTTAACGGCAATAGAGGCGCCACTACGACCATTACTGGAAATTCAAGTGTAAAATGCGAGGCTTCTCCCGGAGAATTTGGAGTCAGCAACGGAGTGGGCGGGGTGGGAGGATCTGGCTCTTTAAGTACGGGAGACACGACTTTCACCGGCGGTACGGGTTCGAGTACCGCAACGGTTACATCGGGTCCCGGCGGCGGCGGCGGAAGTTCGGCGGGCACCGCGGCGATTGGCGTCAACTCTACCTCTCAAACCGGAGCTACCGCGCCGAGTGGCGGCGGCAACGGAGGCAACGGCGGCGCCTCCGGAGGGAACGGCTCGAATGGAACTCAGCCCGGCGGCGGGTCCGGCGGCGGAGGAAATCGTTCCGGCGCGGCGGAGTCTTCCGGGACGGGCGCGGCTGGGCAGGTGAAAATAAGCAACGAAATTATTTACGCCACCACCACCATCACCCTTCAAGAAGACGATGGGAATTTCGGAACATGGACGGACAAGGTGCAAATAGTGAAAGGTACCGATTATGTCGTCTCCCCCTCAACACGAAAACGCTCTCTCGCTTTCACGCCGACTTCCGGCAGAAATTACCGCATCGTCTTCAGCGAAGGGTATGGCGGACAGGCTCATGCCATCTACAATGCGAAAATCATCGTTGACCAGACGAATCCTTCTCTTCTCGAACTTCAGTATCTCCTTGCAAACACCAAATTCGCGGCAGGAACGGCGCTCCAAGATTTCGATACCCTGCTTGACCCGGGCGAGTGGAGTACGTCCAACACCTACTTTCACGAAGCGAACTCCACCTCTACGGGACCGTGGACTTCCGACGTGAAACTCCAGTCCGGAGCCGAAACTGGCGGAACCCCGGTCGATATTTCCGGGACATCCATTACCGACGTAACACAGCGCGCGGCTGGAACCGCATTTACTTTTCCCGCAAGCGCGACCACGACCGACGTGATTGCCACCACGAACAACGGCGACCTGTATTCCTCGCGGATTTTGGTGCAGGCGAGCATCACGCAAGTGCTTGCCGAGCAAGATTTTCGATGGTACGCGAACGCGAACGCCGTCCAGCCGGTTACCGCGCTTGAAGCGACCAGCACGGCAATATCCATAGCCACCACGAGTCCCATTCGTTTGCGGACGAATATAAGCGTCGCGGCACCGCTCGCCACCTCCACACAAAGATTCACGTTGCAGTGGGCGTACGCCACCACGTCCGGCTCGGTATGGACGGATGTGTCCGCGACCACTTCCGCCTCGGGGACGTGGAAATATTATCATAATGCTGGCGTGGCGGACGGCGCGACCACCACCGCTGTCCTCCTCTCCTCCAACGTAAACGAAACGTACCAAAGCGGGACGACCACGCGCGCGAACGTGAACTTCATACCGGGAAACCAAACCGGCGAATGGGATTTTGCCCTTGACCCATCAAACGCCACCGGCACGACCTATTATTTCCGCATGGCGAAAAAATCCGCGAGCCACGTCGTAACGGCTTTTGACTCGTACGTGAATTATCCGAGCGTGAACATTATTGTCCTCACACAGCGCGACTACATTTTCCTCAACGACGACGGAGGCGACGTGAACAGCTATACCAAGTCCCATTCCGCGGCGACCTCTTCCTCCATCAGCAATGTCAAGATCGGAGAAAAGCTCATCGCAAGGATACAGATAGACAATACCGGAACGGGAACTTCCACCGCACAGTGGCGTCTCCAGTTTGACAAGAACGACGGCGTCTGGAAAGACCTCGCCACCACCACCGAGATACGCTGGTCGCTTTCCGGCAAAGGCGCGCTCTGGGGGAGACCGAGCGGCGTGCCGCTCGTCTCCCGCCAGGTTACCGCCGCCTGCAACGGAGCCGCCCCGACCTACCAGGAAGGAAGATTCACGGCAGGCACCGCGACCTCCACCCCCTTCGGCATTGGCCCCTCCAAATGCACCGAGATCGCGTACGCCGTTGAAACCTCCGGCGCGGCGCTAAACCAGACCTACCGCCTGAGAGTGATTGACGGGACGGCGAATACGGCGTTCCCCACATACATCACCTATCCGACGTTCACCACCGAGACTTCGCGAACTTTGACCTACTCCAAGGAAGCGAGAGGGGCGGTGTCCGCGTCCACGACGGCGCCGCTTGACGACCCGGCGAACGATGTCGGTTTCTACACTTCTATCGCCATCGGGACGGACGGTTTTCCGGTGATAAGCCACAATGACAACACCGCCGGCGCTCTCAAAGTCGCCAAATGCAATGACATCTCCTGCTCATCCGTCAGCATATCAATTCCCGATTCTGCAAACGGCGCGGGCGCAGGTTCTTCCCTCGCGATTGGCGCCGACGGCTACCCCGTCATTGCCTATCTTGCCACCACAACGTCCGCCCTCCGACTTACGAAATGCAACAACGCCTCCTGCTCCTCTTCTTCACAGCAGACGCTTGACGCGAGCGTCAGCTTCAACGATAACGATATCTCCCTTGCGATCGGCGCGGACGGCTATCCGGTGATCTCATATTACGACGATTCAAACGACCTCGGCTTTTACAAATGCGCCGACACCGCCTGCTCGTCCGGCACGGCAAGCAAGTTGGATACGGCGAACGATGTCGGCAGCTACTCCTCCCTCGCGATTGGCGCCGACGGCTACCCGGCCATAAGCTACTACGACGCCACCGCCGGTGCTCTCAAATTTTACAAATGCAATAACGTTGCCTGCTCGTCCGGCACCGCAAGCGCCTTGGACGACCCAGCGAACACTGTCGGATACTACACTTCCCTCGCCATAGGCACGAACGGCTATCCGGTCGTAAGCTACAACGACAGTAGCGCCAACTCCCTCAAATTCTACAAATGCGATAACACCGCCTGCTCGTCCGGCACTGCAAGCACTCTCGACGACCCGGCGAACGATGTCGGCTGGTACACCTCCATCAGTATCGGCGCGGACGGCTATCCCGCCATCAGCTACCGCGACGGCACCGCCGGCGCTCTCAAATTCTACAAATGCGCCAACTCTGCCTGCTCTTCCGGCACACCAAGCACCTTGGACGACCCGGCGAACAATGTCGGCTGGTACACCTCCCTCGCCATCGGCACCGACGGCTTTCCGGTCGTGAGCTACTACGACGACACCGCCTTCTCCCTCCGCTTCGCCAAGTGCAACTCCATTGACTGCTCGGTCTCTGCTACTTCCTCCGCCTCAAACATCCCGACCACCGCCGCAAACCTCGCGAACTTCCTTGACGACGGAGGCTACACAAACGTCGCAAGCTCGGATGATACCTACGATTCCCTCTTCGCCGCGACATCAAGCCGCCTCGCGTACAATTTCAAAAAAGCGAACACGGTTAACGATCAAGACATTACCGTCACATGGAACGGACAAACCTCCGTCTCCACCACCACTTCTCTCCAAATCTACAATAACACGAGCGGAGCGTGGGAAACCCTACAGACCAACAGCTCTCCGACCGCGGGAACCGACTTCACTCTCACCGGCACCGTTTCCGGCACCCAATACTACGACGCCAGTTTCATCGCCGCCGTCCGCGCGGTGACCGGCACCACCACGCAGGCGACTACATTGAAGACCGACCAAATCAACATTCAATTCGTCAGCCCCACCTTGACCCAAAGAGACTATATATTCTTAAACGACGATCAGGGAGATGTGAACAGCTACACCAAAAGCCACAGTGCCGCGACATCAAGCGGTATCTCCAACGTAAAAATCGGAGAGCGCCTTGTCGTGCGTATTCAAATTGATAACACCGGAGGAGGCGGCACTTCAATGGCGCAGTACCGCCTCCAGTTTGATAAAAACGACTCCGTCTGGCGCGACCTTTCCACCACCACCGAGATACGCTGGTCGCTTTCCGCCAAAGGCGCTCTGTGGGGGAGGCCGGGCGGCGTGCCGCTTTCCTCTCGCCAAGTTACCGCCGCCTGCAATGGAGCCGCCCCTACCTACCAGGAGGGGAGATTCACCGCCGGCACCGCCACATCCACCCCCTTCGGCATCGGCCCCTCCAAATGCACCGAAATCGCGTACGCGATAGAAACCTCCGGCGCGTCCGTAAACCAGACCTACCGCCTGCGGGTGATTGACGGGACGGCGAACTCTGCGCTCTCCTCGTATTCCGTCTACCCGACCTTCACCACCGAGACTTCGCGAACCTTGACCTACTCCAAGGAAGCGAGGGGGGCGGTATCGGCGTCCACGACGGCACCCTTGGACGACCCGGCGAACGATGTCGGTCAATACACCTCTCTCACCATCGGCACGGACGGCTATCCGGTTATAAGCTACCGCGACGCCACCGCCGGCGCTCTCAAAGTAACCAAATGCAATGACATCTCCTGCTCATCCGTCATCACATCAATTCCCGACTCCGCAAACGGCGCGGGAGTCGGTTCTTCTCTCGCTATCGGTACGGACGGCTTTCCGGTCATAGCCTATTTTGCCACCACCACCTCCGCCCTTCGTCTCACCAAATGCAACAACGCCTCTTGTTCGTCCTCTTCACAGCAGACGCTTGACGCGAGCGTACTATGGAATGAGAACGATATCGCTATCGCGATCGGCGCCGACGGCTTCCCCGTCATCTCGTATTACGACGATTCCAATGACCTCGGCTTCTACAAATGCGCCAACGCCGCCTGCACTTCCGGAACGGCAAGCAAATTGGACACGGCTGGCGATGTCGGACAAACCACCTCCATCAGTATCGGCGCTGATGGCTTGCCGGTCGTGAGCTACTTCGACAACGACGCAGACTCCCTCAAATTCTACAAATGCAATAACATCGCCTGCTCCTCCGGCGCCGCAAGCACCTTGGATGATCCGGCGAACACTGTCGGCTATTACACCTCCATCAGTATCGGCGCGGACGGCTATCCCGCCATCAGCTACTACGACGACACCGCCGGTTCCCTCAAATTCTACAAATGCGCAAACATCGCCTGCTCCTCCGGCACCGCAAGCACCTTGGATGATCCGGCGAACATTGTCGGCTGGTACCCCTCCCTCGCCATCGGCGCGGACGGCTATCCCGCCATCAGCTACTACGACGACACCGCCGGTTCCCTCAAATTCTACAAATGCGCGAACATCGCCTGCTCCTCCGGCACAGCAAGCACCCTGGACGACCCAGCGAACGCTGTCGGCACCTACACCTCCATCGCCATCGGCGCCGACGGCTTTCCGGTCGTGAGCTACTACGACACCACCGCCTTCTCCCTCCGCTTCGCCAAGTGCAACTCCATTGACTGCTCGGTCTCCGCCACATCCTCTGCTTCAAACCTCCCCGCAGACAGCCGAAACTACGACACCTTCCTCGACGACGCCGGCTACACAAACGTCGCAAGCTCGGATGATACCTACGATTCCCTCTTCGCCGCAACCTCTTCGCGCCTCGCCTACAACTTCAAAAAAGCAAGCACCACCAACACCGACCAGATCAGCGTTACATGGGAAGGGCAGGTTTCCGTTTCCACTTCAACTTCTCTCCAGATCTACAACAATACGACGAGTGCGTGGGAAACCCTGCAATCAAGCACCACCCCGACCGCCTCCGCCGACTTCACCTTGACCGGCACTGTCAACAACGCCGTCTATTTTGACAGTTCGTTCATCGCCGCCGCACGTCTCGTCACCGGAACCACCACGCAGGCGACAACGCTCAAGACTGATCAGATAGCTATTACTTTCAGTCCCGCTTCCTCCCTCACCCTCTCCGTTTCAACCGATGTCTTCGGCGCGCTCGATCCCGGACTCGGCCTCTACCGTTTCGCCACCTCCACCGTCTCCGTTACCTCCTCCGGTGCGGAGTGGCACGTCGCCATGTACGGCAACAACCAGGGAACCCTTGCCGCAAGCACCACCCTCTACCTGTCGCCGAACGCTTACTCCACGTTCATCAGCGACCAGACGGAATGGGTGCCCGGGAGCGCCACCACCTCGGCCGGAAACGCCGTCATCCGCTCCTCTCTCGACTCTTCCGGACAAGTCCTCGCTTTCCGGGTGATGTCCGCCTCGGGAAGCGCCCCGTTCCGCTCCACCGCATGGTGGGGGGCAAACGATGCCGACGGCACCGCCAAGTGGGCCGGCATCGCAAGCAGTACCGCCGCAAACCGCCGCATCATGGTTTCCTCCGTCGCCGCCCCGTCCGCCGCCATCGGCACGGTGCAGTATTACCTTGACGCTCCGGCAACCCAGGCAAGCGGGAGCTATACCGGAAACATCACGTTCACCCTCGTCGGCGCGCTGTGATAGTCATGCACCGTCTACTAATGGGAGCTAATGCTAATGGGGTCAGACCCGTTATAATTCAAAAATGTGTGGTCTAATAATTCCACTGTGCAGTACTTGGGGGTTGAACCCCCAAGCGGGGAAGGAGGGTATGGTTTGCAAAAGCCGGAAAAATCGGTATAGTATGCTTATGGAAACGAAAGAGAAAACAACAGTAATTTTGCGGACACGCCTTGCTAACACTGAGCGTCCGCCAATTCCAAAAAGTTGGGACGAAATGGCCGGCGCTTTCAGTACCAAACGCCGTGCACTTTTACAGCACGCGAAAAATATCCGTAAAGAATGGGGGAAATAAGAATTGTATACACCGCGATGACTTTGGACACCAACATAATTATCGCCTACATGGCGGGTGATAAAGACGTGATCCGCGCTCTTTCAATATGGCGGGAAGCGGGAAGCACTCTTTTCCTTCCCGCCGTTGCGGAAACGGAAGTATTGGCTTTTGGCGGATGGAACGATGGTGAGAGAAAACGAGCGGAGATGTTTCTTGCGGAAAATTTCGTGTTCATACCTTTTGATCGAAGCCTGACGATAATCGCCGCGCGGATACGGCGTGAATCAAGAGTAAAATTTCCCGATGCCGCGATAGCTGCCACGGCTCTTTTTACGCAAACCGCGCTTGTAACGCGCAACGTAAAAGATTTTCAAAAAATCCAATCGCTTTTCTTGCAGGAAATATGATTTTGGAGTCCTCGCCTTCCGTGCGATGTCCGCCTCTGGGAACTATACCGGAAACATCACACTATCGTTTTTTGCCACCGTCGGGAGTTTGTAGTTACTTGGAGGTTGAACCTCCAAGTAACAGAATGATTTTTTTGGAGGTTGAACCTCAACAAATACCATTATTTATAGCCACGAAATAAGTTATTAACTCACCTTACGCACGATTGTGATACCGTACGGTTTCGGCGTAGAATTTTGGTCGGTTTCTCCGCCCCTTGGCGGTGGAACCGCCAAAATAGAGCGTCGGAAGCGGAAGATTTGGCGGAGAGACCGCCAAAGGGCGCGACCTGATTTTCTTGAGCGAAGCGATTAGAAAATGGAAGTACCCGTGTGGCAGACTCACCGCCAAATCTTTCCCGTCGTGCGTAAGGTGAGTTATTAATGGAAGAGGTCTAAGGGTTTGTCTGCGGTAACACTCGAGCTGTTTCCGGCGTTTTTTGAACTTCCGGAGTAAAGATAGGCAACCGTATCGTGAAGGTCGTTCCTTTCGGCTTGCTTGCAAACGTTATGTCTCCGTTGTGCGATCTGGCGAAAGTTTTTGCGAGAAATAAGCCGATGCCGACGCCATTCGGGCGTTCTTGTTTCGCGTTCGAGCTCCTGAAAAATTGCGCAAAAACCTTTTCTCGCTCCGCTTCGGGAATTCCGATTCCGGAATCGGAAATGTGAAAAAGAAAATCGTCCCCCTTCTCTTCTATTTGAATGTGAATATCGCCGCCATCCCTGGTGTAGGCGATGGCGTTTTCAAACAATGTCTGAACGATAGTAATGATCTTATCCTTATCAACCTTGACAATCCTCTTAGAGAGCGGAAGAGTCTCCACTTCAACGGAAATATGCTTCGCGTAAGCCGCCGCCCTCATTTTTGAAATGCTTTCCGACATGAGGCGTTCAAGATTTTCGGTACTCATATCCACAAAAGAATACGATACATGCCCCATATTCGCTTGAGATGTTTTAATGAGCTGTTCCACGGTGTTGAGTACGCGGATGTTTTCCTCGTAGAGCCGCTCAAGGCGGGTTTTTTGCGCTCCGTCTTCGGGGGTTTCCGTCGCCAGCTCTTTTATGCTCCACATCATGCCGGTAAGCGGGGTGCGGATATGGTGGAGTACCATATTGATCAACCCGTCTTTCGCCCTGTTTTCGCTGATGTTTTTTTCGAGAATATTCTTTTGCCCCGAAAGAGTATTTTGGAAACTGAAGGCGAAAGAAGCGGCGAATCCAAATAAAAAACCGCCAGCGGCAATAATGCTTCCGGCAAGAGACCACGAGAGTAAAGAAAAACAAACCCCGTCGGCAGAGGGGCAGAGGGTGAAAGTGGAAAAATACCGGAATGCAAACCATCCTAAAACTCCGCCGGCAAAAGCGCCGGAGAGGAGTACGGCAAATCGCCGCTTCATGGCGTCTTCCAGTCCTTGGAGCAAAGAAGATTGCATACAATAATTATACTTGCGCCTGCATCGGAGGCTGTTCTTCCGTTTGGCTGGCTGATGAAAGCACATCCCTCACCTTTTGGGTGATTTCATCAAGGTCGAAGTTCGCTTTGACCAAAAAATCTCTGGCGCCAAGCTGTATTCCTTGTTCAATCTTTTCTTTTTGCGCCAAATTGGAAAGGATAATGACGGGAAGAGCCGGTACGATATTAGCGGTTTTCAGCTTTTGCAAAAGCTCAAGCCCGTCCATTCCCGGGAGAAGAAGGTCGAGCAATACCAAGCCGGGGATTTCCTGACCTATTTTTTTGAATGCGGTTTCCGCGTCTCGCGCGAGGTACGCTTCCACTCCGTTCTTGTTCAGGTGATCCGCAAGCAGGTCGCCCAAAAAGTTATCGTCTTCCACTATCAACACTTTTTTGTTGCTTTCCATATATGGTATTTTTTAATTTATATTAAAATCTCAATACTCCCAGTATAACATAATCACAAACAACGCAAAATGTGGAATTCCCCGCCCCCGCGTTTTTTTATTTTTTTGACTTTTAGGACACCTTGTGTATAATGGAGCGTATGTTAAAACTTACCATACAGGAAAGAGACGCAAACTTGAGTCCGGAGTTCTTCCGCCGGAAAGGGCTTTTGCCGGCCGTTTTTTACGGTCCGAAAGAAAAATCAACCCCGATAGCCATGAATAAGATTGATTTCGTGAAAGTGTGGCGCGAAGCAGGAGAATCAACCGTTATCGGGCTTCAAACGCGGGATGGCGAGAAAGAGGCACTCATCCGCGAGGTGGCTTATGAGCCGGTGAGAAATGAGTTCATTCATGCGGATTTTTACGTTCCGGAGAAAGGAAAGAAAGTCGTCGTCCCTATTCCTCTTACTTTCAGCGGCGTATCAATCGCGGTGAAGGACCTCGGCGGCACCCTCGTGAAAGTACTCCACGAGATTGAAGTGGAAGCGCTTCCGAAAGATTTGCCGCATGGCATCACTATTGACATAAGCGCCTTGAAAGATGCGGATTCTCAAATTTTGGCGCAAGACATAGCTCTTCCCGCCGGCGTTACTCTTTTTACCGAACCCGAAGAAGTCGTTGCCGCCATCTCAATTGCGGAAGAAGAAAAAGAAGAAGCCGCGCCGGTTGACCTCTCTTCCATTGAAGTTGAAAAGAAAGGAAAGAAAGAGGAAGAAGGGAAGGAATAAAAAGATAACCCCCGTAAGCGCAAAGCTCCGGGGGTTATCCATTTCATGTTATTATAGCAAAATGACAGTTCGAAAAAATATAAGAAATTTCAGCATTATCGCCCATATCGATCACGGCAAGTCAACGCTTGCCGACCGGATGCTTGAGATAACGAACACGATAGAGAAGCGCAAAATGATGGCGCAGGTGCTTGACTCCATGGAGCTTGAACGCGAACGCGGCATCACCATTAAAATGCAGCCCGTTCGCATGGAGTACGTTTACCACGAACAGCCGTATGTGTTAAACTTAATCGATACTCCGGGGCATATCGATTTTTCGTACGAAGTTTCCCGCGCGCTCAAGGCGGTTGAGGGCTCGATACTCCTTGTGGATGCCACGCAGGGCGTACAGGCGCAGACGCTTACGACGCTTGAAATGGCGCGCAATCTTGGACTGACCATCATTCCAGTAGTTTCAAAAATAGATTCTCCGCTCGCGCGCGCTGACGAAGTGAAAGAAGAAGTGGCGATGTTGCTTGATTGCTCTCTCGACGATGTGCTTCTGGTGTCCGGCAAAACAGGCGAAGGCGTCGACATCCTTCTTCAAGAAATTATCAAAAAGGTTCATCCGCCGGAAGTTGAATCGGCTTCGGTTTCCGATCCGTCAAAAAGCGGACACATTGCCGATGCTCCCCGCGCGCTTATCTTCGATTTCGCATACGATAACCACAAGGGCGTCATCGTCTATGTCCGCATGTTTGAAGGCGTTGTTAAGAAAAACGAAACACTCGCGTTCTCCGCGGCAAAAGAAAAATTCACCGCGCTTGAGGTGGGGATTTTTCACCCCTCTCCTGTCGCAAAAGATGAGATTTCCGCCGGAGAAATAGGATACATCGTTACGGGCATCAAGCGTCCCGGCATTGCGTCCGTCGGAGATACCATCACTTCGGCGAAACACCCCCTGCCGGCGCTTCCGGGCTACATGAACCCCGCGCCGGTGGTATGGGCATCCGTGTACACGGAAAGCCAGGATGATTTCAATTTTCTCAAACAAGCGCTCGAGAGGCTCAAGCTCACCGACGCATCGCTCTCTTTTGAAGAAGAAACGAGCGGCACTTTGGGGCGCGGTTTCCGATGCGGGTTCCTCGGGATGCTTCATTTGGAAATTATCACCGAGCGTCTCAAGCGGGAATTTAGCCTTTCGCTTATCGTTGCGACTCCCTCCATTACGTATGAAGTCGAGTTTGTGAACGGCGAAAAAAAGACGATATATTCCCCGGCGCTGTTCCCGGACTTCGGCTCGTATAAAGCCGTGTTTGAGCCGTGGGTGGAAGCGACCATCATCACGCCGCCCGAATACGTCGGCGGCATCATCACGCTTTTTTACGAACACGAAGCCGAAGTGGGGGAGTCGGAAATCTTCGGAGAAAACCGCACTTCGATTACCGTCAACATGCCGCTTCGCGAGCTCATGAGGAATTTCTTCGACCGGCTCAAAAGCGCATCTTCCGGCTACGCTTCGCTTTCGTATAAAATAACCGGCAACCGGCCGGCGGATGTTGCGCGGCTTGATATCCTCGTGGCGGAAGAGCCGGTGGCGGCGTTCACCCGCGTGGTATCCAGAAAACGCGTGGAAGAAGAGGCCATTGATGCGGTGGAAAAACTTCACAATGTTCTCCCGCGCCAGCTCTTCGTCGTGAAGATTCAAGGAAAAGCGCTCGGCCGCATCATCTCTTCCCGCACCCTCTCCGCCATGCGAAAAGATGTTACGGGCTACCTTTACGGCGGTGACATCACCCGAAAGATGAAACTTTTAGAGAAGCAGAAAAAAGGAAAAAAGAAAATGAAAGCGCGGGGAAAAGTGAATATCCCGCATGACGTATTTTTGAAGATGATGAAATCCTGAGCCTATAAAGCCGAAAGTTCGTAAATAAAAAAACAGCCCGTGCGCGGTTGGGCGCACGGGTCTGGCGGAGCGTATATGACTATACGACCATTTTTCTTATATATGGGGGGAACAGACGTCGCACCTGAATTTTTAAGGCTTCGGTGCGCCCATTTTTACCGAATTGAAGATCCGGCGTGAGGTCGTGCATGAGTTCTTTTGAAATCAAAGACTTCCTGGTTTCATTTACAACTTCATCACTCCACCCAAATACTTTTTGAGCGGTTTTTACACTCGCCGAGCCTCCTTCCGATAAAATCAGAATCAACATTTTTTGTTCGTTTTCAGTTAATATATGTTCGTTCATTTTACACCTCTCTTGTGTGTTTGACCTAAAGTGTCCTGTTTTATGTAAACAAAAAAGTACGCCCATGTCAAGTTACGCATGGTTATTAAGGAAAGCCACAAATATCTTCCTTTTTCACATCTAGCAAAGTCTAGCATATGCCACTTAGCCGGATTAATTTGGTTGATAATCAACTCGGATTGCAGGTAATGTGCCTCGTACACCGGCTTCTTCTCTCCTCAAAACGAACGATTTTAAGCTCGCAACACGATGATTTCGCATGTATTTTTTTTATACACGCGAATTGTTTCAAAAAAACGAAAAAAATGCTTACGCTACCGAACTAAAACGACTACGCTATCAACCAAATTAATCCGGCTATTACGCATATGCTAGACTTTGCTAGATTAGTTTGATGTATGTGGTTCTTCAAATAGAGGGTATTTGGGACTCTGGTTAATAATTAGCGGAATGCTTTCAAA
Source organism: uncultured Candidatus Saccharibacteria bacterium (assembly GCA_964410165.1). Classification (GTDB taxonomy): domain Bacteria; phylum Patescibacteriota; class Minisyncoccia; order Phycocordibacterales; family CAIJYI01; genus CAIJYI01. The sequence continues at coordinate 14,979 of CAYPFT010000013.1, forward strand.
AAAGCGAGAGTCCGTTCTTTTTCCGCAAGCGCTTCGTTTGCGGATCGTTCAAGCGGCGCGAGAAGTTTTTCAAAGAGGGCGGTGTCTCGCAGGGTTTTCATTTTTTTGAGCGAGTTTCGCGCACTTGTTCCGGAAGAGAGTATTTTTCCGGCGATGGCCGGAATCGCCTCGTTCCAAAATATTTTTTGCATCAAACGGAGATCTCTCTTGGAAAATTTATCAGGCAAGGCATTTTTACCAAGGCGCCGCAGGAGTTCCGCTCCCACCGCATTGATATGTCCTTGTTTCACATCTTCTTCCCAATCGTGGGCATCATCATTCAACTGCCGCGCGATGAGATAGTGCTTGAAAAATGTTCGCGCTGATCGGAACTCGGAAGAATTTTTTGAGAACCCAAGCAAGCAGAGCAGAGCGAAAGGCCCGAGAGCATGCCCGAGCGAACGATCCGCCAGGCGCGCAAAGTTTCCATAGTCCGGTATGGCGCGCGTATTTTTCGTGCGGCAATGCGTTACTTCCCATGTGTTGGCGGAATCGAGCTTGTCCATCGTTTCCGTGAATATCTTCAAGAAGTCCGGGCTTTGTTCTCCGATGCGAAAGAATATCTCCGTGAGTTCCCGCAGGCACACGTTTGCAAGAGAGAGGAGGCGCGGCTCGCCTTCGTCATCAAGAAAATCATCATAAATGGTATAGGCTATCCAGCCGTAGAGGTTCGCGAGGCAGAGCGAATGTATGGCGTCCGGCGAAACTTTTTTGCCGGTCATTCCGAGCGAATCGGCGAAAAAATAAGGAAGAAGGACGATCGAGCCGTCTTTGTCGCCCGAGAGCGTTTTTTTAAGCCGATTCATGCCTTCTTTTTTCAAATCCGCATCAAGAAAGGAGAATTTTTTTTCCGCACGACGGACGACTTCCCGGCGCAGGCGATCCGTTTTTCCTTGCCGCGTTTGTTCGGAAACAGCCTCTGCCGATGTTTTTTCATAGAGCGCGAGCGCTTCAAGGCAAAAGGCGGACGTGAGCGCTGAAGATCCGGCGTAATAAGTTTTTCCGCCGACGCCTGGGTCAAGACAGAAAGCGTCCGCCTGCCAGGAGCCGTTTTCTTGGGATCGCAGTACATAGGCGATGCTTTTTTCCAGTTTTTTCGGATCGGCTCCGAGGCGAAGGAGAGATGAGACCGCAAGCGCTGTGAGAAGCGGGTTTCCAAAGGCGCCGCTTTTTTCTTGTTTTTGAAAAAGAAATGCGCGGATTTTTTCCATTTTTACCCCACGATAAAATCGTGAAATAAAATAGACGACTTGGTATGCGGACGGATAATAGGGGGAGGAATACTTTTCCGCGTCAATCGCTTTTTCCGTGAAAGAAATGATTTTCGGCAGATCAACATCTTGAAGAGAAAGAAAGTATCCGATATTTGCATTTACGGCGAGATCAACATCCAGCCATTCTCGAGGAGTGTTTTTCGGCGTGATCCATGTCCGATACGGTCCGCCTTCCGTTTCCTCCATAAAGGTGAGAAGAGAAATTATGCGCGCCAGAGCCGGCGCTTGTATGGATGCGGGATTGTACGCAGAGAGTGCCGCGAGCGCGCAAAAAGTATCGTCGAGATCGTCGGGGTAGGGCATCTCAAGCGACTCTTTTGCATTTCGCACCCAGTAATTAAAAGACCAGTTTTCATTTTTTTGCGCAAGAAGGAATCGTGCGAGTTTTTCTTTTATGATTGACGCTCGCGCGTTTCCGGCTTCATTCAAGCAGGAAAGAATGAGCGCGGCGGGGAAGGACGAGCGATACATTTTTTCCCCGGTGAATTTTTCACGGGAAGGGGAGGAAAAGCTCGCGAAACCGCCATCAGGCATTTGTATTCGTCCAAGGGACGCCAGCCCCTCAGTAATCGCTTTGGAAATGATTTGCTTCTTCATAAATGTGTTTGAGATGCTTATGATGCGTTATCGGGAAAGCGATAAGCACCAATGTCCCGATACCCTCCTCGCTCTCAACGCGGATGTTTCCATGAAAGTGATTTTCCATAATGTCCTTGCAGATGGTAAGCCCGAGTCCCGTCCCGCGCGAAGTGTCTTTCGTCGTGAAGAGGGGGTCGAAAACTTTGCCGAGATTCTCTTTTTTTATTCCGCATCCGAAATCTTGCAGGGTAAGAGAAAGAATGCCGTGATCGTCCGCGAGAAATATCTTTACCTTGCGTTCGCGCGCCTTATCCGGGATGCCGGCGTACGAATCAATGGCGTTCGAGACAATGTTCATGATAAGGCGGTAGAACAGGAGCGGGTTGCCGTACGTCTGAATGAGCGGAGGAGGGGAGAATTCAAGCGCAACGTTCGCCCGCCGCGCTTTGTACGAAAGCATTTGAAGCGTGGCGGATATTTCATGCGCAACGGAAAACATGAGTTCAACTTCTTGTTTTTGCACTTGCTTCAGCGCGTTTTCAGTGAAGACGCGAATGCGGTCAATGCCCGTCGAAACATGTTCAATGGAGGTTTTTGTTTTTTCGCATGAACTTTTTTCTCCCGATTTTTTCAGGTTTTCGAGATGGAGCGATACGGCGGTCAGCGGATTTAAGAGATCGTGGAAAAGCCCCGAAGTCATTCTGCCGAATTCCGCAAACCGCGAAAGTTCGATGGTTTTTTGCGCTTGGGCTTCTTTGAGCGCGTGAGTGCGTTCCAAAACTTTCACCTCAAGCATATCGCGCTCTTTTTTGAGCTCCGCTTCCGAGAGAACCGCACGAGCGAGCGATTTTCCTATCTCGCGGTCTGAGAGCCATGAAACAAGGGAGATGACGAAGAAAGTGGCGGCGATAATTACGGCATCTTTTCCATCCGATATTGTTTTTCTCCAATAAAAATCAGGTTGCAGTATTTTCTGGCTTTGTAAGTATCCAACAACAAAAATAAAAAGAGAGATTAATACGGTTACAGCGAAAGAAAACCGCGAGCCTATGAGCATTCCCGACATAACTATTATGAGTGTGTAAACAAGAAGCGCTTGCGGAAGATCTATTCCCCATACATAACCGGCATATGCCGCGCAAGCAAACAGGGTGCCGAGGAATATATATGACGTGATGGCATAGTGTCCTTGGCGAGAGAGAGCATAGAGTGAAAGAAAAAAAAAGAAAAATGATAAAAAGTATTTCTGGTGGCACCCCGGCGTACTTTGAGTGGAAACGCGCAACGTCAAAGAGTACTCTCAAGAGCGACAAAAAAGCAAGGACGATTATTCCCATCAAGAGAATGTTTAAGATAAACTCGTGCCGTTTCGCGTTTTCGTCTTGTGAAACGGGTTCGATCAGCGAATATAAAAAATGAATACTCTTTTTTGCAAGAGTATTCCATTTTTGGCGCAGTTTTTTTAAAATACGAGTAGAGAAATCGGTACCCATTTGTGTCATGATTTTATTGTCCCCACGGCGTCATGGTTGAGCTTGCCACGGTAAGCACGAAAGCGCTCATTGAAGTAGCGCTTCTCATGGTTTTGTCGGTGAGGATTTTTTTGATGAGTTTGTTCATATATTTTTTTATGAAAGGGGTAAAAGATTTTCGACCTTTGCGGCGAGACAGCATGCCACTTCGGATGCCGTTCGCCTTTCCAAAAAGTATACACGACAAGCGATAAAATAAATCTAAAGAAAAGTTAAAATGCCAAGAACAAAAATTTTTCTCTAGGCAGATGAAATTTTATACCCGACTCCCGGTACGGTATGAATGAGTTTCTTTTTGGGTTTTACGTCTATTTTCTTTCGCAAGCTTAAAATGTGCGACTCGATGGTGTTGGAAAAAGGATCAATGTCCATGTTCCAGACATGTTCCATGATTTTTCCGCGGGACATGGCCGCGCCGGCGTTTTTGAGGAGATAGCTCAAAAGAATGAATTCTTTTCGCGTCAGATATATTTCTTTCTTGCCGCGCTTGACGGAGTGTTTCTTTGCGTCAACAAAAAGATCGTCAACGTTCAATATCTCATTTTCCATTTCTTTCGGCCGCCGCAAGAGCGCTCTCATCCGCGCCAAAAGCTCTTCAAGAGAGAACGGTTTTGTCATATAGTCGTCGGCTCCGGCATTGAGCAGATCAACTTTGGTTACCGTTTCCGATTTGACGGAAAGCATGATTATCGGCATCGACTTTCCCGCGGCGCGTATTTCTTTGCAAGCCACCTGCCCTTCTTTTTGCGGCAGAATGTTATCCAGAATAATAAGATCATAATCGTTCGTCCGCGCCAAATACGAGCCGGTTTCTCCGTCAAAAGCCGTGTCAACCGCGAAACATTCCGCTTCCAAACTGACTCGTAAAAAGTCGTTGATTTCGCGATCATCTTCAACCACGAGTATGTGCATATGTATATAGTAGTGGAAAGAGCACAGAAGCGCAACCGCCGCCAATTCGCCGTTATTCATTTACAAAAAATAGCATGCCGTTTTTAGCGGCACGCTATCAGGCCCCATTCGGGGAGTTTTGGAGTTTGCGGTCCTCCGACCGCACATTAGATTTCCTGCGCCGCCAGTACGGCTTGCGCAATATGGAGATAGTTGGCGCACTTTCTTACATAGTTATGCGCCAACACCTTTGTAGATGTTTTAAATCTCCGTGAACCAGCTGGACCCTCGTTGTAGGCAAGGAACACACGCGACCATTTCGGGATGCCTTCATGTTCAACCAAGCGTTGAATATATCGGACGCCTTTTTTGATCTGGCATGCGGGGATGCTTGCTTTACACTTTACTCCGAGAACTTTGTCTGTAGACGGGAGCGTCTGCATAAGCCCTTTGGCGCCCGCAGGGGACACCGCATGAGGATTATTGGAACTCTCCGCCGCAATCACCGCAACGATCACCGGGACAGGCACGCCTGTCTCAACGCTTTCTTTTTTGATCGCGTCTTTATGGTCGTCGATGATATCTTTGACAAGAACTACCTTCGGGTCTTTTTGCTTCTCTTCTGTCTGGTCCGTTGCGGCGGTTTCTGCCAAAGCAGATACCGATAGCAACGCACTTAAAAGCACGACTAAACAGAAAAGCACAAAAAATTTACATTTCACTTCTATTTTTCACCTCTTAAAGAACTAAGACTCTTTCAGTATAGCAGGAAAACATCACTTGTCAAGCCCATCATGCGGAAAGACCGGCGGCAATCCGCTTTTCTGTTTTTATCCACGCACCGCTTGATTGATTGGACATCAGGCGGCGTGATATAATGCGAAACAGGTTTGTACTTTGTACAACCCCCTATTTTTTTCAGGGGGAAGTTTGTTTTATTCGCCGATTTTATTGATTCTATGGCGGCGGGTAAAAAAGGCAAAACCGCCCGTCGGTCAATGTATTTTGATTTGAAGGGGCTTTTTTGCCGTGCGGGGACTGACGCGGCGGCGGACAATGCACTCAGTTAGTCAGGCGTGTCTTTGTGTGATGTTTGTGCTAAGATAGTCATGTGCAACAGGTATGCAATTCCTAAAAAAAATTTTTGGAGATGAAAATCGGCGGGCGGTCAAAGCCCTCGAGCCGCTTGCGGAGAAGATAAACGCTTTTGAGGCGGAGGTTTCTCACTTGCCCGCTCAAGCCTTTCTCGAAAAGACCGCTCGCATGAAAGCTCGCCTTGAGAATGGGGAAACTTTGGATGACCTGCTTCCGGAGGCCTTTGCTTTAGTGCGCGAGGCGGCGAAGCGGACGCTCGGAGAGCGCCACTACGACGTCCAGCTCATCGGCGGCATAGCGCTTCATCAGGGGAAGATTGCCGAGATGCGCACGGGAGAAGGGAAGACGCTCGTGGCGACTCTGCCGGCATACGTAAACGCGCTTGACGGGAAAGGCGTGCATATCGTAACCGTAAACGACTATCTCGCGCGGCGCGATGCCGTGTGGATGGGGCAGATTTTTTCTTTCCTCGGACTTTCAGCCGCTGTCATCAACCACGACTCTTCTTATATCTACGACATAAAGCACATACAGGAGGATGGGGGGGCAGACAAAGAACGCGACGAGCTCGGCTCTTTTAAGGTCATGTACGAATTTTTGCGCCCCTGTACGAGAAAAGAAGCGTACCTCGCGGACGTCACCTACGGCACAAACAGCGAGTTCGGTTTCGATTATCTGCGCGATAACATTGCGTACTCACCCGAGAACGTTGTGCAATGCAAACACAACTACGCCATCGTTGACGAGATTGACTCCATTTTGATAGATGAAGCGCGCACGCCGCTCATTATTTCTTCCACCACGACGGAGTCCGAAGACCTGTACTCGATATTTGCGAATATCGCGCGGGACTTCCACGCGCCCGAAGATTATGAAGTGGATGAAAAACTCAAAGCCATCACATTGACGGACGCGGGCATTACCAAGGCCGAGAAAGCGCTCGGCGTGGAAAATATCTATACCGAAAAAGGCATTAAGTACGTGCATCATTTGGAAACCGCCGTGCGGGCGAAAGCGCTTTTCCTGCGGGATAAAGAATACGTCGTGAAAGACAACGAGGTGCTTATCGTGGACGAGTTCACCGGCCGCGTTCAGCCGGGGCGAAGGTGGTCGGAAGGGCTTCATCAGGCGATAGAGGCGAAAGAAGGCGCGAAGATTCAGAAAGAATCAAAAACCGTAGCAAGCATCACGTATCAAAATTATTTCAGGCTCTATAAGAAGCTCGCTGGAATGACTGGAACGGCGGCCACATCCGCCGAAGAGTTTTTCAAAGTCTACGGTCTTGAAGTCATTTCCATTCCGACGAACAAAGACGTGGCGCGCATTGACGGGCACGATCTCATCTACCAGACGGAAAAAGGAAAATTCACCGCTATTGCGCGGAAGGTGCGCGAGCTTCACGAGAAGGGCCAGCCGGTGCTTATCGGTACCGTGTCTATTGAGAAAAACGAACTGCTCTCGGATTTTCTTATGAGGGAAGGCATTCCGCACGAGGTATTGAACGCCAAAAAGCACGAACAGGAAGGGCAGATCATCGCGCAATCCGGCAAAAAGGGGAGCGTTGTCATCGCCACCAATATGGCGGGACGAGGCGTTGACATCAAGCTCGGCGGCAATCCTCACACGAAAGAAGAATATGAAGAAGTAAAAGCGGCGGGCGGGCTTTTCGTCATCGGCACCGAACGCCATGAAGCGCGGCGCATAGACAATCAGCTTCGCGGACGTTCCGGCAGGCAGGGCGATCCGGGTGAAACGCAGTTTTACGTTTCGCTTGAAGATTCTCTTATGCGCGTCTTTGCGTCGGACACCATTAAAAAAATGATGGGGCGTTTCGGCATACCTGAAGACGAGGCGATACAAAACTCTCTCATCTCCAAATCGCTCGAATCCGCGCAGGAGAAAATCGAGGGCTTTCATTTTGATTCCCGAAAGCACGTCCTTGAATACGACGACGTGATGAACCACCAGCGAAAAATCGTTTACGACCGCCGCCGCAAAATGCTTTTCGGCGACAAAGAATACCTTCTGGCGCTTGCGGAAGAGCTTGCGGGTAGAGCCGAGGATGCCGCGAAAATTTTTGAAGATAAAAAACGCGCCATGGGCGAAGAGAATTTCCTTGAAGCGCTCCGCCGCATCGCTCTTCAAACGACCGACATGCTCTGGATGGATCATCTTGAAATGATGGACTATCTCCGAAATTCCGTGCGCTTGCGAGCGTACGGTCAACGCGACCCGCTTGTGGAATACAAGCGCGAGGGCTTGCGGCTTTTTCGCGAAATGGAAGACGCGTGGCGCGAGAACATCACATCATTCGTCAAAAATATCACCACCGACATCCTCGCCGCCGAAGAACGCCGCATGGAACAAGCCAAAATGGCGATGGAACGCGCGGTCTTGGAATCCGGCGCCTCGCTTGGGGGGGTTACCGCAAGCACCGTAAAAAACGAAGAAGGCGATAAAATCGGACGCAACGACCCCTGCTATTGCGGGAGCGGGAAGAAGTACAAGAAGTGCCACGGGAAATAGCGCGAGCCGTCTTTTTCGCGATACTATTTTCGAGTTAGTCCGCCACGGGCGAACTACGGATTCGAAAACCTAAGGTTTTCGGACTTTCCTCTGCCTTGAAAAATCCCGTCTCGCACAAAAAAACCGCGAGAATTTTATCGGGCTTTCAGGCAAGGGATAAATCGCGTTTCAGATTAATTCCCCCGATTCTCGCGGTAACCTAGCTTTGTCGCCCTTTCGGGAAGCAGGAGGACGGTCAAACCTCACTACTGCTAAACTTAAAAATCCCAGCAAGAACTTTTGTCAAGCGACCAAATTTTTGCTATAATACACCCATGTCAATCGCGAAACCAATTAAAAAAATAGCCAAAAAAGTCGCTTCCATCCCGTTCCGCCAGTCTCTTTTTTGGGACGTTGACCCGAAGAAACTTGACCCGAAAAAGCATGCGCGATATATTATCGAGCGGGTGCTTGATTTTGGCGAACCAAAAGAGGTCGGGTGGGTTTTCCGCAAGTATCCAAAAGAGGAAATAAAAAAAGTTATGAATCTTCCCAGAAGTCAAGTACATAGGAAATCAAAAGCATTATGGTCTCTTCTCCTCAAATAAAAATAAACGGGTTGGAAGAGCTTCATCTTGAAGCTCTTCCGCCTGTTACAAAAAAAGCATTTTTGCGCTGTGTCGAGATGCCGTTTTTTTCTTCTGGGCAGTGGTATTTGGCGGGCGGAACCGCGCTCGCTCTCCATGCGGGGCATCGCCAGTCGGTTGATTTGGATTTTTTTACTGTCGAAAAATCTTTTGATGAAAAGAAAATTGAAGAAAGTTTAAGCGCGACGGGAGGGTGGAAAACTTCCTCAATGGATTACGGTACCGTATACGGGGAATTCGGCGGCGCGAAAATGAGCTTGATTGCTTATCCATTTTTTCGTCCGACTCTGCCATTTGCCCAAATAGGGAAAGTGAGCATTGTTGCCCCATCCGATATTGCTATCATGAAAATAGTCGCTATCAGTCAGCGAGGCAAGAAGCGCGATTTTGTTGACTTGTATTGGCTCTGCCTTCATACGCAGTCCCTTCGCGAAAGTGTTGGTCAAACGCTCAAACAATACACGGTACGGCAAAATCCGAACCATCTTTTGAAAAGCTTGGTATTTTTTGATGATGCGGAAAATGATCCCATGCCGGAGCTCTTTTTCAAAGCCGATTGGCGCACGATAAAATCCTACTTCCGTCGCGAAGTGCCGAAAGTGGCGAAAAGTTTGATGGGGCTTGAGAAATAATTCACAAGGAATTTCTTGGAAAAGAACATGGAGAGCATAAAGAAATTCCTTTTGAAAAAGAGTACGGCACACTTCTTGATAGGTTGGAGGAAGACGATTATAATGAAGATGAGGACGAAGACGATGAAGAAACTGGGGCTGGCGACGATTCGTCTTCAGATGCCAAAGAATCGTACGCGACAAGATTGGCCGTAACGACCCGTGCTGGTGCGGGAGCGGGAAGAAGTACAAGAAATGTCACGGAAATGGATAAGGCGCGTATTTATTGAGTTTTTTACTGTAGTAAATATTTCTGAAGTGTCGTCTCAATAGGAAAATTATATGCAAATAGAAATCGAAGCAAAATTTTTGGATATAAACGTTGTCGCGTTGCGCGAAAAACTTTCAGTTGCTGGAGCTAAACTTGCGCACGAAGAACGGCAGATGCGGCGAAAGAATTTTGACTATCCAGACGGCCGTTTGGAAAAAATAGGCGGATGGATTCGTGTCCGAGATGAAGGCAACCAAGTAACGCTCGCGTATAAACAGCTTTTTGATCGAACCCTTGAAGGAACAAAAGAAATATCGCTAGTTGTGGGTGATTTCGATGCTATTTGTAATTTTCTTATTGCAATTGGCATGGATAATAAATCTTATCAGGAAACCAAACGCGAGAGATGGGATTTGGATGGAGTTGAAGTTACCATTGATACATGGCCTTGGATCCCGACTTTTGTTGAGTTAGAAGCGCCGAATGAAGAAAAGTTAAAGGAGTCCGCAAAAGTTCTTGGCTTTGATTGGGCTAAGGCGCTTCACGGAAGCGTTGAAACCGCCTATCAAAATTACTACAATGTTACCGAAGAGGAAATTGATAAATGGGAAACTATAACATTTATTCCAATCCCAGATTGGCTAGAGATCAAGAGAAAGCTCTTGAATTCCTAACGCCATCCGTATCCCATATCAAGCATTGTCATGGGAAATAAAAAAAGCCGCGAGAATTTTATCGGGCTTAAAACAAGGAATGAATCGCGTTTCAGATTAATTCCCCCGATTCTCGCGGCAACCTAGCCTTGTCGCCCTTTCGGGAAGCAGGAGGGCGGTCAAACCTCACTATTGCTAAATTTAAAATAATCCCAACAATAACTTTTGTCAATCACCAAAATTTTTGCTATAACACACCTATGCCAACCGCGAAACTAACAAGAAAAACAGTCAAAAAAGCATTCTCACTCCAAACTGTCTAAGATTAAACTCAAGCGAGCATTACAAATAAAATTTGCGAGTATAGTTTAGTGGCAGAACTGCTGCTTCCCAAGCAGTAGGCGGGAGTTCGATTCTCCCTACTCGCACCGAGGAGAGCAAGCAAACTGCTTTGCTTGTGTGGAGAATCGAAGGCCGGAGACATGTTTTTTCAGCAGAAAAAACAGACGAGGCGGGGTCGCGAGCTTGATTTGTTCGCAAACAAATCAAGACTTGTGACCGATTCTCCCTACTCGCACCGAGGAGAGCAAGCAAACTGCTTTGCTTGTGTGGAGAATCGAAGGCCGGAGACATGTTTTTTCAGCAGAAAAAACAGACGAGGCGGGGTCGCGAGCTTGATTTGTTCGCAAACGAATCAAGACTTGTGACCGATTCTCCCTACTCGCACCGAGTAGAGCAAGCAAAAACTGTCGGCAGTTGACGGAAAAAGACAATAGGCATTAGTATAGAGAGTATAGGGGGCGGTTAGCTCAGTTGGTTAGAGCGTTGCTTTGACGTAGCAAAGGTCACAGATTCGAATTCTGTACCGCCCACAGAAAAAAGTCGAGGATTTGGCGGTGAGACCTCCAAAGGGAGGACTCACCGCCAAATCTTTCCAGTCGTGCGTAAGTCCTGTATTAATGTATTAAAAAATCGGCAGGTAGAGAAGCACCATACTCAAGATAACAAAAATACTCACGATACCCCACGCAAGCTCCACCCGTTTTTTGTGTTTTTTGCTCAAGAAAAGCATATATTGTATGATCATACCATACCCATGCTTGAATTCAAGGAAAAACAAAAGGCAAGAAAAATGCGGTATTCCAAACCGGTTCTTCTTGCGCTTTTGATAATTCTTTTCATGTCTCTTGAAGGGTTGTTCGGGATATATAAGAAACATTCTGAAGCCCTTGAAAAAGCGCGAGAAGCGCAAGCCGACCTCAAAGCGCTTCGCGAAAAAGAATCGGAACTTGAAAAGAAAGTGGCGTTTTTGAAAACCGATCGCGGGAAGGAAGAAGAAATCCGCAGAAAATTCATGGTAGGGAAAGCGGGGGAAGGGGTTATTTTGGTGGTAGACCCGGCTCCTTCAAGTACCGATTTCACCCCCCTTCCAAAACCGTCCGCCTGGGCGCGGTTTGTGCAATTTTTTCAGTAGTTTGTGGTATAATCAAAATATGAAACTCCTCATACATCTTTTCGTCAGCACTCTCGGCGTTCTCATCGCGGCTTACGTCATCCCCGGAGTCGAGGTGTCCGGGATCTCAAGTGCGGTCGTTCTTGCGGTCGTCCTCGGCATATTCAATACCGTCCTTCGCCCAATCCTTCTTTTCTTTACCTTGCCGCTCACTATCCTCACATTCGGACTTTTTACGCTTGTCATCAATACACTGCTCATCATGCTTGCGGCGCGGATCGTTCCGGGGTTTGCCGTGGATTCTTTCGTTCAAGCGTTCCTGTTCGGCATCGTGTTGTTTTTTATCAATTCTTTTCTTTTCGTTTTTCTTCGTGAAAAACCAAAAAACTGATTATCTTTACGTTCATTAAGTTTATGGAAAACGACATATTGGAAAAACTGAAAGAAAACGGAGAACAACTGCAAAAGATATTCGTCTCCGTCGAAAAAACGCGGCGGTATTTTTTGTGGACGCTCATCAGTACCCTTTTGGTGGTTCTTCTTCCGGCGGTCGGGCTTCTCTTCGCAATTCCGAAGTTCTTGGACACGTATGGGCAGATAGGTCTATAGTCTTAGGCCTTACGCAAACAGCGATCTTCACGTTTTTCTCCCGGACGACTCGGGAAGCAGTACCGGTTCGTACAGCTTCTCCGAGACCATCCGGGCGGAAAAACGCGAATCTCATCCGTTTGCGTAAGTCCTACCAAAGATACACACGTCGTGCAATGATTGTTTGCTTGCCGCCTGCCTGTAGCGCACGCCGCTTGCATTTTTTTGCGAGTTGAGCTATAGTTAAAAACATTATGGTAGTCCGAATGAGACATACGCGAGCCCATACGGCAAACAGGCGCTCTCACCACGCGGTAACGGGACAGCGGTTGAGTACGTGTTCAAAATGCAAATCCGAGCATCAGAAGCATCGCGCCTGCCAAGTATGCGGCGCTTATCGCGGCAAGCAGGTCATTGAAGTGCAAAAAAAGACCGCAAAAAAGCATCAAAAAAAGGCGGCGAAGAAAGCCGAAGCGGAAAAGAAATAAGACGAAGCCGCCTCAAGAACGGTCTTCGGTCTTTGTTTTCCTCGTCCGCACTTCACTTGTATTTTATATATGGCAAACAGGCACCTTTCAAGGTCAATCGTTTTGCAATCCCTTTTTGAATGGGATTTTCGCGGCAAGAACGATTCGAGCATAGGAGAAATCGTCGAGCGCGACACGCTTGAGTTCGCGCCCGGTCTTTCTGATTTTTCGTTCATCAAAAACCTTACGGAAGGCATCATAAAAAAAAGCCAGGTTATAGACTCCATTATTGAAAAAGCCGCGCCCGAGTGGCCGATTGAAAGAATCTCGGTTATTGACAGAAACATACTGCGCATCGGACTCTTTGAGCTTTTGTTTTCTGATAAAAGCGACGTACCGCCGAAGGTCGCCATTAACGAGTCAATTGAACTTGCGAAAACGTTCGGCGGAGAAACAAGCGGGAAATTCGTGAACGGCGTTTTGGGTGCGGTCTACAAAGAGCTTGGAGAGCCGGGAAAAGATGACATCATAAAAAAGAAAAATAATCGAAATGTCCCGCGCGACGAGCTTCCCGTCAAACAGCTCGCCGGCGCCGTAGTGTACGCGAAGCATGAAGGCGAAACGTATCTCGCTTTCGTTCACGATATTTTCGGGCACTGGACTCTTTCAAAAGGGAAAATAGAAGAAGGGGAAAACGCGGAAGAAGGAGCCGTACGCGAGATTAAAGAAGAAATCGGCGTTGATATGATCGTCAAACAAAAGCTCGGCGAAAACGAGTATGTGGCGAACGACCCGGAACTCGGCAGATACCGAAAAAACGTCGCTTATTTTTTGGGAGAAGCTCCTTACGGGGAATTGAAATTAGAAGAAGGGAAGGGCGGGCTTGACGATGCCAGATGGTTTCATTTGGAAGACATTCTTGAGCTCAATTTTTACGATGACATCCTTCCGATTATTACGAAAGGCGTTCAGATATTATCCGAAAAATAAGAACCTCCATGAAGTTCTTGAAGGGCGGTTACCAAAATAAACTACCCGAACAACCCCCCTTGATTATTAGTTTATTAAATGTTAACGTGAGCGCAGACAAAAGAATTTTAGCAAGAGAGGTACCCATTTATGAAACCGGATTTTTCAAAATTTGAAAAAGAAGCAGGAATAATTTTCAAGAATAAAGATCTTTTGAAAGAGGCGTTCACCCACCGCTCTTTTTTGAATGAATCAAAAGAAAAGGGGCTCACGCACAACGAGCGTTTGGAGTTTTTGGGCGATGCCGTGCTTGAGCTTGCCGCGACCGACTACCTCTTCCGCAAGTATCCGAATGAAACGGAGGGAAATTTGACCGCCTATCGTTCCGGCTTGGTGAATGCCATTACGCTCTCCGATGTCGCGCTCAAGCTCGCGCTCGGCGATTATCTTCTCCTTTCAAAAGGTGAAGCGAAAGACAAAGGCAAAGCGCGCCAGTATATTCTTGCGAATACCATTGAGGCCGTTCTCGGCGCCATCTATCTTGATCAAGGATATGCCGTCGCGGAAGCATTCATTTCAAAACACATACTTCCGCTCTCGGACGAGATTGTCGCCAAAGGATTATGGCAGGACGCGAAAAGTTCGTTTCAGGAAAAGGCGCAGGACGTGTACGGCATTACGCCAAACTACAAAGTCCAGGAAGAAATGGGACCCGACCACGACAAGCAGTTCCGCGTCGGCGTCTATCTGGAAAAACAAATGATAGCCGAAGGCTTGGGCCATTCAAAGCAAGAAGCCGAGCAGGCGGCGGCGAAAAAGGGGCTTTCGGAGCATCCGTGGAAGAAGTGAACGAAAGTATCTCCTCACACTCCAAAAATATCTTTGTTTTAAAGAGCGATTTTACACACGAACCCCCTCTCTCCGCCAGCTGGCGGACTCCCCCTTTGAAAAGGGGGAGCGACCTAAAAAATAAGGAGCAAAGCGACTATATTTTTGGAAGTACCCGTGCGGTAAGGACGCCGACCGTCGTGTCTCCTCCCCTCTTTAGAGGGGAGGATTGAGGTGGGGTGTGAGTGGGTACGAACAAAAAACTTGCTTTTTTTCCCACTTCATGCTATCCTAATAAACAGGAGTTTTTGCTGTTTTGAAAGATTCCGAAAACAATATTTTTTTAAAATTCTTTTTTTGAGGAAAAGATAATGAGTAGCAAAAACGAAGAGAAACTCCAAAAAGTTCACCTCCATGGTGAACATTACGGCTTTTGCGTCCGGGGGCAGTTTGACGAGCTTGTAACATGGCTCGCCAAAAAAAACGGTATACCGGCCCTGTGTTTCGGTGACGTATGTACGGTATACGCCGTGGACGTCGAAGAGCTCAAAAAACTTATCGTGGATGCGTGTGAACACCAAATCGCAAAACTAAACGAAATATGTCGACGAATAAATAATGAAGTCGACAATATCAATCTTGCGGCAAGATGCAATTGTCGTTCCGCGGAAATTGTTGAGGGGCATTTGCGTAATCTCCCCCTCAATTAAATTTTTTATTTAATCTTTTCAGTGGGGGCAGGAAATCATCCTGCCCTTTAATTTTTTTATAATCCAAGTACAATACGGCTATGAATCAGTTTCGGCTACAATCCAAGTGGCGGCCGGCGGGCGACCAGCCCAAAGCTATCCAATCGCTACTGAAAGGTCTCGCGCAAGGCATGCGTGCCGAGACCCTTTTGGGCGTAACCGGTTCGGGAAAGACCTTCACGGTCGCGAATGTCATACAGTCGGTACAAAAGCCCGCGCTTGTCATTGCGCATAACAAAACGCTCGCGGCTCAGCTTGCGCAGGAGTATCAGGAATTTTTCCCCGAGAATGCCGTGCATTATTTCGTATCATATTACGATTATTATCAGCCCGAAGCGTACATGCCCATCACGGACACCTTCATTGAGAAAGACGCGCAGATAAACGCGGAGATTGACCGCCTCCGCCACGCTTCAACCCAATCTCTTCTCACGCGTAAAGATGTCATCATCGTCGCATCCGTTTCTTGTATCTATGGTTTGGGAAGTCCGGAAGAATACGAGAAAGAAAATTTGAAACTCGCCGTCGGGGATGCTCATGATCGGCGCGAACTTTTGAACAAGCTCATCCATATCCATTATGAGCGCACGAACGCCGACTTGAACCCCGGGCAATTCCGGAGCATCGGCGGGCGCGTGGAAATCATGCCGGTATCGGAGCGCGTTGTTTTTCATATTGCTCTTGAGAATGGGCGTATCGCGGAAATACTGAAGACCGACCCGGTATCGGGTGTGGAAATGGCTCGTCCGCAGAGTATTTTTCTTTTTCCGACCAAGCATTTTCTCACCGAAGACAGCAAGAAAAAACGCGCCATCACGGCGATTCGTGCGGAGCTAAAGACCGTATTGAAACAGTTTGAGAAAGAAGGAAAGCTCTTGGAAGCGGAGCGTATCAAACGCCGCACGACTTACGACCTCGCTATGATGCAAGAGATAGGTTATTGCAGCGGCATTGAAAATTACTCGCGCCATCTTTCCGGGAAAAAAGAAGGCGAGCCGCCGGAAACGCTTCTTTCGTATTTTCCGCACAAAGAAGACGGAAGCCCCGACTTTCTCACCATCATTGATGAGTCGCACGTAACGCTCCCTCAGCTTCAGGGAATGTACGCGGGCGATCAATCGCGCAAGAAAACGCTCGTGGAATTTGGCTTCCGATTGCCGAGTGCGAAGGATAATCGCCCGCTCACGTATCCGGAATTCACGAAGCGCATCGGGCAGGTGATTTACACTTCGGCGACCCCCGGAACGATGGAGAAAGAAACGAGCGAGCAGACGGTAGAGCAGGTCATCCGTCCGACCGGACTCATTGACCCGGAAGTGTTCATTCGTCCGATACTTGCAGGAGGGAAGTACGGGGGGCAGATTCCCGACTTCATCGCCGAAGCGGAAAAGATTATTAAGAAAGGCGGGCGGGCAATCGCGACGACGCTCACGAAGAAAATGGCTGAAGACTTGAGTACGTATTTGAAAGAGAAGGGAATTAAAGCAGAGTATCTGCACAGTGAAATAAAAACCATTGACCGGATAAAAATTTTGACGGAATTCCGCCGCGGCGCTTTTGACGTACTCGTCGGCGTGAATCTTTTGCGGGAAGGGCTTGATCTTCCGGAGGTAACGTTCATCGGCATTCTCGACGCGGACAAAGAAGGATTTTTACGAAGCGAAACATCGCTCATTCAAATCATCGGCCGAGCCGCGCGAAACGTCGAAGGAAAAGTCATTTTGTACGCCGACCACATGACGGGCTCAATGGAGCGCGCCATAAGCGAAACCAACCGCCGCCGCAAAATTCAAATGGAATACAATGAGAAGCACAGCATCACTCCGCAAACCATCACGAAAACCATTCACGACATCACGGAAAGCTTGGAAAGCGCGCACGCCAAAGCGGTGAATGCCAATCTTGCGGTAGACGGGCAGATATTTGGAAAAGACCTCGCGAAATTATTGAAGCTGAAAAGAAAGCAAATGTCTGAAGCCGTAAAAGAGCTTGATTTTGAGACCGCGGCAATCTTGCGCGACGAGATAAAGATACTTGCGGGGAGGGGGTAAGTGTGCTATACATTAAAGAGAATTTTCGTGTATGGAGGTACAGGTGTATGTTGAATAATTTTAGAATAACCGATATTTTTGTTAGTGAAGGAGAGATAGCCATTTCTGGTTCACAGGTTTGTGTGAGATGCGCCTATGGTTTTAAAGATGCGTATTATTCCACGCTTGAAACAAAATGTTTTGTTCTTGAAGAAGGTGGTGAAGAACCAGGACTCGTCGAGGGTATCAAGGGTATGCGGGTTGGCGGAAAAAGAAGTATTGAGGCTCCAGTCAGTTTATGGTGGGGGGAAAAGTTGTGCCCTCAAGGTATACAACCAAATCATCCACTGACTTATATTGTTGAATTACTCATGTTGAAGTAAAAAAATTTAAAGGGGAACTGGTGGCGGTGAATTAAAGATACCCAAAGCGGAAAGATTTATTTCTCCGCTTTGTTTTTTTGGTTTTTTATGCTAAAAATAAGAGATGGAAAATGAAAAAATAGTTACTATGGAAAAAATCGTATCGCTCGCGAAGCGGCGCGGGTTTGTTTTCCCCGGTTCGGAGATTTATGGAGGATTTGCGGGCACGTATGACTGGGGACCGCTCGGCGTCCTGCTTCGCCGCAACGTCGTGGATGCGTGGACGGGAGCAATGCAGTGGCATGATAATATCGCGTTCATAGATTCAAGCATTTTCACTTCAGGCAAAGTATGGGAGGCGAGCGGGCATGTGTCCGGGTTTTCCGACCCTCTCGTTATTTGCAACGAGTGCCGCGCCAAACATCGCGCCGATCATCTTTTGGAATCCATCGGTGTCGAGGCGGACGAGAAAATGACCGAGGCTCTGATTAATGAGGTGTTCGATGCTCACCGCAAAGAACTCAAGTGTCCCGTGTGCGGAAAAAAGAATTTCAGCAAAGTCGTCGCGAAAAATCTGCTCGCCACATCGAATCTCGGCATGTTGGATGAAGGGGATGCACAGGTATACCTGCGCGGGGAAACCGCTCAGGGCATTTATATCAATTACAAAAACATCCTCGACTCGGGGTTCTATTCGGTGCCGTTCGGCATTGCACAGGTCGGCAAAGCATTCCGCAATGAAATCAGTCCGCGCCAATTCCTCTTCCGCAAGCGCGAATTCGAACAAATGGAAATGCAGTATTTCGTTCATCCGAAAGACGCGCCGGAAACTTTTGAGGCATGGCGGCAAGAACGATTCGCTTATTATGATCGTTTGGGAATAAAAAAAGAAAAATTGCGATGGAAACGGCACGACAATCTTGTTTTTTACGCGAAGGATGCGTGGGATATTCAATATGAGTATCCGTTCGGGTGGAGCGAACTTGAAGGCCTGCACTACCGAGGCGATTATGACCTTTCGCAACATCAGAAATTTTCCGGCGTTGATATGTCCGTCCTTGACGACGAAACGAAAGAACGCTACGTCCCGCATGTGGTTGAGGCATCGGTCGGTGTGGATCGCACCGTACTCATGCTCTTTGCCGATGCGTATGATGAAGATGAAACCGGCGGTGAAAAACGCACTGTTCTTCGCTTTGCGCCGAATATGGCGCCGGTGAAAGCCGCGGTGTTTCCGCTTTTGCGCAATAAACCCGAGCTTGTGGAAAAAGCGCGCGAAGTGTACGCCATGCTCAAAAAAGAAATACGAGGCAAAGTCATGTGGGACGATAACGGCAACGTCGGCAAGCGTTACCGCAGGCAGGATGAAATAGGCACGCCGTTTTGCATCACCTTCGATTTCGATTCTCTTGAAGACAAGAAGGTTACCGTCCGCGACCGCGATACGATGAAGCAGGAACGGATAGAGATCTCCGAACTTGCTTTTTATCTGCAAGATCGCCTGAAGAAGCCAAAAAGTTGACTTTTTGTCTGATTTTGAAGAGAATATAAAAGACGATTATAAGTAATACCACAATTCTTTATGGGAAACATGGAAAAAAGTACGGAAACGGGGAATAGTAAAACACAAAGCGCGATTGTCGCGGCTTTGGTCGTAGGGCTTCTCGTCGGTTTTTTTATCGGACGTTCATGGGGGGAGAAATATGAAGGCCCTCTTGATAAGGAAGTACCGGTCGAGGAAGCTGAAAACGTTGCAGAAAAAACGGAATTGCCCGCCGGAACCGAACCGTCGAAAACGGAAAGTGTAAAAAAAGAGGCGCAAGCTGAAGCGTCCGCAAGCGATGTTACAGGAACGGTGGCAGTGGCGGATCAAGCGGCCGGCAAAACCGCTCTTGTTTCTAAGGTTACTTTGAGCAATGCAGGCTGGGTTGTCGTACGGGAAGATACCGGCAACGGCATGGGAAGCATCCTCGGCGCGCAGTGGCTGCCTGCCGGCACGGCGGATGCTGTCGTTGTGGATTTGCTTCGCGGGACAGAAGCAAACAAGAATTATTTCGTAGCGCTCTACAATGACAACGGCGACAAGAAGTTCGACAAAGTGTCCGATCTCCCGATTGCCGTAGGCGGGAAAGTGGTTTCCGCAGTCTTCTCGACGAAGTAGGGCGGGATGAAGCATAAAACAAAAAACACCTTGCGGTTTTACGCAAGGTGTTTTTGGTTGGTGCCGAAGGAGAGAATCGGTCACAAATCCGAATTTGTTTGCGAACAAATTCGGCTCGCGACCCCGGCTCGTCCGTTTTATTTTTTGCGAAAAATAAAACATGCCTGCGCCTTTCGATTCTCTCACGGAAGCAAAGCAGTTTGCTTCCTCTTCGGCACAAAAAATTTGCGCTTCGCTTAATTTTGTGTGCCGAAGGAGAGAATCGAACTCTCACAGGTTGCCCTACACGATTTTGAGTCGTGCGCGTCTACCAATTCCGCCACTTCGGCAATTTTCTTTATTAGGACCTACGCACTGTTACGGCAGTGTACGGTTTCGGCGAGGAATTTTGGTCGGTTTCTCTGCCACACGGGTACTTCCAATTTTAT
>CAYPFT010000014.1:0-370 GCA_964410165.1 uncultured Candidatus Saccharibacteria bacterium
CGCCGCCCCGTCCGCCGCCATCGGCACGGTGCAGTATTACCTTGACGCTCCGGCAGTTCAGGCGAGCGGGAACTATACCGGGAACATCACGTTCACCGCCGTCGGCGCGCTGTGATAGTCATGCACCGGAAACATCACGCTATCGTTTTTTTGCCGCCGTCGGGAGTTTGTAGTTACTTGGGGGTTGAACCTCCAAGTGGGGAAGTAGGGTTTTGTCTTGCAGAAAAGGATTTTTTCGGTTATATTACAGGAACAACGAGGTGCTTAACTCCATCATTTATCGTGGCATGGGGGCATGAACGAACTTTCAAAAAAAGATTTGTTTTGGGAAAATTTAGAAGAATGCAGTCGTAGCTCAACTGGTTAGAGC
>CAYPFT010000014.1:431-28014 GCA_964410165.1 uncultured Candidatus Saccharibacteria bacterium
GAAGGGCACAGTCCGCCAGTTGGCGGACGAGCCGGGTGAGGAATGGGCAAGGACCCATTCCGCAAGACCTTTTGAGAGATTTTGCGACCCGCCAGCCGGCGGGGAAACAAAATATCCAAAAGGTGTACCGCTCCTGTAAGGAGAGCGTAAAATTTTTGTCGCAACAAAAATTTATACGTGACCAAGTCTCGTCGACTGCGCAAAGGAAACAACCAAAATTTATTGGGTTGTTTTTCTATACGGGCGACGGGAATTTGAACCGAGTTTTTTAAAAAAAGATATGCACACAAAAAAGTGAGTTTTTTTGTTTTCCTGCTATACTGAAAAAGTACCGTATTTAATTACTGGATAAATTTTTTATTTTTTATGTCATTAGAAGGCCCTCCCATTTCGTCCACCGAGCTTGCACCTGAATCACTAGGAACATATAACCCGGCAGAGGATACACCCGATGGGAAAATTCTCTGGGAGGTGATATGTGGAAAATGCGGACAAAAAGGTCATAAGTCATCTGAATGCACAGCCGAACTGGAAAGCGGAAATATTTGAAAAATTTACAGAATACTTTTCAACTTCGCAATAAAAATATACCCCTGATATTCCAGTATCTTGGTTCCAACAGTGCACCACAAGAGTACTTCCATTTTTATACTCCTTTCAGTCGTTAAAAATTAGGTCGTCCACGAGGGCGCGCAAAATTTAAGCTCCGAAAGGGGCTTTAATTTTGCGCAGGCGCAGATGTCGAAAACGAAAAAGGGCCTGCGTTTTGCAGACCCGCTATTCTTAATTTTTCTTCCTCATTTTTGCTTGTCGGAGATTCCCTTTGCCGAGGACGAAGTAAATCCATTAATCCATTCAACTATATCGCGGATAACAACTTCCGATCCGGGACCTTTCAAGATTTCATGAAACATCCCCGGATAATCCGTCGTCGGTATGCCCGCTTGCTCATAATGTTCTTTTTTGGCGACGGGGTCGAATTCCCCACGGAAGCATCGTATGGAAAAACCAAAAACTTTTTCAAAGTTCTCATATCCTACGGCGATTATGCTCGCAAGCACGTGCCGCGTTATTTGCATAATCAAGTAGGCCGTTCCGGCCGGGAGAGGACCCTTGTATATCAATGGGTCGTTCCATATTTTTTCCACAACCACCGGATCATGATTGATGGTTTCCTTATCCATTGGGAGTTCCTTGATTTTGTACCACGGCACACATCGTCCCAAGATTGGGGCGCAATACATTTTCCACGCAGCCACTTCTTTTTTTGCCGGATCAACGGAATGACCGTCGAACCACCCGACGATGCCACCCCATGTTTCGTCAGCAAGAGAATTCAGCGCTTCCGTAAGACTCACATCGGTACCGACATTGAGTGGCATCCCAAGACAAGCGGCAGCGATTACCCTGTGTTTTATGTGATGTGGCGACGAGAACATCAGATAATGGAGAGCATAACTTGCCCCCATTGAGAAATCAATAAATACGATGGGAGCACTGCTCGCGCCATGCAAGGTTTTTGCATTCTCCGCCCCTTCCCGCGGCGGATCGGCAGATACTTCCACTACGGCGCTTTCAATGCACGCATTAACATCTCTCATGTTGTAGATGTGGCATTTTTCGCCAACGCTGTTTCCGTGTGCGGGGAGGTCAACAATGAGAACATTAAAGTTCAATCTTCTCAAAAATTTCGCGAGATCGATATACAGCTCTCCGTACCCGCGCAACCCATGAACGATTATGATATTCAAAATGGCGCCGAGAACATCTTCTTCGCCGTACTCGTTTATCGCCGCAAATCGGTAGCGTTTGTGGTGGAAGTGAGAAACCACTTTGTATCTCCGGTCGGCTCTCCTCCTTTTTTCTTTCTGTCGGCGCTCCCCCGCATTTTTTCTGCGATCAGCGGAACGTTCCACTATGCCCGCGAGGATGCCCCATAGCGACAGCACCAGCGTAAGTTTCTTCCTGTACTTGTGTGGAGACAGGGAATCCAATAATGTAAAATTCATCAGGATCTCCTGCTTTGTAAATCAACGTATCTGACATCAGACTACTTCTTGTTTCCATAATTGTCAAACGAAATATGCTTGACAAAATAGTACTTATTTATTATACCTTTATTGTATTTTGAACGTATTTTTGAAAATAAATAGGACTTACGCACTGTTGCGGAAACATACGGTTTTGGTGTAGAATTTTGGTCGGTTTCTCCGCCTCTTGGCGGTGGAACCGCCAAAATTCTCTGCCAAAAGCCGAAGATGTGGCGGAGAGACCGCCAAAAGGGCGGACTCACCGACCACATCTTTCATCGGTGCGTAAGTCCTAATAAAAAATGGAGGCTGATATGGCTCGCCGTAATGATAGACCGCGTCGCTATCATGGCGGCGCGAGAAAATGGTTGAAAGATCGAGTCAGAGCCTTGGAAGAACGATGTACACACGACTCGCTTACGGGGCTCCTTAACTTGAACGGTTTCAAAACGCGTGTGCTTGAGCGCACGGGAGAAATGACGCATGAGAATAAACGTTCGGACGATATCTGCCACACTGCGGGCGGACCGGTTGCGATCGGGTTTATAGACCTTGATCGCTTTAATGAAGTCAACGGCACTCTTGGGCATAGCGGAGGAGATGAAACTTTGCGGGTTCTCGCAGGCATTATTCTTGGCAACATTGTTCGCGGTACCGATGTAGTCGGTCGCCGTTCGGGGGATGAGTTTTTAGTCGCGCTTTTTAACATTGACAAGGTTTCGGCGGGCGAACGTATCGCGGAAATGCGAGAGCGGTTTAAGGCGACACTGCGGAGTAAATTCGGAATTGATTCTTCTTCGGGTTTTTCTTTCGGAATTTCGGAAATGTTTCCGCCGGCGGACGCTCGGCAGTTGGAAAGAGCTCTTGAGGAAGCCGACGCGGAAATGTATAAATATAAAAAAGAAAGAGGGGCGAAACGGTAAAAGAAACGGTAACACGCGGGCTCAAGTATGAGCCCGTTTTTTGCAAAAAAACGAGAAATGCGATATATTGTACGATGTATATGGCACAATACGCCCAGGTAGCTCAGTCGGCAGAGCACGCCCTTGGTAAGGGCGAGGTCGGCGGTTCAATCCCGCCCTTGGGCTCCACGGAGTATCAGGAAAAAAGTATAAGTATCAGGAACGTGCCGACCGTAACCCCCGATACTGATACTTGCCCCTGATACTCGTAACACGCCACCTTAGCTCAGTTGGCAAAAGGAGGGTAGGTCATCTCACTCGTAACGAGTGAACAAGAAAAAAATCATAATTACGCCACCTTAGCTCAGTTGGCAAAAGGAGGGTAGGTCATCTCACTCGTAACGAGTGAACAAGAAAAAAATCATAATTACGCCACCTTAGCTCAGTTGGCAGAGCATCTCACTCGTAACGAGAAGGTCCGCGGTTCAATCCCGCGAGGTGGCTCCAAACAGAGTCAAAAGTCGAAAGTCCATAAAGTCACGGACGACAAAAAACCGGGCTTGCATACAGCAAGTCCGGTCGGCTTTCATAATCCGGGATAGTCGGAAATAATTCCATCCGCGCCGAGGGCTTTCATGCGGGCAATGTCTTGCGGTTCATTAACCGTCCACGGATAAACTTTGATTTTAAATCTATGGGCATAATTGATAAGTGATTGCGTGACGGCAGTAAAATGCGGGTTCACAGCTTTTGCGTTTCGACGCAACGCTTCCGCAACGAAAGCATGTTCACCCAATCCTCGAACCTTATCCGCATCCGCCAAAAGCGCCGTCGGGATACCTGTTCCGGCAAACGGCGCAAGATCGTCCCAATTGAATGTGGAAACGAGAACTCGGTCAGTCATTTCGCATCTCTTGACGATCCTCACAACTTGCTCCCCGATATTTTCTTTGAGTTCAATGTTATGAATGAAGCCGCTGAATTGATGCAACACATTTTCAAGCAGAGGAACGCAGTCTCCGTACCCGGCATTGAACTTTTGCAGTTTTTCATATGTGTAATCAGAGACTTTTCCCGTGCCGTTCGTGGTGCGGCTGATGTCAAGGTCGTGCATGAGCACAATTTTACCGTCCTTCGTCATTCGCACGTCGTATTCCGCACCAGCCGCTCCCGCGAGAAGCCCAAGGCGAATGGCTAAACTCGTATTTTCGCCATAACCCACACCGTGACCACGGTGGCCAATCTTTAATATTTTCCCCGGTGTTTTCATAATCTGTTCCTCTCAAATAACAATGATGTATCTATTTAGACAAAGATTTTGAATTTTGTCAAATGTTGTTTCTTTGATATACTGAAAAATTATGGAAGAACCCAGAATTACATCAGCAGAAAGGATAGAAGAAATCGAAAAAATGATGCTCTCTCCTGATTTTTGGCAAGACAAAACGAAAGCGAAAGAACTGGTAAAAGAACTTGGCGATCTGAAAGATGCGGTAGCCGGCGGGGGTATGGGCGGGAAGTATGACCGGGGGTCTGCCATCATTACCATATTTTCCGGAGCGGGGGGCGACGACGCGGAAGATTTTTCGGCGATGCTTTTTCGCATGTATGAAAAGTATATTTCGGGGCGCGGATGGGGGTTGAGCATTCTTCACCGGAATGAGAACGACCACGGAGGGTATAGAAATCTCACTTTTGAGGTGAGCGGAAAAAATGCGTACGGTACTCTCAAGAATGAGTCCGGCGTGCATCGGCTCGTGCGGATATCGCCGTTCAATGCGAAAAAACTCCGACACACGTCTTTCTCAATGGTGGAAGTGATTCCGAAATTTGATCAGCAAGGTAAATTTGCGGAAAAGATTGATATTCCCGAAAGCGAGCTCAAAATTGAGTTTATGAGGTCAAGCGGCGCGGGCGGGCAGAATGTGAACAAGCGCGAAACCGCCGTCCGTATCGTACATATCCCGACGAAACTCTCCGCGCATGTGGATTCCGAACGTTCACAACTGCAGAATAAAGAAAAAGCGATTGAGATACTCGGCGGCAAATTGTATAAAATGAGAGAGGACGAAAGAAAAAGCAAAGAGGCGGGAATGTATGTGAGCAAGACGACGGAAATAGAGTGGGGGAGCCAGATACGCTCGTACGTCCTTCATCCGTACAAGATGGTGAAAGACCACCGGACGGAAGTGGAGACGAGTAAAGTGGATGCCGTGCTCGAAGACGGAGAGATAGGAGAGTTTATCGAGGCGGAGAAGAATTTGTAACAAATGACAAAAGATTTTCAAAAATGGCATACGAAGAAAGAAAAACTCAATGGCAACAAAGAGCGGTTGTTTTTTCATGAGCGAGAAATATGGCACTGTTCCCTCGGTGCGAATCTCGGGTTTGAAACGGATGGAAAGGGTGAAGAATTCTTGCGTCCGGTCGTAATCGTGAGAAAGTTTAACAATGAAATTTTTTGGGCTATCCCTCTTACCAAATCAAAAAAGCCGATTCCTCGCAAGGCGGAAAAATATTACTTTGCGTTTTCGTTTGTTCCCGAAGTAAAAAGTTTAGCGGTCTTGTCTCAAATTCGGCTTATTGATGCGTGCCGGTTAACGCGCCACGCCGGAACAATGAACGAAACGGACTTTCAAGAGCTAACAAAAAAGCTCAAAGCATTGTTGCCTTGAACTTTTTTGCTTTATTTCCTCTGCCTTTCGACAGAGTAGGGCCGAAGCCATTTGTAATTATGAGTATAGACGAGGAACATAAAAAAGTCAAGCGATATATTTTTTCATTTTTCCACGATTTTTTCTTCGCATCTTTTGTTTTTCTTTGGTATAATAAAAAAGTTGCGAAACACAACCCCGTATAAGGGATTTGTATAAGTATATGGGGCGACGGTTGCCTCGTATACAATATACATATACTTGTCCCACATACATAAGCCCATGATTTACTTCGATAAAGTTGCAAAAAAATATCACAACGATGCTCTGGCGCTCTCCGACATCACGTTTTCCGTGTCACATAGCGAGTTTGTTTCCATTGTCGGGCATTCGGGGGCGGGGAAGACCACGCTCTTGAAATTGCTTCTCGCGGAAGAACACCCGACCGAAGGCGCCGTTTTTTTTGAGTCGGTCAACGTTCACTCTCTCAAAAAAGCGGAAGTAACGAAGCTCCGGCGGCGCATCGGGATGATTTTTCAAGACTTCCGGCTTCTTCCCGACAAAACCGTGTATGAAAATATCGCTTTCGCCATGGAGGCGGCCGGGCGGAGCGATGAAGAGATTGCGTTTGATGTGCCGCATGTTCTTGAACTCGTTGATCTTACACAGAAGATATGGGATTTCCCCGGACAGCTTTCCGGCGGAGAAAAACAGCGCGTGGCGATTGCCCGCGCGATCGTTAATCAGCCCGACATCATCATCGCCGACGAGCCGACCGGAAATCTCGACCCCGTCAATACATACGAGATCGTGCAGATACTGAAAAAAGTCAACGACATCGGCACCACCGTGATTCTGACGACGCACAACAAAGGCATCATTGACCTTCTCGGAAAACGCGTCATTACCATGGAATCGGGAAAGATTATCCGCGACGATGAAAGCGGGAAATATGTGTTATGATAAGTATAAGGAATTGGTATCGGTATCAGGAACGATAACATCGGTTTTCCCTGATACTGATACTGTCTCCTTATACTAAACAACTATGTTCTGGCTTACTTCAAAAAGAATACTGCGTACCGGATTCCTCAGTTTTTGGAGGAACAGTTTCGTGTCGCTTTCTTCCATTCTCGTCGTTACGGTAACGCTTTTCACCATCGGAGCGTTGGTGTTTACCAGCGTTATTTTAGAGTCTGTGCTTGCCGACCTCAAAAGCAAAGTTGACGTCAATGTGTATTTCATTACCTCCGCCTCTGAAGATGAAATTATGAAGGTGAAAACAACGCTTGAAAAAATGCCGGAGGTGGCGAGCGTTGAATATGTTTCCCGAACGCAAGCCATCGCTGACTTCAAAGAAAAGCATCGGGACGACTATCTCACGCTCCAAGCGCTTGAGGAGCTTTCGGACAATCCGCTTGGCGCCCGGCTGAACGTCGTCGCTAAAGACCCGTCGCAATACGAAGCCATAGTCAAGTCGCTTGAAGATACCAGCGCCATTTCTCGGGCGGGGGCGAGCAGTATTGATAAAGTGAATTATCGCCAAAACAAAGTTGTCATTGACCGCCTGACCGAGATTATCATCGGCGCCAAGCGCTTGGGTTTTGCCGTGGCTGGAATTTTGATGCTCATTTCTCTCTTAATCACTTTCAACACCATTCGCCTCGTTATTTATATGTCGCGAGAAGAGATTGCCGTCATGCGGCTTGTCGGCGCGAGTAATATGTATATCCGCGGCCCGTTCGTGGTGGGCGGGATTATCTATGGATTTATCGCCGCGCTCATTGCGATGGCGCTTTTCTATCCGGCGACGCTTTGGCTCGGCGGTACGACGACCGAGTTTTTCGGCGGGGTGAACCTTTTTGAGTATTATGTAAAACACTTTTTTGAACTTCTCGTCTTGCTTCTCGGCACAGGGGCGATACTCGGAGCAATATCCAGCTTTTTGGCGGTACGGAAATACTTGAAAGTTTAAAGTTGGAAGAACGACGACGGACAAAAGTTAAACGCCCCGAAAAGGGGCGTTCTTGGCGGGGCGGACTCAATACCCCTCATTTCGAGTTTACTCACGTCCCCGCGAACGCAATAATGTGTCAATTATTGACCGCATCACGTCTGTGAGATTCCATATTCCATACAAATTACCGGAGGGTGGCTTTTCAACCGGTTTCTCACTCCCAATGGTTACCGGAGTTCTTTTTTGGAGCGGCGGAACTTTGTCGAGAACGTCAACTTTGACTTCGACAATTTTTCCGTCGGCAACGCAATAGGATTTTCCCTCTTCCCGGAATTTTTCAATAAGTTTTCGGTTTTCTTCTTCCTGTTTTCGCTTCGCGATTCCGCGAGCTATTGCCCTTTGGTGCGCGTTCATGTTCCTCTCCTTTTTTCTTTTTTTGCCGTCACTTTCGCCGCTTTTTTTCTTCTGAAGTACACAGAAAGGATGATTTGTTCATCTTTTTCCGGGAGTCCTTTACACAAGGATTTGAGGACCCCCGTTTCCTCGCGGCTTCCGACACGCGTTTCCCCAAGGATGCGTTCGGCGTTTTTCTGAAGCTGGTCTTCTGTTGTGTTCATTTTTCCTCCGTTTTTTGTTTCAAGGGTCGATGGGTGTAGATTTTATCCTAGCATTCAATAGTATATTTGTCAACATTTCTCGCGTCATGCAAATATGCGATAATGGGGAGGAATAATTCATACATTTATGTCATCTGGAAAGATGTTTTTACAAATGATGATAACGTGGCGCGCTTGGGGGCTTGACACTTTTTTGTGTTTTGCTACACTTAATGAGTTAAACTCACTGTCCGTCCCGCGCTTGCGCGAGACGGCAGTCTTTGTTTAATTTACTTTGATTTTATGCGAGCATACATTTTTATAGACGGAAATAATTTCTACTTCAAACTTCGAGCGCTTTCCGACGGTATGAAAGAAAGACATCGTCCCTCGTCGTTTGATTTTCGCGGGTTTTCCAAGTGGCTCGCGCAACAGCAGGTTCTTGCTGGGGTTTCTTACTATCTCGGAGCGATCAAACAAGGAGACAATAATGAAAAAAGTGTTAAGATGTTCGCGGACCAGCAGAGGCTTTTTATGAAACTTCAAGCGCAAGGTATTACGGTTGTTCTCGGGCATCTTATCAGGCATCCAGACAAGACCTATCACGAAAAAGGAGTGGATGTGCGGATTGCCGTGGAAATGATACGATATGCGCGGCAGGATAAATATGACATTGCCTATCTGTTAAGCTCCGACACCGACCTTGTTCCTGCGGTGGAAGAAGTGCGGTCGCTTGGAAAGAAAGTGCAGTATGTCGGAATCCCAAAAGGACAGTCATATGGGCTTTCAAAAGCGGCAGACGATGTGCGGCTTATTCGTCCGGAAGATGTTGAGCCATTTTTTATTTCTCATACTTAAATTTATGCCTGCAAAAACCAAAAAGAAACAAACAAAGAATAAGACGAGTGCACAAGCGCGGAAGTATATTTTCGTCGTCGGCGGAGTCATGTCCGGCGTCGGGAAGGGGGTTACGACTTCCTCTATCGGCGCGATACTCAAAGGCCGCGGTTTTTCGGTAACTGCGATTAAAATCGACCCCTACATCAATGTTGATGCCGGCACTATGAATCCCACCGAACACGGGGAGGTTTTTGTTTTGAATGATGGATACGAGACGGACCAGGACATGGGCAACTACGAGCGTTTCTTAAACATCTCGCTTTCCTCGGATAACTACATGACGACCGGCCGCGTCTATCTTTCGGTTATTGAGAAAGAACGCAATTTGAAATACAAAGGAAAGTGCGTACAGGTGGTGCCGCATATTCCGCTTGAGATTATCGGACGCATTGAGAAAGCCGCGGAAAAAGCTGACGCTGATATTACCGTCATTGAAATCGGCGGAACGGTAGGGGAGTACGAAAATATTTTATTTCTTGAAGCCGCGCGCATGATGGAACTCAAATCGCCCGATGACGTCGCTTTTGTTATGGTGTCATACCTCCCGATTCCCGGACAGCTCGGCGAGATGAAAACCAAACCCACCCAGCACGCCGTCCGCGCCTTAAACTCAAACGGCATCCAGCAAAACGTCATCATCGCGCGGGCAAGCGCGCCGCTTGATGCGGTGCGCAAAGAAAAGCTCGCCCTCTTTTGCAACATGCAGGCGGAGAACGTCATCTCCGCGCCGGACGTCGGGAGTATTTACGATGTCCCGCTCAACTTTGAGAAAGATAAACTCTCCGAAATCCTGCTTCGCGTGCTCAAGCTCAAATCAAAGAATGGTTCCGATTTGAGTGAATGGAAAAAATTTGTCGCAAAGACCAAGAATGCAATGAAAGAAGTACACATTGCTATCGTGGGAAAATACTTTAGCACCGGCGACTTTGTGCTTTCGGATGCATACCTCTCCGTCATTGAAGCGGTGAAATACGCCGCGTACGAGAACGGCGCGAAGCCAAAAATTACGTGGCTTTCGGCGGAAGAGTTTGAGGGCGATAAAAGCGCCCAAAAAAGATCTCTGAAAAAACTTTCAAAATACGACGGCATCATTGTTCCCGGCGGATTCGGTTCGCGCGGGATAGAAGGGAAGCTCGCGGTCATCAAATACGTGCGTGAAAACAAAATCCCGTACCTCGGACTCTGTTACGGCATGCAACTTATGGTGGTGGAGTACGCGAGAAATATACTCGACTGGAAAGACGCGAACACGGCGGAAATCAACCCGAACTCCACGCATCTCGTCATAGACATCATGCCTGACCAGAAAAAGAAAATGAAAGAAGAAAACTACGGCGGCTCCATGCGTCTCGGCGCGTACCCGGCCGTCTTCAAGAATGGGAGTATCGCCAAGAAATCCTACGCCGGCGCCGAAGAAATTTCCGAACGCCATCGCCACCGCTACGAAGTGAACCCCGAGTACATCACTGAAATCGAAAAAGCCGGATTAGTATTTTCCGGCATCTCCCCCGACGGAACGTTAATGGAAATCGCCGAACTCCCCGAGCAGGAACACCCCTTCTTCCTCGGCACCCAATTCCACCCCGAACTCCAAGCCCGCCCCCTCGCCCCCCACCCGCTTTTTGTGGAGTTTGTGAAGGCGGCGATGAAGGCGAAGAAGTAAGAGTCAAGAAGCAAGAATCAAAGGGGCGACGAAATTTATGAAATATCTAAAAATTCTTAATTACGCAGTTGCCTCGCTTCTTATCATCACTGCTCTTATGGATTTTGGCACCGGTTGGAATATGAAAGGTGCCGCCGCTTTACTTGTTGCATTTTTTCTTTTTGCGAATGCCAGAAACATAAAAAATAAAACATAAACCCTATGGATCCAATTATCGCGCAAGTACAAAAGAATTTTGAATCGATTAAAAAAGAGCGGGACGACTTTGAGTTTTGGTCTGCCCGGGAATTGATGCCGTTGCTCGGATACAAAGAGTGGCGGAAGTTTTCAGGCGTTATTGATAAAGCGAAAGAGGCTTGCAAGACAAGCGGGCAAAATGTTTCTGATCACTTTGTCGGCGCCGACAAACCGATAACGGGAGGCAAGGGGGCGGTTCAGATGGTGGAAGATTTTTTACTCACTCGCTATGCCTGCTATCTCGTCGCGCAAAATGGCGACCCGCGAAAAACGGAAATTGCTCTCGCACAAACGTATTTTGCGACGCAAACACGGAGGCAGGAGCTTTTTGAGGCGCGTATGAAGGAGGATAAGCGATTGGAAGCGCGGCAGAAATTGAAAGAGACGGAAAGCAAGATTGAAACTACCGTGTACGCGCGGGGCATCAAACTTCCGCAAGAATTCGCCACGTTCAAAAACAAACATATTGAGGCGCTGTACGGCGGCATCGGAATTTCCGACTTGAAAAAGAAAAGAAAAATCCCGCCCGCGCGAACGCTTGCGGATTTTGACACGCATGTCGAGCTGAAAGCGAAAGATTTTGCACTGGCGATGACCGACCATAACATCAAAGAGAAAAATTTGAGCGGAAAGTATCGGCTTGAGGAGGAAGTGGTGAAAAACAGCAAAGCGACTCGTCAGACACTTTTGAGCCGCGGCATTCGTCCCGAAGATCTGAAAGCGGACGAGGATTTGAAAAAGATAGAGCAGAGAAGAAAAAAGGAGCAGAAACTTTTGAAGAGAAAATAAACAAACGAATATGGAAACAACAAAAATCGCGTTATTTAAGGGAAAGGAAATTCGTAAGACACTGTATCAAAACGAGTGGTGGTTTTCTGTGGTTGATGTGATTGAAGCATTAACAGACAGCATCAACCCCCGCGATTATTGGTTCAAAATGAAAATTAGGGTGGGAGAAGAAGGGGGCTTTCAGTTGTCGACAATTTGTCGACAACTGAAATTAGAGTCGTCCGACGGGAAAAAATATGAAACCGATTGCGCCGATACGGAAGGGGTTTTTCGCATCATACAGTCCATTCCATCGCCCAAAGCCGAACCGTTCAAGCGGTGGCTGGCGAAAGTCGGGTATGAGCGAATACAAGAAATTGAAAATCCTGAATTGGCTACGAAGCGAACGAGAGTGCTGTACAAGCTCAAAGGATATTCGGATGATTGGATTGAAAAACGGATGCGTGGAATTGCCATTCGCGAAGAACTGACCGACGAATGGAAAAATCGAGGCGCAAAAGAGACTCAAGATTATGAAATTTTAACGGCGGAAATTTCCAAAGCCACTTTCGGCGTAACCCCAAGCGAGTACAAAAAGTTAAAAGGCTTGAAGAGGGAGAATTTGCGCGACCATATGGACGATTTTGAACTCATTTTTACCATGCTCGGCGAAAGGTCAACGACGGAAATCCATCGTACGGAAGATTCAAAAGGTTTGCCGAAGTTAAAGAAAGACGCCGACCGCGGCGGGAAGATTGCCGGCGTGGCGAGAAAACAGTTGGAAAAAGAGTTGGGACGAACAGTGATTGCAAAAACAAATTATCTGCCGAAGGAAAAAACTTTGAAGTAAATCATGCCATATACTCGTCCGTTGCGGGGTCGTCTAACTGGTAGGACTTGGTGCCCCTGAAGCATCTTATGTTGGTTCGAATCCAACCCCTGCAGTTTATTTTCTGTTGTGTTGTAAAATGAGTTGATATTTAGTAGTATATCTCCAGAACTTTCCGGAGAGTAAAAATGAAAATTATTATGAAAATTGCTATCGGCTCGACAAACGAAATTAAAGTGGGTGCGCTCAAGGAGCTTGCTCCTCAGTATGAGATTTTGGCGCAAGCGGAAGTTGTTTTCGTTAGCGTGCCGTCAAACGTTTCGGAACAGCCAAAATCAATCGGCGAAACGGTAGAGGGTGCGAAGAATCGTGCGTTCGGTGCCTTTCCCGGATATGCGTTAAGTTTTGGAATCGAAAGCGGGCTTATCGAGGTTCCTCATACGAAGACCGGAATGATGGACGTCTGTGTCTGCGCCATTTTTGACGGCACGGAATATCACATCGGTCTTTCCCCCGCCTTTGAATGCCCGCCGAAAGTCATGGGCTTCGTACGCAACGAAGGAATGGATCTCAATCAAGCTTTTTTTAGAGCGGGTATCACTGAAAATCCAAAACTCGGGAATGCCGAAGGCGCGGTCGGGCTTCTGACGAAAGGGAGGATAACAAGAATGGATTACACCAAGCAAGCCATCATTATGGCGATGATACATCTTGAAAATTCTGAATTTTATAGAAAATAAATCAAGCATGTTAAAGCTGTTCCGCATATGAACAGCTTTTTTCTTTAAAAACACATGTATTATCTCTATATTCTCGAATGCAAAGATGGCACGCTTTACACCGGCATTACTACTGACGTGGAGCGGCGGTTTAGCGAACACAAAAATAAAAAAGGCGGACATTACACGAGCGCGAGAGAGGTGGTGAGGATAGCGTATACCGAGGAATACCCGAATCGTTCCGCGGCTTCAAAACGCGAGGCGGAAATAAAAGGGTGGACGCGGGAGAAAAAGATGGAGTTATGTAATACCCCCCAAATTTTTTTCTATGGATAAATACCATGCTGTTACAATCTTGCATATGCAAAGTTTGACAGTGTGGAACAGGAAACAAAAACGAAGATATGGTACAATAAAAAAATGTGGAATTTCTGTACAAAAGAGGTTATTGCGGCGGCGGTATTGATAATGCTTGCCGGTGTTTCTTATGGCGGGTATCGTTTCCGCCTCACGGTGCTTGATCTTCACGAGACAAAAACGAGCCTCGCGGAATCTCAAGACAAAGCGAAAACGCTTCAGGAGGAGAACACTCTTCTTATTGAGGCGAATGCGCGCCTTGCCGAAGATCTCGCTACGGCGAAAGACGAGAACGCGAACATCTCACTTTCTCTCGCGTCGGAGCAGACGAAAAATCTCATGTTCGAGGGGCAGATTAAGGCAATCGGCAATACCGTTGGGACGCTTGAGAAGTTGAGTAAGACAGATAAAGAGCTTTTGCAAAAATATTCAAAAGTATATTTTTTGAATGAAAACTATATTCCGTCGAGCCTATCCGGCGTCGCTTCCACTTCGGTGTATGAAGAAGGGAAAACTATTTTCGTTCATGCAAAAGTAGAGCCTTTTCTTTCGCGGCTGCTTATTGCGGCGGCGGCGAATCAAACTCCCATTCAGATTATTTCCGGATACCGTTCTTTCGGCGAGCAGGCCGCACTTAAGTCGGAATACAAGGTGGTATTCGGCTCGGGGGCGAACGCGTTCTCCGCAGATCAAGGATATTCGGAACATCAGCTCGGTACCACCGTTGATTTTACCACTCCAAGCCTCGGCATGGATTTCACACAATTTTCCAAATCAAAAGCATATGCGTGGCTTGTGGAGAATGCGTACCAATACGGATTCGTCCTCTCGTATCCGAAGAACAATACCTATTACCAATTTGAGCCGTGGCATTGGCGGTTCGTGGGCGTACCGCTTGCGACGAAGCTTTATAACAACAAGCAGTACTTCTACGATCTTGAACAGCGGGAGATTGATGCGTACTTGGTTTCAATTTTTGATTAGACGCCCACACATGGATTCTTGAAGATCCGCGGTTATTTTTTTGTTGCTCATTTTCCGGCAAAATGCTACTATTTAAGGGATAAAAACAGACAATTTTCAATTTTCACGCTACAATCATGCCCAAAAACAAAAAAGAAGAAACTGCAATAGTCGAAGCGCCAAAACGCGACAACATTCTCCCTGTGAACATCAGCAAGGAGATGAAAGATTCCTATTTGGACTACGCGATGTCCGTCATTACTTCGCGAGCGCTTCCGGATGTCCGCGATGGCCTCAAGCCCGTGCATCGCCGCATTCTTTTTGCCATGAACGAAATGGGGCTGACCTCGTCCGCGAAATTTCGCAAGTCGGCTTCCGTCGTTGGAGAAGTACTCGGAAAATATCACCCTCACGGGGATTCTTCCGTATACGATGCCATGGCGAAAATGGCGCAAGGCTTCAGCTACCGCTATCCGCTCGTGCTTGGTCAGGGAAACTTCGGTTCGATAGATGGAGACTCGCCCGCCGCCATGAGGTACACCGAAGCGAAAATGGCGAAGGTGTCCGGCGAACTCATCCGCGACCTCGATAAAGACACCGTGGACTTCCGTCCGAACTACGACAGTACGCGCAAAGAGCCGATAGTGTTCCCGACCGCCGTTCCCGCACTCCTCTTAAACGGCACGCTCGGCATCGCCGTCGGAATGGCTACGAACATCCCCCCGCACAATCTCCGCGAAGTGGTTGATGCGGCCATTCATCTTATAGACAATAAAGACGCAACGCTCGAAGACCTTTTCCAATTCGTCAAAGGCCCGGACTTTCCGCTTGGCGGGCGCGTGTACGGCGAAAAAGACATTCATCACGCATACGCTACCGGCCGCGGAGGAATGCTCTGCCGAGGCGAGGCCGAAATCACCGAAACGAAAGGCGGCATGTTCCAGATTATCATCACCTCCATTCCGTACCGCGTGAACAAAGCCGAGATGATTATCCACATCGCGGACTTGGTACACGAGAAAAAACTCGAAGGCATCAAAGGCTTGCGTGATGAATCCACGAAAGACATTCGCGTTGTCATTGACCTGAAGAACGGCGTCGAACCGCAGAAGGTTTTGAATTACCTCTACAAGCACACCGAGCTTGAATCCATGTTCCACTTAAACATGGTAGCTCTCGTGGACGGCATCCCGCAGACGCTTTCTCTCAAATCCGTCCTCGTGGAATTTTTGAAACACCGCCAGGAAGTCGTTCGCCGACGCACCGAGTTTGATTTGAAAAAAGCGCAAGACCGCGAGCACATTTTGCTCGGACTCAAAATCGCCCTCGACCACATTGACGAAGTCATCAAAATCATCCGCGCCTCAAAAGACGTCGGCACCGCGAAAGAAAATCTTATGAAGCGCTTCAAATTCACCGACCGCCAAGCCACCGCCATCTTGGAAATGCGCTTGCAGAAACTCGCCGGACTTGAGCGTAAAAAAGTCGAAGAAGAACTTCTCGAAGTGCAGGCGCTCATCAAAGAGTTGCAAACCATTCTCTCCAGCGTCAAAAACATTTTGAAAGTGGTAAAAACCGAACTCCTCGAAATCGTGGAGAAATACGGCGACGACCGTCGCACGAAAGTGGTAAAAAGCGGTCCGAAAACCCTCACCGACGAAGACCTCGTGGCGGAAGAAGAAAGCATTCTCGTCTTCACCAAAGGCGGCTACGTCAAACGCACGAACCCGGAAGAATACCGCAAACAAAAGCGCGGTGGCGTTGGCGTGGTTGACTTGAACACAAAAGAAGAAGATTTCATCATGAGTTTCCTCACCACGAGTACGCACTCCGACCTCCTCTTCTTCTCCGACAAAGGCAAAGCGTACCAAATGAAAATGTACGACATCCCCGAAGGCAAGCGCGCCACAAGAGGAAAGTCCATTATGAATTACCTCGCTATCACGCAGGGCGAAAACGTGAACTCCATCCTCGCGCTCGAAAAATCCCAAAAAGCCACCGAGCTTTCCATCATCATGATTACCAAAAACGGCATCGTGAAAAAAGTTTCCGCCGAAAGCTTCAAAGACGTCCGCCGAAGTGGCTTGCTCGCCATTAAATTGGAAGACGGCGACACCCTTCTCTCCACCCTCTTCGCCGAAAAAGGCGACGACGTCGTTCTCGTCACAGCCCTCGGTCAATCCGTCCGATTCAAAGAAGCCGACGCGAGAGAAATGGGCCGCACCGCCATGGGCGTCAAAGCCATCACCTTGAAAAAAGGCGACACCCTCGTCGGCGCCGACATCGTCAAAAAATCCTACCAGAAGCCCGCCCTCCTCGTCATGGGCGAAAACGGCTACGGCAAACAAACCCCCATGAAAGAATACAAAGTCCAAAAACGTGGCGGCAGCGGCATCAAAACCATGGCAGTCACCAAAAAAACCGGCAACCTCATGGTAGCCAAAGTCATTTCAGCGGAGCAGGAAGAAGAAGTAGTAGCCATCTCCAAACAATCGCAAGTGATACGAGTGGACATCAAAGAAATCCCATCGCTCGGGCGGATGACGCAAGGGGTACGGATTATGAAGTTAAGGGAGGGGGATAGCATCGCCAGCCTCGTGTGCTTATAGAGAGCGAGTCGTCTTTTTCGCGAATATGGGAATCCAGAGGATGTAAAAACAAAAATATGAACGAAAAAGATAAATTTATATTTAGTGAGATTTTAGATTCAACCATTCGTGCTAGTTTTTCACACAACAAATTATATAAAGATGGTTTGAAGAAAATTTATAAAGATGAGGTTCGCAAAATAATTGGGCAATTACTCTGCGATTATTGGAATGAGTACAAAACAGAAGTTGACTCAAAAAAACATCTTCAAAATATTTTAAATCTTCAGAAGAACATTTTTGAAAAATGTTCAGGGTATTTTTTTGATGAAATAAATTTAGGAACTGTTCAAAAACTTTTTAATTTATTCTTGAAATATTTGTGGGTACATGGGAAAATCAGAACCCCACCACATTGTCCTTTTGATAGTATTGTAATTCAGGAGTTGCAAAAAATAAACAGAGAAAGAAATCTCGAAAAAAAACTTGTTGAGAGATGGACAATGCCGAAAACAAAAACACCGGAAGAAATAAAACGCACATTGATAACAGTGGATGATTATATGGCACTTGTTGTCGTGGCGGACGACGAATCAAAAATGTTGAGTATTAGTATCGCAGAATGGGAGTTAGAATTTTTTAATAAGAGAAATGAAAAGTTGAATAAAAAATAATATGAAAAAGAAAACTATTATTTTAGTACTTTTTAGCATAGGGGCTATTGGTGTTTTTGTTTTTTTCCTTACCAAAAATAAACCTGAAACTCCTATCACCAAAACATCCACTCAAAATAATAATGAAATTGCAACTACTACTAGTGAAGATCAATATGCTAGTTTACAAACTCAATGCGCAAATCATGGAAAATATGTTTTTCAAAAATTTCAGGAAGGGCAGGATCGTGTCAATTCTAGCGTAGATACTACTTGGCAAGTCCCAGAATATCATTTTAACACCAGATTAGATACTTGCTTGTTGTCTTGGCAAACGAGTTCTGTTGTCCGCGGTATAAAGTTTAAGGAAGGTGCGGTAGTGGATATACAAGATATATACGCAATTAATGAGCTTCTCAGAGATGTCGATTCCCATGGTAGGTGGGAAGAGTATGTCAAACAAAAAGATGTTCTCATGCGTGAATGACGGTGGGGGGTAATGGGGACAGCCATGCTCTGTAGAAAACATTTACCCCCGAACAATCATCACATTGTGCGTAAACAACCGAAGCATAATCTCCCGACATTGCGACCAATACGAACGAGCGCGAAGAAAAGGATATGGATATGGGGTCGATATGGGGTCAGGCACCATTCTTTTCTAAAATCTGGATATGGGGTCAGATATGGGGTCAGAGTAATGGGGTCAGACCCGTTATTTGTTAAAAAACTATGGTATAATAAATTCCTATGCCACGACAACCTCGGAATGGGGTCAGAGTAATGGGGTCAGACCCCATATAAATCAAAAAAGTATGGTATAATAAAATCTTATGCCGCGACAAGAAAGAATAGACCTCGGTAATCATATTTACCACGTCATAAACCGAGGGTAATGGGGTCAGACCCCATATAAATCAAAAAAGTATGGTATAATAAACTCCTATGCCGCGACAAGAAAGAATAGACCTCGGTGATCATATTTACCACGTCATAAACCGTGCCAATGCGCGGGCGAAAATATTTGAAACGGATAAGGATTATCTGCTTTTTGAAGAGTTACTGGAAGAAGCGAAAGAACTCATCGGTATGCGCATCCTTTCCTACTGCATAATGCCGAATCACTGGCACTTGGTATTGTATCCGGCAAAAGACAGGGGCATGTCGCAGTTTATGAAATGGCTCACCACCACCCACACCCGCAAGTGGCATGTTGCGCATAAAACCATAGGTTCAGGACACCTCTACCAAGGGCGATACAAATCTTTTCTCGTTCAGGAAGATTCGTATTTTATGCAACTCTGCCGATATGTGGAGCGCAACCCGTTGCGAGCAAAACTCGTGGATCGGACGGAAGATTGGCGGTGGTCTTCTTTGGATATGGGGTCAGGCACCATTCTTTTCTAAAATCTGTGTTGTGGTATAATGACCATCATGCCAAGAAACGAACGCGTTGACGTTGGAGATGAAGTCTATCATGTTATCAACCGCGGAAACGGAAGACAAACCATTTTCCACAAGGAAGAAGAGTACCTTCTTTTTGAATCGCTTCTCGAACACGCGAAAGAATTTATCGTGGATATGAGAATCCTCGCCTACACCCTAATGCCCAACCATTGGCATCTCGTCTTGCATCCTCGAAAAGACGGAGATTTGGCTCTTTTTATGCATTGGCTCACTACCAGCCACACGCGCAAACATCAGGTGAAAAACAAAACTATCGGAAGCGGGCATCTCTATCAAGGACGGTATAAATCATTTCTTGTTGATACTGACAGCTATTTTCTCTCCGCGGTAAAATACGTAGAGAGAAACCCCGTGCGGGCGAAACTCTCGGAGAGATGCGAAGATTGGCGATGGGGAAGCGCGTGGCGGCGGATGAACGGTACCGGCAAACAGAAAAAATTACTTTCTCCTCCGCTCGTACCTTTTCCGGAAAAGTACGGTGTGTGGATTAATACACCGGAAAAAGAAGAAGAAATTACAAAAATTCGGACATCGGTAAACAAGGGCGTACCCTATGGCGGTGTTGAGTGGAGTATGAATATGGTTGAAAAATATGAGCTATTTCCGAGCTTGAATAAGCCGGGGAGACCAAAGAAAAAATAAAAAACATTGGAACACATATTTTGTAAAAGAATGGTGCCTGACCCCAATATTCCCAATATTCGTGACCCCAATATTAATTACCTCGCGGAAATAAACGAAAAAGAGGAAGAAGAAACCAAAGAAATAATTCGAGGATGTATAAGCAAAGGCAAGCCGTTCGGGGACGAAGATTGGGTGCTGGACACGGTAAAAGAGTTTGACCTTTTGTCGACAGTGCGAAATCCGGGACGACCGAAGAGGGTATAATTACAACACATATTATTATACAATAACGGGTCTGACCCCAATAGCTCATTACTTTTTGATTTGTGTGGATAACTTTCGCGCAGTATTTATTTACTTTTGGTATATACTGTAATCATAATGCCTAAAGACTCTCGCCATGTCATATAAAGAAATAGGGTCAAATGTCGGGAAGATAACGCTCCTCGGTGTTTTTTTCGGCGTTGTCGTTATCGTACTCGGCCTTTTTCTCGACTCGCACCGCATAGGAAAATTTCAGACGGTCGCCGCGAATACCGCCACCACTTCCGTAACGGTTTTAAACACGCCGCCGAACTGGACGGTTGACGCGCAAGAATCAACGGAATCCTCTTCTTCCACGCCGACGAACTCCGGGAGCGTGTTCACCGTTGTCGGAACGGGGACCGATGATAACGCGGAAAATTACTATCTTTTAGTTTGTAAGACCAGCGGTACCCCCACAGCAAATCCAAGCGTTGCGCCGTCATGCAACGGCGGGATATCAAATCAGTGGGCGGTATCGGCTTCCACTTTAAGCGGAGTACAGGCAAGCGCGGCGACCACTACCACAGAGAGTTTTGTTGAAGCAAATTATTGGTTTGCGTGGATATGCGACGCGAACGCTTCTCTGCCGAAGTGTAATGCCGTTTCCAAAAGCGGCAGCGGGCTTACGGCATCTCCTTTTGTGGTAAACCACCGCCCGTCCTTCACGATATTCGTTGATGATTCCCCGAAGCTCCCCGGAGCGACTGTTACGTGGACATCCACATCGACCGATGCCGACCTTGAAGGCGCGACTGATACGGTAAAGCTATTTGTCTGTAAAGCCAATGACTTTACCGGGACGGCATGCGGGGCTGGCGGTACGTACTGCAGTTCAGGGCTTGTCGCCGCCGATCCCACTTGCAATGTCGCGCTCGCCACTCCGTTGCCGGACAGAAATTATACCGCTTACGGATTCGTGATTGATAATCACAATCATGCGGCATCTGGAGGAGCGCATGGAACGAACTCCATTTTGACGGTTTCCAACGCTACGCCGACGATTGCCGCCGCATCTGTGAGCCTTCTTGACGCGGATGAGGTCGGTCCGCTGTCGCTTACGGTTATACAGGGGCAGACGACCGGTCTGAAAGTAAAATTTACCGTTTCCGATGATAACAGCTGTATTGCCAACAGCTCAACGACGCCGGAAATTGCGACATCAACCGTGAATGTGTATCGCTCCGCCATTACTTCCGCCGGTTGCAATGAGTCCGGTGAATATAATGCGAATAACTGCTATACGGATGCCGTCGCTTCATCCATGTGGCAGCCCGTATGCACTCAGGACGCGGGTTCCTGCCTTGGCGAGGGAGATTCAAGCGCGACGTGGACGTGTACGTTCCCTCTGTGGTATGTGGCCGATCCGACGGATGCCGGCACTCAATTTCCGACGGAAAACTGGCTTGCTTCCGTGCAGGCATCTGACAAGCTGTATGCCACAAGCACGCT
This sequence comes from uncultured Candidatus Saccharibacteria bacterium, assembly GCA_964410165.1. Lineage (GTDB taxonomy): Bacteria > Patescibacteriota > Minisyncoccia > Phycocordibacterales > CAIJYI01 > CAIJYI01. The sequence goes on from CAYPFT010000014.1 coordinate 22,094, forward strand.
CGTGGAAGGAAGCACCGGCACGGAGCTTGCAAGTTTCTTGGCTTACAGCGTCGCCACCACGACCATTTCCTATGGAGGACTTCAGCCCGGACAGCAAAACGACCCCATTGCTCAGACCACCGATATGTCCGCGACCGGCAATATGGGACTCAATCAGTCGCTGTACGGGGATGATATGTGTACGACCTACTCGCCGAGCAATCTTTGCAAACCGTACGCCACTTCCACCATTCCCGCCGCGGAACAAAAATTCGCGACGTCTTCCGTGGCGTATGCTTCCGGTGTTACCATGAGTTCCACCACCCCCTACCAGCTTGACGTGAAGGTACCCAAGACGACCAGCACATCGTCTCCCCAGACGAAAAATACTTTTTGGGGCATTCACATCCCGAATGCCATCACTCTCGCGGGCGATTATATCGGGAGGAACACGCTTATCGGTGTAGCAAGCAGTGCGGCCGATTGGTAAAGATGAAGATTTTGTACGCACATATGAATTGCTATGATATATGTCGGTAAAAAAGAGTGATGGTTTGTTTTTGCGTGGTGATTTTGTGATACTGTTTCATGAAAAAATTACTTTTTTTATTGGTCATTCTCGCTCTTAATTTCCTTGTTGGCGCCCATACGGCGTTTGCGGGGTTTGGCATCACGCCCCCGTATCTTCGGAGTAATGCGCTTACGCAAGGATCGCATTTTACGCAAGAGATTATCATTGTTCGCGGAGATCCGGTTGAAGATCTGAAAACGGAGATCACCTTAAACGTCCCGGGCATCAATCAGTGGATTACCGTTGACAAGGGTCTCGACTTCATTCTTCCCAAAGGGCAACAGCAATTTCCCATCACCCTTTCCGTCGATGTTCCCAAAGACGCTCTCTTTGGAGCATATACCGGCAGTATCCGCATACGAACATCATCGCTTGAAACCGCGAAGAGCGGTGTCAGCATCGCTTTGGGCGCGCAAGTTGACGTTGATCTGAAAGTCGTGGATGAGATTTATGATTTTGACGTTCGGCGGGTTGAGCTCTCTGAAGCGGAAGAAGGGCGCAAGCGATGGTGGCTTGATTTTCCCGGAAAGATAAAGTTTTGGATGCATATAGAAAATACGGGGAATGTCCCGTCCGCGCCGTCGCGCGTTCATTTTGATGTTTACAGCAAGGTGGGAGCGAAGCTTCTTGAATCGTCGGATAGCACAAATGACATTGAAAAAACGGATCCGTTCGCCACAAAAAAAGTTCTCGCGGAACTCCCGACTCATCTTCCGCCGGGAGGATACCTCATTAAGTTTTTCATATACAAAAGCGATCAGATTTCGAAACAAGGGGAGCTGACTTTGAGTATCTTGCCGCGCGGCACCATCCCCGGATATGAAGGATACGGTTTCGGCGGGCTTTCTTTCGGGGATAAATTAAGCGTCATCGGCCCCCTCGTCGCTCCGGTTATTTTCGGCGGCGGGTACGGTTTTTCACGCCGGCGGAGGAGGCAAAACAAGGAAAAAGGTTCCGGAAGGGAAGTCCCAGTACCCGTGCATCGCCATCCGGACGCGACCAAAGCGCCGACAACAAAAAGAAACGCGCCGATTTCGCACGGGGCGGTGGTGGACTTGTCGCGGAAGAATAAAGAATAAAGAATAAAGAATCACGGACGGAAAAAATTTTCCTGTTCTTTGTTTTGTAAAGTTATTCACAAAAAGTTGATATAGTCCACCATGTTTAAGAAAACGAAATTCAGTTTACTCCTCCTGATTCCTTATTCCTTATTCCTTATTCCTTATTCTGCCGATGCCGCTACCGCCACCACAACCGTTCAAATTACTATCTGCGGCGATGGCATCGTCGGCTTCGGGGAAGTGTGCGACGTGGTCGGGGGAAATGATGGCGCCTACAGTACTTCCACGGCAGGGCTTCACTGCAGTGCTACCTGCACCGCTTTCGCTCCCTACTGCGGCGATCAGGTGCTTCAGGCGCTTTACGGGGAAGAATGCGATGACGGCAATAATTTTTCCGGAGATAATTGTACGAATATGTGCAAGCAAGAAGTCGCCCCAACGGCAACCACGACGCCGCCCGTTCCGCCTCCTCCCATAGCCGGCGGACCCGGCGCATCGAGCGGCAGTATCTCATTTCAGGCTCCGACAAAAGTGGTAATGGACGGCAAGGCGTATCCCGGGGCGTATGTTCACATTTTGAAAGACGGAGTTCAGGCCGGGGTCGTGCCAGCCGCCGTTTCCGGCGATTTTCATTATGAAATCAGCGCGCTTACTCCCGGCCCGACGGCATTCGGTTTTTGGGCGGAAGACAGCGGCAAGACGAGATCAATCACGTTGACGACCACCTTTCAAGTTGTTCAAGGCGCGGTAACAACCGTTTCCGGTATTTTTTTGCCGCCGACGATTGATGCGGAGAAAAAATCGGTTCCGCCGGGGGGAAGCCTCCGCATTTTCGGGGAGAGTTTTCCGGGAGCGGTGATTTTTCCGTCCGTCGATCTCGGCGCGGGAAGCGCAACGCATACCGCCGCTTTTTCCGACGGGAAGTGGAGTCTTTTCCTTGATACCGCCGGTCTGAAAAACGAAACGCTTCACAGCGTTAAAGCGCAAAGCGAGATCATTTTAGCGGACGCAAGCGCAAAGCGAAGCGGCTTTTCTCAATCGGTCGGATTTTATGTCGGAACGAAAGATCTCGGGAGCGTCATATCCGCCGATGTCAACGGCGACGGAAAAGTCAATATTATCGATTTCTCCATCCTCTTGTTTTATTGGGGGACGAGCGAAATAACCGTTGATTTCAATCAGGACGGCAAAGTAAATCTGACAGATTTCAGTATCTTGCTTTTTAACTGGACAGGATAGAGAAAAAGCACAAAACATAATCCGCCAGCTGGCGGAACAAATTCCAATGAAGTTTTTATTCAAAGAAAACACTGGTATACTATAAAATACAGTATGAAAACTAAACTCTTATTCTTTATTCTTTATTCCTTATTCTTTATTCCCGCATTCGCTTCCGCCGCGGTGAGCGTCTTTCTTGACCCCGAAAACATTTCCGCCGGATCGCGCGATACGTTCATGGCGACTGTTCGCATTGAAACGGATGGAGAGTGCGTGAATGCGATAGAAGGGAGAATAAAATTTGACCCGAGCGTTTTGCGTGCGGTTGATTTCAGTCGTGGACAGTCGCTCATCTCCTTATGGGTTGCGCCGACAAAGATTGACCACAACGCCGGTACGATTTCATTTTCCGGCGGTATTCCCGGCGGATATTGCGGACGCGTTTCCGGTGATCCCGGTCTGACGAATATCCTCGGGAAGGCGGTGTTTTCTCCCGTTCCGAACACTGCCGCGCCAGCCGTTACCCGGATTGATTTTTCGCCCGAGTCGGAGGTACTGCTTGGCGACGGTTTCGGAACGCCCGCAGATGCAAAGTACCGCGGGGCAAAGGTTGCGATAGAAAACAAGGAGAGTGCCGAGAATGAGTGGCTTCTAGAGGTACGCGCCGATACCATAGCGCCGGAATTTTTCACCATTCTGCTCGACCGCGAGCAAAACGCGTACAACGGCAAGTACTTCATCGCGTGGAATACGACAGACAAGCAAAGCGGCATTGATCATTATGAAGTGCTTGAAACGAATCCGTGGAAGTTCGGGTTTCTTCAGAATTTGTTTGGCGACGAGAAGCGGGCGTATTGGACGAGAGCCGAGAGCCCGTATGTTTTGGAAGACCAGAATCTCAGAAGCAAAATATATGTGAAAGCGGCGGACAAGATTGGCAACGAGCGGATCGCCGAGTTTAATCCCGATACTTCTCTTCTTCGGAGAGTGGAAGTGGATAGGATGTGGCTTCTTGTTACCGGAATTTTGTCCATTCTTGTTTTTGCGATAACCGCGCGGCGGATGCGGAGGGAATCAGCAAAAAAAATCGTGTTATGAAAAAGTTTCTTTTTATCTTTTTATTCTTCGTCCCCTCTTTCACATTCGCTGAAAGTGCGGCATCTTTGTCGCTTCTTCCGGAGGTCGGCACGTATCGGATAGGCGATGAGTTTACCGTTACGGTAAACGCAGATACCGGCGGGCGGGCAATCAATGCCGCTGAAGGAGAACTTTCGTTCAATACGGAGGAGCTTGAAGCGGTCGGACTTTCCAAAGAAGGATCCCTTCTTGAGTCGTGGACTGTCGAACCCGAGTACTCCAATGAAAAAGGGAGCATCCGTTTCGGCGGCGGCGTGAAAAGCTTTACGGGCGATTCCGGAAAAATTTTTTCCATTATATTTCGCGCACTCAAAAATACCGAAGCGCAAGTGCGGTTTTCGACCGGTGCGGCTATTTTGGCGAATAACGGCCTCGGCACGAACATTCTCTCCGTCATGAGCGCGGGAACATATCGGCTTGTTCCGAAAGAAATAATTCCCGAAGCGGAACAAAGCGAATTTCCGGAGCCGCTTGTTCTCGGGGCGTCCGCTTCTTCGGAAGAAAAAATACTCGTTACTTCTCCGACGCATCCGGATGAAAATAGGTGGTATGGTGAAAGAAACGCGAGGTTTTTGTGGACGCTTCCGTCCGGCGCGAATGCCGTCCGTTTGTCGGTAACGGCAAGTTCGGGAAGCGCACCAATAAACCTGTATCCGCCCATACACGAAAAAATCATTCCCGATATGGACGAAGGCGTTTCCTATTTCCACATTCAGGCTCACACTGATTTTGGCTGGAGCGAACCGGCACTGTACCGCGTTCAAATTGATACCCGCAAACCCGAGAGTTTCGCGATAGCGGAAGCAAAACGGGACGGCGTCCGTGAATTTCTTTTTGACGCGCGCGATTCCGGCTCCGGCATAGAAAAATACCTCATTCAAACGGACCATGGGGCGGAAACGGAGTGGAGAGATGACGGCAGTCACAGATATATTCTTCCGGCGCACACTGCCGGTGCGCATACATTGTCCGCGAAAGCGTTTGACTTTTCCGGAAATTTCGCCACGAGCTCCGTTTATTTCACCCTTGACCCCGTTTCTTCTCCCGTGATCACGGATTTCGATCCGGAGCTTGCTCCGAATAGCATGCTTGTCGTCCGCGGAACAGCCGTGCCGAATGCGGACATCACGGTACGCGTCCGAAAAGACGGCGCTCGCCCGAAAGAATACAAGACGAAAAGCGCCGAGAATGGAAAGTTTATCTTTGTGATGGATGAAAAAACAGAAGAGGGGGTATATGAGATTTCCGCGGAAGCGGTCGCGGGCGGGGTACTCTCCGACGCGTCCGGAAGCGTTCTCGTTTCCGTCCGCGAAAGCGCGATGCTTTTTTTCGGCACGGTTGCTTTAACCTATCTTTCCGTTATCATACCGCTCGTTACCCTTGTATTGCTCCTGCTTTTCATTATCGCATACGGTTTTCACCAGTTTAAGATATTTCGATTGAATCTTGAGAAAGAAGTGGAAAAAGCGGAAACCGTATCGCGCGAATCATTTGAGAGCGTGCGGCGGGAAATTTACGAGGACGAGAGGATTCTCGCAAGCATCGGCGATAGAGAATCTGACGGCGCGCGGAAAGTGAAAGAAGAAAAAAGAAAAACAACGGTTTCGCGGCTGGAAAAAACCGTCGATGCCGCCGAAGAAAAAGTCGAGAAAGAAATCGCCGACGTCAAGGAAAAAGTGAAGAAGCCCGCAAAATTGAAAGCGAAGCGGGTGTAGTTCAGTATCAAAACGAAAGGAATACACTTACTGACCTTTCCATATTAAGTTAAGGCAAAATCTGCTATTTTCCCCGAGTACTCGCCATTCACCGAAAAAGCCATTTCACTGTACTGACAGTACCGCTCATGCCTTTTTCGGCTCCATGGCGTCATACTCCGGAAAAATCACAAAATTTTACCTATTATTAACCCGAGCCTCAAATATCTTCCTTTTTACAATCTAGCAAATTCTAGCATA
>CAYPFT010000015.1:0-27567 GCA_964410165.1 uncultured Candidatus Saccharibacteria bacterium
TTGACGCTCCGGCAACCCAGGCAAGCGGGAGCTATACCGGAAACATCACGTTCACTCTTGTCGGGAGTTTGTAGGCGGAGCGGGGGATTCTTTTACTTGGAGGTTGAACCTCCAAGTACATTCTGCCGGAAACATCACCCCTCTATTTTTTGCTCTTGTCGACCCTTCCCACAGGGTAGTCCTGTGTATAATACACAGGACTACCCTGTGGGAAGGAGGGTATGGTTTGCAAAAGCCGGAAAAATCGGTATAGTATGCTTATGGGAACAAAAGAGAAAACCAAAGAGAAAAAAAAGACAATCAACCGCGCAAAACAAGAAATTAAAGAAGTTTTGCGCCGTTATCGTGTGCGCTGGGAAGAAGTGGTGCCTGACAGAGACGAGTCAATTTGGGAAGAAATAAAACCATTTGCGAAACAAGTACGCAGGGAATTATTTCGTAAAGGCTACCCAACTCTCCAATGACCAATGTAGCAAAACAGGAGAAAATAAAGATATTTCTTGATTCAAGTATTTTCATCGCCGCCGTTCTCTCTATTTCAGGCGGGTCTTTTCGTTTATGTAAAGAAGGAAACGAACAGAAAATCTCTCTTATCACAAACCGTTACGTGGCAGATGAAGTCATGGAAGTCTTCTCGCGTAAATATCCTCGCAAACTTGAAGGTTTTGAAAAATTGCTTGAATGGAGCCGTGCGAAAGTGGAAAAGTATCCGACACAAAAATCCGTTAAGAATGCTACTCATTTGATTGACGACGAAAATGATGCGCCCATACTTGCCGGGGCAATTTATGCGAAAGCACATTTTCTCGCGACGCTTGATAATGATTTTTTCACGGACACAGTGGAGAAAGCGCATCTTCCTTTCATTATTGTTAAACCGCGTACATTTTTTCAAGAATATTTTTGAGACACTTCGCTGGGGTGTGAAAACCAGAAACCTACCGCTTGTGCGTGCGATGTGGTAGTAGTATTATTATTCTTATTCTAAATGGAACTCTTTCTTCAACAAATTGATTTTATATTGCGGCTCGTGGTCGCGCTTTTCTTCGGCATTCTTATCGGGGCGGAACGGAATTTTGCTCTCAAGAGTGCGGGGATGAGGACTTACGGGTTGGTGTCTCTCGGCGCGGCGATCTTCGTTGCCGGGTCGCTCTTGGTGATGCAGGAATTTCCCGATGCGCGAGGGCTTGACCCTTTGCGTATGGCATCGCAAGTCGTTGTCGGCATCGGGTTTTTGGGCGGCGGGCTTATCTTCGTAAAGAACGGCGACGTAAACAATTTAACAACTGCGGCGGGGCTGTGGGTCGTAGCCGGTATCGGGATGCTTTGCGGTTTCGGATTGTATGCCCTTGCCGGCATCGCAACCGCGCTTGCGCTTCTGGTGTTTACCGCGCTCTGGCATTTTGAGCAAAAAGTGAAAACTGTCGGCGAGAATATGCGCGTGAAGTACAACCGGCGCAAGGAGGATCAAATTGAGATGCCGGGAGGGGACGAAAACGTTTCCGGGTAAACATAAGAAAAAGAAAAAAGGAGCAGAAATGCTCCTTTTTGTTTTGCCGGCGCTTTTCAGCGCGAACAGTACTTAACATATTTGGAAATGATCTCAAATTTTTTGTCAAAAAGTTTTTCGCCAATTATTAATCCGAGCCTCAAATACCCTCTATTTAAGGAATCACAGGCATCAAAACAATCTAGCAAATTCTAGCATATGCTAGAATTTGCTAGATTGTAAAAAGGAAGATATTTGAGGCTCGGGTTAATAGTTGCCTTGTTTTTATTTGTTCCGCATAACACGTGTCAGCGAGAACAAAATTTTGCGGTTCCATCTGATGACATTTCGCGCATTCAAGCAGGATTTTGGTCCCGCATTGCGGACAATAGTTCCAGTTATCACCTAACGCGCGATTTCAATTTGCGCATCTTTCTACACATTTGCTTGCCACTTCGCGTACCTCTTTTTTGTTGGACTGAGGTAATAATACACAAAACAAGAAGTTTGTCAAATCTTTTTTCACTGTTCCATCGGTGTGGATAACTCGTATTGCGTTTCGCTATAGAGTGGTATAAAGTAGTAATTAAGTGGTATGAAGTGGAATACTTTTATCGTTTATGGTATTGGCACTGGAAGGTAGCGTAGCTTTTAGCTAGTTAGCTGCTTAGTTTTTTAGGGCATCGGTCGTTCGTGTTCTAACAAAGCTCATCAGCTAACAAGCTAGCAAGCTAACAAAAATATGTTATTGGGCGAATACACACACACCCTGGATCCGAAGAAACGCCTTTCTCTGCCATCAAAATTCCGCAAGGAGGTGGGCAAGATGGTGGTTCTTACGCACGGTCTTGATAAGTGTCTTTTTCTGTATTCCGCAAAGCAGTGGGAGAAGATCGCGGGGAAGCTCTCGGAGCTTTCAATGGGGCAGTCGGATACGCGAGGGTTCAATCGGTTCATGCTTGCCGGAGCGGTGGAGCTTGAAGTCGATTCTCTCGGACGCATTCTGGTGCCGGATTTTCTGAAAGACTTCGCGGAACTCAAAAGCAAGGTCATCATTACCGGCGTTCATGATCGGGCGGAAATCTGGGATGATGTTCGCTGGAGTGAGTACAAGAAGAAGATTGGGAATCAGGCGGATGCATTGGCGCAGAAACTCGGTGAACTCGGCGTATTCTGATGTATGGATGATTTGCACAAAAGCGTATTACTGAACGAAGTTTTGGAATATCTCAGTCCGAAAGAAGGCGACGTGTTCATTGATATGACGATAAACGGGGGAGGACACAGTTCAAAAGTGTGTCCTAACTTGGGAAAGGAAGGGATTCTTGTGGGCATTGACCAAGATTCATCGGCGCTTGTTCGAGCAAAAGAAAGGATTGGAAAGTGCGAAGCAAAGATTCACTTAGTGGAAGATAATTTCCGAAACGTGAAAGCGATATGCGAGAAACTCGGCATCGCGCACGCGGACAAAGTTTTATTCGATCTCGGTTTGAGTACGCACGAACTTGAAGTTTCCGGACGAGGATTTTCTTTTCAAAAAGACGAACCGCTTCTCATGACATTTTCGGCAGACCCTTTGAAGGCCGCTTTCACCGCCTCGGATATTGTAAATACCTGGGCGAAGGAGAATATCGCGGCAGTCATCGAAGGGTATGGCGAGGAGCGTTATGCACGGAAGATAGCGGAAAGCATCGTGTCCGCACGAGAAAAGAAAAAAATTGAAAGCACGAAAGAATTGACAGACATAATCAGCGCGGGCGTTCCGTCCCGGCTTAGGAGGGGAAAGACCCATTTCGCAACAAAGACGTTTCAGGCGCTTCGCATCGCGGTAAACGATGAAATTCGGGCACTCGAAGAAGCACTGGAGGCGATATGGGTTCTTCTCGCTCCGCACGGGAGAATCGCCGTCATATCATTTCATAGCATTGAGGACCGCGCGGTAAAAAGATTTTTCAGGGAAAAACAAGATGAAGGATCGGGGAAGTTAATCGTTAAAAAACCGATAACGCCCGGGAAAGAAGAACTGACTGAAAACAGACGAGCACGGAGCGCCAAACTAAGAGTAATTGAAAAAAGTTAAAACCTATGCAAAGAAGTTTACACATTACATCAGTATCATTTCACAACCTTCAAGAAAGGGCTTTTTTCGCGCTGATTTTTCTTATTGCCGCCGTTGCGGCATCCTATTTGTACATGGTGAGTACGGCGGTCATGCGCGTCGTAGATCGGACGGAGGCGCTTGCCGAAGCAAAAGTCTTGGACACGAAAATATCCGAGCTTGAATCCGAATACATGGCATCCGGCGCCGTAATCGGTCTTTCCGACGCAAAGATTCTCGGGTACGAAGAGATTGCGAAGATTGAGTATGTTTCGCGCGTTGCTTCTCTCAGTTTCGCGCATCCTTAGGCCGCGATTATCAGAAGTAATTTCATTTCAGCAATGGCGGAAAAGTTTCTCGGACGCAACAGAATTTGGTTTCTCTATCTCGTTATTATCGCCGTTGCCTGCGTATTTATCGGGCAGCTGTATTTTTTGCAGATTATCCGTGGCACTGAGTTTCGCGATCGCGCCGAAGGGCAGTATAAAATTTCTTCCGACCCGTTTGATCGGAATGCCATTTATTTTACGGAAAAAAACGGCGCGGCGGTTTCCGCGGCGGCGCTTCGAAGCGGCTTTCTTCTGGCGATGCATCCGGAAAAAGTAACCGATCCGGAAACGGCGTATGAAAAACTGAACGCCATAACCCCCATGGATAAAGCGGATTTCTTGGAGAAAGCCGCAAAGACCGATGATCCGTATGAAGAGATAGCGCACCGCATTTCCGAAGACGCGGCGCGAAAAGTAAAAGGCGCGGAAATTGACGGGATCGGCGCGTATCGCGAGCACTGGCGATATTATCCGGGCGAGAGAAGCGCGGCGCAGGTACTTGGCTTCGTGGGGTATAAGGAAGACGGAGTTACGCTTGCCGGCCGGTACGGTCTTGAACGATATTATGATGACGTACTGAATAAAGACAACGGGAAACCCGGGCGAAATTTTTTTGCGGAAGTATTTTCTTCGGCACACAACGCCATTGATCCGTCCTTATCAATGAAAGGAGATATTGTAACGACCATAGAACCGGCAGTGCAGTCTTTTTTGGAAAAACAGCTTGAAGAAGTGAAAACAAAATGGAAGTCCGGAGTGACGGGCGGGATTGTGATGAACCCGAAGACGGGGGAAATTTACGCGATGGCCGCGATGCCGAATTTTAATCCGAATGAGGTGTCGCGAGAAAAAGATGTGTCGGTTTTCAACAATCCTCTCGTGGAAAGTGTTTACGAAATGGGTTCCATCGTGAAGCCGCTTGCCATGGCGGCGGCGATTGATAACGGAAGCGTTACCGCAGAAACGACGTATGCCGATAACGCCGGCTTCGTGATGGTTGACGGCAAGAAAATATCAAACTACGACGGGCAGGGCCGGGGGAACAATATCACCATGCAGAAAGTTCTGAACGATTCGCTCAATACAGGCATGGTGTTCGTGATGAAAAAAATGGGACGCGAGAAGTTCTCGGAATACCTGCTCTCGTATGAAATGGGAGAAGAAACCGGCATTGACCTCCCCGGCGAAGTCCCAGGACTCATGGACAATCTCAAGAGCCCGCGCGATGTCGAACACGCAACGGCCGCGTTCGGGCAAGGCATAGCCATGACGCCGATAGGGATTACGAAAGCGCTTGCGGCGCTCGGCAATGGCGGCACGCTTGCCAATCCGCACCTTTTGAAAAAGACAATCTACGCCGCCGGGATTGAAAAAACAAACGCCCCGGAAGAAGGGCGGAGAATTTTGAAACCGGAAACTTCCGAAAAAATAACCAGAATGCTGGTGAAAGTCGTTGACGACGCGCTCTTGGGCGGCACGGTGAAATTGCCCAACTACAGCATCGCCGCCAAAACCGGCACCGCGCAGATATCGAAAGGGAGCGGCGGGGGGTATTACGACGATCGCTACCTCCACTCGTTCTTCGGCTACTTTCCGGCGTATGATCCGAAATTCATCGTTTTCCTCTATACGTATTATCCGGTGGGAGAAAGGTACGCCTCGCATACGCTCACCGAGCCATTTATGAATACAGCGAAGTTTCTGCTGAGCTATTACGAAGTCCCGCCAGATCGGTGAGTATGAAGGGAAAGGGACTAAACCGCCGTCATTTCCACATTCGGACTACAGCACAATTTTTTGTAAGTAGGAGGAAGGGGGGTTGACAAAAATATGTCTTTGTGTATAATAACACGTGGTACTACATTGACAGATAAAAATATCGTTAAAATCTCGTCTGTATTCCAACTAACCTATAATTCTATTCCACAAACAAATGGAGGTATATTTATGCCCGGTTTTCTTGATAAACTTGCAGTAATGACCGGATATGCGGTAGACACGGATGCCGAAAAACAACCGAGTGAACCTGTTCCGAACGTAACGCCAGCGAGCGTTGCTTCTCCGGCGGTTCAAGCGGTTGCGCATGGTGTTTCTCCCGAACCAAAACTACTTGAAGAAATTCTAAAAGCGATATTGGGCGGGGAAGACGGCAAAGTCACCCGGCTTATCGCGGCATGTGAGGAGCTCGCTCCAGACATACCCGATGAAACAAAGCGGGTAAAACGCGCACTTTCCATCCTGCGCATGCAGGCGCCGGAAGTGTTGCTTGAATTGGAGAAAGCTCAAAGCAACGCTTTGGCGGAAGAAGAGCGAAAGTTTAAAGCTTCAAAGGCGGCTTTCCTTGCGAAAGAAGTTGACGGCCCCAAAAAAGAACTGAGCGAAAAGCAAAAGCGAACCACCGAGCTTGAAAGCCAACTCGCTTCTCTCGCCAAAGAATTGGAAACGACAAAACACGCGGCGGAAACGCTTGCGCAAAAAATTGTCGCGGAAGAAACCAAAGCAAAGGATGAAGAAGAGAAATTCTTATCTTCAGCGGATGCGGCGAAAAAGTACATCGGCGCATTAATTCAACAATTAACATCTCTTCAACAGGAGACAAAGTAATGAACGAAATCAGTACGGTAAACAGTAACGCCTTGTCAATGTTGCCGAAAGATCCTCAGGTGGTGAAAGTGAGCCGAATTCTCAAGGGTTTGTCTCTCGCTGGTCTTGTTATAGTGGCGGGACTTGCGGCGATACCCCTCGCGACGGCGGCTCTTTCATTGGCAAAATTCTTTGCCGCGGGAACGGTCGCTCTCATAGCTTTGGTTGTCCTTTTGCTCACCGTATACGGCGTGCCTCATCTTTTACGGCTGGGGCAGATGCGGATTGACGCGAAAGCCGAAGAGCTGACATGGGAATATATTGAGCGCGACCCTCTCGTGCCGGGCATTCTCTACCTTCGGGATATCGAATCCGAAGGGGAAGAGTATGGCGACCAGCTGGGGAATATAGAAGAGGTCGTCGAGCAAATAACCGATAAAAGGGACGAGGCTCTCGCTAAAGCTCAAAACGCGGAAAGCCGTGCTCGGCAAATTGATCCGGCGAGTTCGGAATTCAAATCTTTTGCACATGACGTTTCCGTTTGGAACGGCGTTGTGGAAAGGCTTAACGGCAGGATTGCGAATGGGCAACAAATGGCAAAAGAGCTCGGGGAGCTCTATGATGTGTACAAGTCCAAAGCGCGCGATCTCAGGACTGAAATTGACGGTCAGAGAACCGACTGGGAAGCTTCTAAAATCTATGATGCGGGGATGGACTCCGCAGAAAAACTTCTCATTAAGGGTTCTAAACGTAAAGAATTTGCCGAAAGAGCGGCAAAAGTCATTGCGGAAAACTATATCGGCACCTTCGGGCGCCTTCGTTCAATTCGCAAGCTGTCCGGAGAGATTGTTACCGCTTATCGTTCTGATCAGAGCGCGGCGGCACAACAATTGCTCGCGAAGTGGCAAAAAGAGAAACAGGGTTTGCTCCCTCTCCTTCCTGCGCAAAACGTACCGGCGGCAACAACCGTCGATACCGGCGCGTATTCCAAAGTGTTCAACAAACAAAACTGAGGTGAATTGAAATGCCTATTGTATATAATGAAAAAGGCAAAAAGCTTCGCGCTTTTCTGTCTCACACGCTCAAAATCGGTATTTGCATTGCGATAGTCGGCACTGGCTGGTATGGATACACGCACGATTGGATGAAGTATTTTGACGCTCCTTTGCATCAAGAAGCCTCGGTGCCGAAAGAGAGTAGTCTCATCACAAATCCTGCACCCACACCGACGGTTGCGCCGGAACAGACTTATGCCAATGTGCCGAGTGTGTCAAGCGCTCAGGTGCCGATGGCATCAAGTTTAATTACCGCTCCCGCCTCCGCGCAAAAAGTCACTGTGAACTTCGGGCTCATTCCGTGGATTGCGAATGCAAATATGCTCAAGGCAAACGGCGGCGCAATAACGAAACCCGGAAGTTTGGTTGACAAAGCCGGTATTCGTATGACCGTGAAGCGTATCGACGATTATCCGGTCATGCAGACTGGTCTTGCGGAATTTGCGCAAGCTTTGAAAAATGGAAATCCTAACCCGAACGTCGGCCTGCACTTTGCTGTTGTTATGAGTAATGGCGCCCCGGCTTTCTTGGATGGCTTGAACAAAATGCTTGAGCGCCTCGGTCCTGAGTATATGGCTGAGCGCGTGGCGCCGATTGGAGCATCGCGCGGAGAAGACAAATGTATGGTGACGCCTGAAATTAAGGCCGATCCGCAAAAAGCGCGCGGTAAGTTCATTATTGGCGTACCGATGGATGGCGACCAGGATGCGTGTTTAGCGGGTTTTGCTCTCAATAAAGTGCCCGTGAATGTTGACGAAAGCGTCTACGACCCCAATGCGGTAAACTGGGTTTCAGCACCATCGTTTGTTGAAGCAGGAAGAAGATATATCGCCCGCGATTGCGGCGCTTGGCGTTCAACGTTAGGCAATCCTGAGAAAAAAGCGCAGGAATGCCTTTCCGGTGTAGCTACATGGCTACCTGGCGACAAAACGGTCAATGATGAACGCGGCGGGCTGGTAACTTTTGTTTCGACCAAAGAGTACCCGTCTCTCATGGCGGCTGACGTTATCGGCATTCGCAAATGGGACAACGATAATCGCGCTGTTGTGAATAATCTTTTGATTGCGGCCTATAAGGCAGGCGAAGAGATTAAGAAAAGCGATGATGCATTGTTGGAAGCAGGCAAAGTTGCAACCGAAGTCTTTGGTGAAGGAAGTCCGGAATATTGGAGGACCTACTACCACGGCAAAGTTGAAAAAGGTAAAGTCGAGCGTGATTTTGAGGTGCCTGTCGAAAATGAGATTGGCGGTTCGTTCACTTACGGCTTGGCTGACGCGTTGGAATATGCCGGTTTAATACCCGGTAAAACAAATCAGTGGGCTGAATGGTATGACGATCGCGGTGCGGGAATGCAGAAAATGTATCGTGACCGTCTCCCATCGTTTCCGAGCGCCAAGGAAGTGACCAACTATTCTTTCTTAAAGGATATTCAAGGTCGCATCCCCACTATGTCCGCTCCGGCAGTACCCGTTTATTCGAGTGCTCAGATACAGGAAGTGGTCGGCAATGCCTCGTGGCAAATTACTTTTGCCACAGGGAAAGCAACTTTCACTTCGGATGCGGCAGATGTCCTCAACGATATCTGGAAAGCGTTGGGTGAAGCACGCGGGCTGAAAATCGAGCTTCACGGACATACGGATGACACCGGTAACCCCGCGTTAAATAGGAAGCTATCGCGCGACCGTGCCAATGCCGTGAAGAAGTACCTGCAAAAACGGAGCAAGGATTTATTCCCGGATTCTCGTTTTACCGCAGTGGACGGCTTCGGCGACACACAGCCGATTGCTTCAAACGATACGGAAGAAGGCCGCTCACAGAATCGTCGGGTACAGATTGTCGCCGGCCGGTAAACGGACAGCGCCTTCTCTGACAGTTCTTTAATCTAAACAGCCCTCCTTCGTGTATTCGTCGGAGGGCTTTCTTTTCCTTTTGGAGATGATAAATGAAAATACAAATTCCCGAATGGCTCTATTTGCCGAACATTCTGCCGAAAAAGCCTGCCATGTGGGCGATTGCGGCATTCTGGTTCGTGAACTTTATACTCATGTGGCAGCACCAGCCGGTTGTTCTGATTCCAAAACCGGCTGAAGTCATCGACGCCTATCCTGCGTTGTTAAAGTCCGGACTTCTCTATAATTTCAAGGTGAGTTTCTCATTGTTTCTTGAGGCGCTTGCCATTGCAATTCCGTTTTCCTTGTCGCTATCCTATCTTTCAAAGACGGCTCTGGGTTATTACCCCGCACACTTTGTCGGAACGCTTCGTTTCCTCAGCATGACGGGCTTGCCGTTCATTTTTCAGCTTACTTTAGGTGGAGGGCACACGCTCAAACTGGCAATGCTCGTCTTCGGTATAACTGTATTTTACACAGAAGGAATGATGGCTGTTGTCAATGATATCCCCAAAGAAAAATTGGATCATGCACGGACGCTCAAAATGGGCGAATGGCACATTCTTTATGAAGTGATAATACTTGGAACCATCGACAAGGCATTTGATCTTCTGAAACAAAATTCTGCCATGGTGTGGATGATGCTCACCATGGTGGAAGGTCTGTCTCGGGCTGAAGGCGGCGTTGGGATAATGCTTCTCAATATTGAGAGACAATTTGGGATGGTGTCAATTTTTGCGCTTCAATTCTCCGTACTTTTTGCCGGCATTATCATTCAATTGAGCTTCGGTTTCTTACAAAACATCATTTGCAGATGGAGGATATCAAAATGAGTGCTTTACTATATACAGAAGATGAACCTTTGCTTCGTATTGAAAACGTGTCACTTCAGATTGGGGGGGAGCTTATCCTTCGCGATGTGAATGCCACCATAAAGAATATACACCGTGAAGGGATGAAACAAGGACAAGTCGTCGGTTTCTTGGGGATGTCCGGGTATGGAAAGACAAAACTCTTTGAGATATTGGCGGGGTTGCTCGAACCAACTTCCGGACAAGTGCTTATCGGAGATCCGGGTGTTCCGGTACATCGAGGCATGGTCGGCGTTGTGGATCAAAAGTGCACTTTATTCGACCACCGCACGGTTCTGGGAAACCTCATGATTGGGGCGATGCAGGCGGGGAATTCTAAAAAAGTGGCGAAAGAGCGTTCCATGGAGATGCTTGAGCTCTTCAAGCTCACCAACAAAGCGAAGGCGTACCCGCAACACTTGTCCGGCGGACAAAAGCAACGTATCGCCATCGCACAGCGGGTACTCTGCGATGGGGACATTCTTCTCATGGATGAACCGTTCTCCGGTCTTGACATGAGAATGAAGAATGAACTCATCAAGCTCATCAATGATATCGCGCATATGGGCGATAAAAAAACAATCATCGTTGTAACGCACGTTATTGAAGAAGCGGCGCGTGTTGCCGACGAATTGTGGCTTTTGGCGAGAGACCGAAATGCTGACGGAAACGAGATTCCGGGCTCGCGAATCAAAGAAATGTACGACCTGAAAGCGAAGGGCTTAGCATGGCATCCGGAATTAAGAAAGATGCCTGAGTTTCGTGATTTTGTTCAAGAAGTTGAAGATATGTTTATGTCGTTGTAAATGGTTCTGAATAGGAACAACAAAGCCGAGAGCGTACGCGCTCTCGGCTTTTTATTCCTTTTTCGCCGCTTTATTTTTCAGAAGCGGGTTTGTCGTAAAAGGTTTTCGTGAAGCAGTATGTCCCATACATGGCCGCGACAAGAACGAGCGCTAACAGGCCGTCCAAGAGGTGCGGTGTCAGCGGAACGGGGACGGGTATCGCCACCGCGAAGATCGGCAGGCCGAATATCTTTGCTGCGCGTGGTCCTAATTGTGCAATCTTTTTGCGGAAGTTTTTTCGGCGCGATTCTTTCTTTGGCAAATTGGATTTTTTAGTCCATAATAAAGGATACGCTTCCATGACATCCATTCTCAAAAAAATCATCACTCTCATTCTCTGCACCGAAGCGCAAGCGGTGCTTCGGAAATATAATCCGAAGATCGTTGCGGTTATCGGGAGCGTGGGAAAAACTTCGACGAAGGACGCGATTTACGCGGTTTTTTCGCGCGAGTTTTTTACGCGGCGAAGCGAGAAGAGTTTTAATACCGAAATCGGCGTGCCGCTTACCATTCTCGGCTGTCATAACGAATGGTCGAGCGTCATCGGCTGGATGAAAAATATTTTCTACGGCCTTTCACTTATTTTTTTCCGGCACAAATATCCCGAATGGCTCATCTTGGAAATCGGCGTCGATCGTCCGGGCGACATGAAGTCGGTTGCGAAGTGGATTCACCCTGATGTAATCGTGGTTACGCGTTTCGCTGACGTGCCGGTACACGTGGAATTTTTTGATTCCCCCGAAGCGCTCATTGAAGAAAAAGCCTCGCTCATTTCTTCTCTCAAAAAAGACGGACTGCTGGTTTTGAATCGCGACGATGAAAAAGTGCTCGCGCTTGAAACGAAACGGAAAGGGCAAACCGTAACTTTCGGTTTTGAAGAAGGCGCGAGTGTTCGCGCATCAAATCTCACGCTTCTTTCCGAAGAAGACGATTTGGAGCGGAAAATTCCCGCGGGCGTGATGTTTCGGATTGAAACGGACGGCAAAACGTTTCCCGTCCGTCTGCGCGGAACCCTTGGGAAAGCGGCCGTCTATTCCGCTTCCGCCGCGCTTGCCGTGGGGATAGGGCAAGGAATCAATATGGTGAAAATATCCGAAGCGCTTGAAGAGGTTGTTCCGCCGCCTGGGCGCATGAGGATACTTCCGGGAATTAAAAAAACATTCATTATTGACGATTCGTACAATGCTTCTCCCGTCGCGATGCAGTCCGCGCTCGAAACGCTCCGCGACATGGAAAGCTACGGCAGAAAGATTGCCGTGCTTGGCGACATGCTTGAGCTTGGAAAGTATTCAACGGATGAACACAAAAAAGTCGGCGCGCTTGCCGGGTCATTTTGTTCGGTTTTGGTTACCGTCGGCATCCGCGCGCGATACATTGCCGAGGGGGCGCTCGTGGCGGGAATGAGCGAAAAAAATATTTATCAATTTGAAAATTCCCGCGAGGCCGGAAAATATCTCGAAAAAATTATCGAAGAGGGAGACGTTATTTTAATAAAAGGCTCCCAAGGCTCGGGCGCCCAGAGCATCCGCATGGAGCGGGCAGTGGAGGAGATAATGGCCGAGCCGGAACGGGCGGGGGAGCTTCTTGTGCGGCAGGGAGAGGAATGGGAAAAGAGGTAAAAGCTGAAAGTAAAAAGTTGAAAGTCGGACATTGTCGGATTTTACAGACTTTCGACTTTTGACTTTATGGACTGAGTCGGCTATCGTTTAAGCAGTCTTGTCTTTTGACAAATTTCTCAATGTATACGGGGGTTCACAATGAACTTACATTCAATTAAAGCATGGGAAAATATCTTAACCGAAGGGATTCGGAAGCATCAGCCTCGGACGCTTCTGTCTTTGTTTATGCGGTTCGGGAGCCGGTATCCGGTCTTGCGGCCGGAGTTTTTGAAGCTGGTTGATGCCGCGGATGCCGTGAACAGCCCAAGCGAGTATTTGTATCGGTCGCTTTGCGGTCTTGGCAGGGAAGTGCCGTTTTCGCTTCGTGCGGGAGTTAAGACCGCGGAGGCGCTTGTTCCGAAATTTCTTTCCGATTCGGTTATTCGTTTCGGTATTGAGCGCATTTTGGCGCCGCATTTTCTTCTGACGAGCGAAGATGCTTATCGGAAATTAAAACGCCAATACGATAAAGACGGCGCGGAGATTATTCTTGATGTCGTCGGCGAAGAGGCGCAGACGAGAAAAGAAGCGCGAGCGTACTTGCGGGAGTACGCGAAAGTAATGGAAAAGCATCGCGGCGGAAAAGTTGCCGTTAAACTCTCATCGCTTATCGCGGGACTTTTGTTTCATCCGAGCAACTACGAAGAAAACAAGCGCCGACTGAAAATCAAATTTGCGACTGTCTTGTGGCTTGCGCAAAAATACGGCGTGTCCATTACGCTTGATGCGGAAGAAAAGTTCAAATGGTGCCACTTGATTGAAGACGTATTCTGCGAAACGATTCTCAAGAAACGGTTTCGCGCTATGTCGGATGTCGGCATCGCGCTTCAGGCGTACCGCAAGGATTCTTTTGCATCGGCGGAGCGTTTGTTTGCCGTAGCGAAAGAACGCGAATGCAAGATTACCGTGCGCGTGGTAAAAGGCGCGTATTGGGATACGGAATTTGCGATAGCGGAGCAGAATGGCTGGGAGTATCCGCTCTTTACGGTGAAAGAAGAAACGGATGCGAATTTCGACAAAATCGTTTCGTTCTTTTTGAAAAACTGCGAATACATCTTTACCGCCGTCGCAACGCAAAATCCGAAAAGTATCGCACGCGCTCTCGTCGCGTCAGAAGGAAATTTCAAAAACTTTGAAATTCAAGTATTGTATGGCTTGGGAGAAGCGGTACGTCTTACGCTTTGTCGGGAAGGAATCCCCGTATCAGTGTACTGCCCGATGGGAGAGATTAAGGAAGGGATGGCGTACCTTGTGCGCCGTATTCTTGAGAACACCGCCGGCAACAGCTGTTTGTTGGAAAATCAAATAAATAAAGATGGCGGGGAAAAGCACAAACATCATGAGCATTATGAAACATCAACACCGCCGCATTCGGATGCCGTAAGAAAATTTACCAATGCTTCAAACACACTCTGGAATGCGAAGACGGAAAAGCAGTTTCGTAATTCAATCAGCTTCGTTCGCCGTATGTTCGCAAATGGCGCATTCCGCGTGCCGATTGTTATCGGCGGGAAAGAATGCGGCGGAGAAGAAATTTCCCTCGCACACAATTCGGCGAACACGGAGGAAATCCTCGCCCGCATTTCGTTTGCGGGAAAGGAAGAAGCCATAAGCGCCGCGGAATGCGCACACAACCACAAAGACTTATCGTTGTGGGGCAACATGACTTTCCAAGAACGCGGAAGAATCTTTGAACGGGCGAATAACGCTCTCAATAGGGAATTTTTTGCGGCGCTCATTGCGTCTGAAACCGGAAAAACGATTGAGGAATGCGACGGGGAAATATCGGAAGCGAAAGATATGCTTCGGTACTACCCGCTTTCCGCGATTGAACTTTTGGAATTCGCGAAGAAGGGTATTCACAGTCCCGCGGGAGAAAAAAACATCATCCGATTGCGTCCGCCGGAAAAACATCCCGTTGCGCTCATTATTCCGCCGTGGAATTTCCCGCTTGCGATTGCGCTCGGTATGATAACCGGCGCGCTTATGGCGGGGTATTCCGTCATTTTCAAACCAGCGGAAGAAGCGTCGATTGTGGGGTATTTTCTCGCGAAACTGCTCTGGGATGCGGGTATTCCGAAAGGCGTACTGCAGTTTGTTCCGGGAAGAGGAGAAACGGCGGGGGATACTCTCGTGAAGCATCCGTATGTGACGGCCATCGGTTTTACCGGCTCCGTCGCTGTGGCAAGAGAGATTGCGTTTTCAATCGCGAAGTGGAATCATGACGTTGTGCCGACCTTGCCTTTGGGTGAGTGTTCTGAAAAGCGTTTTGTGACGAGAGAGACGGGAGGGAATAATGCCATCATCATTGACGGAAGCACGGACATTTCCGAAACTCGGCCGTTTATTTATGATGCTGCTTTCAAAAATAGCGGGCAGAAATGCTCGTCGCCACAGCGGTTCATTGTGGTTGAAGATCGTCCGGGAATGTACGAGAAAATGGTCGCGCCGCTTCGAGGAGGGCTCGGAGAAGTGCGCGTCGGCAGTCCCGAAGATTTCGGGAATACCTATGGTCCGGTCATCAGTGCCGAAGCGTATGAAAGAATCACGAACCTGACAGCGGCGGCGGAACATGCCGGCGCACGGGTGACGAGGGGCGTTCTTCCGAGCAACCTTCCGAAAGGGTATTTCATCGCTCCTTTCATAATCGAAGGACTTCCGAATGACCATCCGCTCGTACAAGAAGAAATGTTTGGCCCGGGCTTTTTCATTCTTCGCGCGAAGACGATACAAGAAGCCGTAGAAATGGCGAATCATTCTCGATACGGTCTCACGGGCGGCATCTGCTCGCGAAATGAGGCCTACAAGGAGTACGTCAGGGAATACTTGAACGTTGTAAACTACTACGAAAACCGCCCCATAACCGGCGCTGTCGTCGGCCGTCAGCCATTCGGAGGGTTCGGTCTTTCAAGCACAGGCTTCAAAGCCGGTGGACCATTTTATCTCATGAATTGGCTCGCAGAATGGATACAATGCACAAACACCATGCGGCAGGGCATACCCCTTGACTCAAAATAGCGGTTATGCTATGCTGTAAATGGTTCGATTCGCCGGTTGTGCTCAGCCAGCGACCATTGTTCCTCCTCAAATTTGCCTCCAGTGAGGCCTCGGGCTCGCGCAACCAACGTGTTGCCGAGCCTTTCTTTTTGATTTTTTCGGCAAATATGTTAACATAATCACAAGGCCCTATCGTCTAACGGTTAGGACGGAAGCTTTTCAAGCTTTAAATCGGGGTTCGATTCCCCGTAGGGTCATCGATTTTTTAGAAAATGTTCCTCGTTTTTACGAGGGGCATTTTCGTAAAAAAATCAGATGAACCTAAGGAAGCAAACTGCTTTGCTTCCGTCCGGGAATCGAAAAGCTTTGCGGTATTTGTGAGACACGATGCATATCGTGGTGAGCAAATCGCAAAGGTATACTGCTCCTGTAAGGAGAGATATTCCCCGTAGGGTCACAAAAATAATAAGCACAATACAAAGCATTGGGCGACTATATTTTTGTAGACCCTATGGGGAATCGAAGGCCGGAGTCCGCCGGCTGGCGGACGATTCCCCGTTCAATGGAAAGTAATGCACACCTGCGTTTGAGAAAACATGGTGTATAATATCTTTATATCTTTTTATTTTTTTCTATGCCAAAAGCGCTCACATTGGGAAACGGTTCAACGCTCGTTTGCTACGATAAGTTCGGGCAAGTGAAAGATTTTTATTTTCCGCATGTCGGGCTTGAAAATCATATCGGCGAAGAATCCATTCACCGCATCGGCATATTCGTTGACGGCATGATGAGCTGGCTCTCGGACAAAAGCTGGAATGTCACCATCCACTGCTTGCCCGACACGCACGTGAGCGATATTGTCGCCGAAAACAAGGACCTCGGTCTCGTGCTCGTCTTCAACGATGTCGTTTACAATGAAAAAAACATTTTTCTTCGGCGCGTAACTTTGCGCAACAACGTGCCGCACCGCCGCATGATCAAACTGTTCTTTGCGCAAGAGTTTAATATCTTCCAGTCGCGGCGGCAGGATACCGGGTATTACGATCCGTTCAATAATTGCATCGTGCACTACGAGGGGAAGCGGGTGTTTTTGGTTAACGGCCGCGTGGATGATGTTGATGACCGGGGGATTGACGACTACACGACGGGCATTTTCAAAATGGAAGGCAAGGACGGAAGTTACCGCGACGCGGAAGACGGCGAGCTCACGAAAAATTCGATTGAACACGGATTGGTGGATTCCGTCATTTCTTTTCATATGGAGATGGATTCCCAGCAGGGCAAGGTGGTGTATTTCTGGATCGCGGCGGCGAAATCAATTCCCGAAGCAATTGACTTGAACAGCTACGTTCTTGAGAAAGGGCCGGAGCATCTTCTTCGGACGACGAAAGATTTTTGGAGGGCTTGGGTGAATCGCGAGAATTTTAATTTTTACGGACTCTCCGACGACGTAGTGAAAATTTTCAAAAAATCGCTTTTTATCACGAGATCGCATGTTGATTCAAGCGGTGCGGTTATCGCGTCGGGAGATTCTGACATGCTTCAGTACGGACGCGATACCTATAGTTACATGTGGCCGCGCGACGGCGCTTTCGCCATTATGGCGCTCGACAAAGCGGGGGACTCGTACATCGCGCGCAAGTTTTTTGTTTTTTGCAATCAAGTTCTCACGAATGACGGGTATTTTATGCACAAATACCGCGCCGACGGATCGCTCGGAAGCTCGTGGCATCCGTGGGTGACCAAAGACGGCGCCGTTCAATTGCCGATTCAAGAAGACGAAACCGCCGTCGTTCTTTTTGCGCTCTGGGAACACTACAAACTTACCAAAGACCTTGAGTTTGTCGAAGAAATATACAATTCTTTCATCCAAAAAGCGGCCAATTTCATGGTGCTGTACCGTGATAAAACCACCGGCCTTCCGAAGCCGAGCTATGATCTTTGGGAAGAAAAACTCGGCGTTTCAACCTACACCGCCGCATCGGTATGCGGGGCGCTTATCGCGGCGGCGAAATTTTCAAAACTCCTCGGGAAACTCACCAGCGAGAAAAAATATCTTGACACCGCGGAGGAAATTAAAAACGGCATTATGAAGTATCTCTATGATCCGGAAAGCGGTTATTTCCGGAAGTTATTCAATAAAAAGAACGGCGAATTCATTTATGACAATACGGTGGATATTTCAAGCGCATACGGCATGTTTCGTTTCGGTCTCATTGAGGCGGATGATCCCATTCTCAAGAAAGCGTTTGACATAGCGGAGGAGCGGCTTTCTTGCCGGCGTTACTCCGGTGGCATTTCGCGGTACGAAGGAGATAATTATTACCGCAGAGGACACGATGTTCCGGGAAACCCGTGGTTTGTTACCACCCTTTGGATCGTGCAGTATTATATCGCTTCCGCGACGGATGAAAAGAGCTTGGAGCGGGCGAAAAAATGGTTCGAGTGGGCGGTTGCCATGGCGCTTCCGTCCGGGGTTCTCTCGGAGCAGATTGACCCATATACCAAAGAGCAAATCAGCGCCGCGCCGCTCACATGGAGCCATTCCGAATTCGTACTCGCCGTCATTGCGTATCTCGAAAAACTCGAAACCCTGGGAGTCTGCAAAATGTGCAATCCGTTTCTTGCGCAGGAAGAGCGGCAGGAGAGGGAATGATAATTGTCAAAAAACGAGCGATTGCCGAACAGTCAAACATGCTATACTATTATAGGACTCACGCACTGTTGAAAGATGTGGTCGGTGAGTCTGCCACACGGGTACTTCCATTTTCTAATCGCTTCGCTCAAGAAAATCAGGTCGCGCCCTTTGGCGGTCTCTCCGCCACATCTTTAGCTTTCGGCAGAGAATTTTGGCGGTTCCACCGCCAAGAGGCGGAGAAACCGACCAAAATTCTACACCAAAACCGTATGTTTCCGCAACAGTGCGTAAGTCCTACATTAAATGCAATGAAGTTCCCTCGTTCAAAAAAACTTATTTTTGTGAATAATAAAGGCGGGGTCGGCAAAACCACGCTTGCTTTTAATTGCGCCGTGTCGTTCGCAAAAGACGGATACAAAACCGCCCTTATTGACCTTGACCCGCAATGCAATCTTTCTCGTCTTGCGCTTGGTGAAGAATACTACGCAAAAAATCTTTTTTCTGAAACGGAAAAGACCGTATATGATGTTTTGCGCGGAGTGATTGAGGGCGGAAGCGATATAGACTTGTCGGTAAAATTCCTTCCGGTGAAAGCTGACCCGAACCTCTCGCTTCTTAAGGGCGACATCAATCTTTCCGTATACGAAGGACTTCTTTCCACCGCATACGGACAAGCCGCGTCCGGACAGCCGATCGGATATTTTCAAACAAGCGCCATAGACCGTTTCTTGCGCGAAAAAGGATTTGGTGAACAGATAGATATTTTTGTCATTGATACTTCGCCGTCTTTGGGGCTTCTGAATCAGATGATACTGCTCGGCGCCGATTATTTTCTCGTCCCAATGATGCCGGACGCGTTCTCTGTGCAGGGTATCGAAAATCTCGGCATGGTGTACGAAAAATGGAAAACGCAATGGCGCAATTCCGCAAAGGCACTTTCGGGAAATACGGAAACAAAATTCGTGCTTCAAGGCGACCCGCTTTTTATCGGGTATGTTATAAATTCATACAATGTCTATGGCAAACAGCCCATCGCGGACCATCGCGCGTGGATGGAAAAAATTCCCGACCGCGTCCGAATATATTTGTCAGAAAAACACTGCCGAAACGGACTCGTGCAAGCGAGCTGGAAAAATCCGCTAAACATAATTCAGGATTACGGAAGAATTCCGTCCAAATGCCAAGAGCTTGGCGTCGCCATCTTTGATCTTGACCCCATGGCGGTACCCGATAACCAGCTTGGCACGAAAGAAAATATAGAAAAATCAAAAGAAGAATTTGCCGATTTGTCAAAAAATATCTTGGCGATTCTTTCGGCGTATTAGATTTTATGCAGAGTAAATAAACAGAGAATATTAAATATTTTGTATGGAAATGCCAAAAAAAACACCGGACGAATTCGACAAATTTCTCGCACAGCTTGCAAAGATGCGCGAGTTTGCCGATGTCGATGAAAACACGTACCGACAGCTTGAGGGCGTTCAAAGATTTCTCGAGGTGAGTATTCCGGTAAAAATGGACAATGGCGAGGTGAAAGTCTTTCGCGGATTTCGTTCGCAGTACAATGACGCGCGCGGGCCGTTTAAGGGCGGCATTCGGTTCCATCAGAATGTGAACGAGGGCGAGGTCAAAGCGCTTTCCGCGTGGATGGCGTTCAAAACCGCGGTCGTCGATATTCCCCTTGGCGGCGGAAAGGGCGGGGTCATCGTGAATCCGAAAGAGCTGTCCGGTTCGGAGCTTGAGCGTCTTGCGCGCGGGTACATTCGCGCCATCGCACCCATTGTCGGAGACCGCTCCGATGTCCCCGCGCCGGATGTCAACACCGATCCCCGCATTATGGGGTGGATGCTTGATGAATACGAAAACATTCGCGGACGGCATGAACCGGGCGTCATCACGGGCAAACCGCTTTCCATCGGCGGATCAAAAGCGCGCGGTTATTCGACGGCACAGGGCGGATATTATATTCTTGACGAAGCGGTGAAGAAATTCGGACTCACGAAAAGCGCGGCCGTATCCGTGCAGGGGTTCGGCAACGCGGGCAGGAACATCGCGAAGATTCTGCAAGAAAAGGGATACAAAATAATTTCCGTTTCCGATTCGAGCGCTACGATCGTGAATGCCATGGGAATCGATATTGCCGAAGCCGGAGAATATAAAGATAGGACCGGCGCGCTGGTCGGGTATGCCGGCGCCGAAGTGGTGAGAAAAACGGATTGCCTCGCGCAAGACGCTGACATTTTTGTTCCCGCCGCTCTTGAAAATTCCGTTACCGCGAGCGACGCGAGGTGTCTCAAAGGAAAACTTGTTATCGAGCTTGCGAACGGACCGCTGACAGAAGAGGCGGAGGCTATTCTCGAGGAAAAAGGAGTGATCGTTGTTCCCGACATACTTACCAACGCCGGGGGAGTTGTGGTATCATATTTTGAACAGGTGCAGAATGCTTACGGATACTATTGGGAAGAAGCGGAGGTGCTTGGAAAGCTTGAGAGGATTATGCGCCGTTCATTCGACGAGGTGTGGAGAGTGTCGGAAGAAAAAAAGACGACGCTTCGCATTGCCGCCTACATCGTCGCCGTGTCGCGCATTGCCGCGGCGATGAAAGATCGCGGGCGAGTCTAAGTAAATAACTCACCTTACGCACGACTGGAAAGATTTGGTCGGTGAGTCCTCCTCTTGGAGGTCTCACCGCCAAATCTCCGACCCCCGGTATCAGTTTTTGGCGGTTCCACCGCCAAGAGGCGGAGAAACCGACCAAAAACCGATACCGTAATCGTGCGTAAGGTGAGTTATTAACGACATGAAACTATTCATCGCCACACTGCATTTTTGCTTCACAAAAATGATTTCCTCCACGTCCTTTGGACGTGTGGGTTTTGCTCGTTCATTTTTAACTCCCATTGTATGAAAATACTTATTGCCACACCTTTGTTTCCCCCCGACGTTGGAGGGCCGGCACATTACGCCAAAGAGCTTGGCGCGGCTTTTTGCGCGCTTGGACACGAAACGCGCGTGGTTTCGTTCTCTTCATTTTTGAAATTTCCAACAGTAGTCCGGCATCTTTTATATTTTTTCAGGATATTCTTTTTTCTCAAAGGCATGGATGCAGTGGTGGTTCTCGACACATGGAGCGTTGCACTGCCTGCGGTGTGCGCCGCGAAACTGCTCCGAAAAAAAACACTCATTCGCGTCGGGGGCGATTTTTTGTGGGAATCGCACGTGAATCGGACAAAGAGCGCAATTCTTCTTTCCGAGTTTTACGAAACCTCCCGCCAATTTTCCGTAAAAGAAAAAATAATTTTCCGGCTTACGCGTTTTCTCCTTCAATCCTCGAACGCCGTCGCTTTTACTACCGAATGGCAAAGAACGATATTCATCGGCGCGTACGGACTTTCAAGCGAAAAAACTTTCGTAGTTGAGAATTATTACGGTACGCGCCGCGAAGGAGAGAATCCGAAAGAGAAGAATTTTTTGTGGGCGGGACGGTCAATTTTCCTCAAGAACGTTGATCTTCTGCGCCGCGCTTTTGAAAAAGCGAAGGGACGGGCGGAAGGGGATATTTCTCTCCACATCGTAACCGGTATGGAGAAGGAAGGGTTACAGAAGAAGATACAGTCCTGCTACGCGGTAATCGTCCCGTCTCTCTCGGAGGTGAGCCCGAACCTTGTTTTGGAAGCGGTCATATTCGGGAAGCCGTTTATCGCGACCCGCGATACCGGGCTTTTTGAAAAGCTTGAAAACGCGGGAGGATTTTTCGTTGACCCGCGCGACGAGGAAACGATGGCGGAAAAGATCGCGCTTCTTTCCCGTGAAGAAACGTACCGCGAAATGAAAGAGAAAGCGCGGCGGTTTACTTTTACGCATTCGTATCGCGATATCGCTTTGGAATATATCGCGCTTCTTTCATAAATATGGAAATGGATTCTCTTTTTACAAAAACGCCAAGGATAAACGTCCTCTCCATCGGATCGGACAGGAATTTGTTCGTGCCGGAAACGTCCTCGCGCAAACGCATTATCGAATACGGAGCGCTGTTTCGCGAACTGCACATCATCGTTTTTTCCCGAAAAAAACTCGGGCTCAAAAAAGAACGGATTGCGCCGAACATCTGGCTCTACCCGACGAACTCTTTTTCAAAATGGCTGTACGTATTTGACGCTCTTGCCATCGCCCGCCGCCTCCGTGCCAAAAAAGAAATTGGCGTCGTTAGCGCACAAGACCCGTTTGAGTCCGGACTCGTCAGCTTCTGTGCCGCAAAGATATTGCGCGCACCTCTCCACCTTCAGGTGCATACGGATTTATTCAGCCCGTTTTTCAAAAAAGGAGCCCTGCTCAATGCGTTCCGTATTCGTCTTGCCGTATTCCTTTTTTCTCGAGCTTCAGGTATCCGCGTCGTTTCGGCGCGCATTAAAGATTCCATTGTAAGGAAGTTCGCGGGACGAAAAATTCCAAACATCGCCGTATTGCCTATTTTCATAGATGCAGAAGCTATGAAACATAGCATGCCTTCTTTCGACCTTCATGAAAAGTATCCTCAATTCCCCTTGATCGCGCTCGTCGTCTCCCGCCTTGAACCGGAAAAAAACATTTCTTTCGCGATAGAGCTTCTCGCGCATGCAACAAAGAACGGTGTAAAAGATGTCGGGCTTGTTGTTGTCGGCACCGGACGATTGAAGGAGTCGCTTCAAAAACAAGCGGCGCGGCGGGGTATTTCCGATCGTGTTATTTTTGAAGGACAGACTTTCGACCTCGCGTCGTATTACAAGACTGCGGATATTTTATTCGTTACCTCGCTGTATGAAGGATACGGAATGGTTGTCGTTGAAGCATTTTTTTCGGGTTGTCCGATTCTCTCTTTTGATGTCGGCATTGCCTCCGAAATGCTTTCATACAAAAACGAAATGGTATGCTCTGCGGGAGATCGGGATTGCATGAAAAAAGAATTCATGAAATGGGCAAGCGTCGCCGCCTTTCGGGAGGAACTCCGCGTCCTCGCCGCAAAGTCTGCGGAAGAAAAGAAAAGTGTGAGCAAAGAAGCATATCTTGCCGCATATCAAAAAACACTTGAAGCGGCGGCAAGCCGGGTGAGTGATTCGGTAAAAACAAAAAGGGTAAAACTATGACGGAATAAAAAACTTGACTTAATTTGATAAATTGGTTAGTATTTTTCTCGTATTTCGTACCTCTCCGACATTTTGCCGGAGAGTCCCAGTACTTTGAAAGGAGGCTTCAAATGCCTAAAATATTTTTACCTTACATGGAAATTTTTTGGAAACGCATCCCCGCGCCTCTTGAAGAAATCAAAGATTGCGGTTTCGACGGCGTAGAATGCCATCTTATCGGGCAGCTTCGTTCGGCGAGACGCGTTTTGGAAATTCTCAAGGAAGCGGAAACCTTGGGACTCGAACTTCATTTTCATCAGGGTTGGTCGTGGAAGACCGGCCAGCCAAATTTGTACAATATGATTCTTCGCGCTATGGGTGCGCTGGTTCCGATTGGCAGTTCGCTTGAGGAACAGGTCAAAAGCATCCGGCAACCCGTAGTCATCTACGGAAACCGAGTGAACGAGCCAAGCCGCGAGAATTATCGTTATCAAACCGCTTCGGAATGTACCGATTCGGAGTATGCCATGTCTTTTGGCGAATTCACTCAAAATGTTATGAATCGGAATCTTCCCGTGGTTTTTGACACACAGCATGTTCTTGAATGGTTTTATGACGTGCAAGGCGTTGAAGGGTTGCCAACATCGCGCAGCGCCATAAACAAGAGAATACGGTATCTGTGGGAGATATTTCGTCCATTTGTGGCAGAAATACACTTGTGTGATTTTGACCCGCGTTTAGGCCGCACACTTGGACGCAATGTTGTTCTCGGCGAGGGTATTTTCCCGGTTGATGTGTTTTGCGGCAAGGTTTACGCGTCAGAATGGGACGGCGTTATCATTCCAGAAATCAGGGCGGAGTACCTTGCCGGGGCGCGCAAGCTCAAGCTCCTCAATGAAGCAGTCCGGCGATTGTTTCATCAATATTAATAGAAACAAACACCCGCATTCTCCAAAAGAGTGCGGGTGTGTTTTTTTGCTGGTTTTCGCTTCGGTTTTTGCATGACAAATTTCTTTCCGCGTAGTACAGTGGAAGGAATGAAAGATGTCATCCTCATTCCCACATACAACGAAAAGGAAAACGTCCGAGAGCTTATTCCGAAGATTTTCGCTCTTGTGCCGGAAGCGCACATTACGGTCATTGATGATAACTCCCCCGACGGCACTGCCGCACAAGTGCGCCGTCTGATGCGCGAGTATCCGGCGCTTTCCATCA
This sequence comes from uncultured Candidatus Saccharibacteria bacterium, assembly GCA_964410165.1. Classification (GTDB taxonomy): domain Bacteria; phylum Patescibacteriota; class Minisyncoccia; order Phycocordibacterales; family CAIJYI01; genus CAIJYI01. Next base: position 24,750 of record CAYPFT010000015.1, read on the forward strand.
TTGAACGCCCGAAGAAAGAAGGCCTTGGCGCCGCGTATAAAGACGCTCTCGGGCGTGTCATCCGCGATCCTGAAGTATTCTCAGTTACCACCATGGATGCGGACGGCTCGCACGATCCTTCGTATGTGCCGCTTCTTTTGGAGGGCGCGCGAGAGTATGATCTTGTTATCGGTTCGCGGTATATTTCCGGCGGCGGAGTCGAAAATTGGGAGCCGTGGCGCATGTATCTTTCCCGATTCGGCAATCTCTATTCGCGATTTTTCACGGGGCTTCCCGTAAGAGACCTTACCGCGGGTTTTGTGTGCATACAAAAAGAATTGCTTGAAAAAATAGATTTTACCCGCTTCGGTTCGTCCGGATACGCTTACCAGATTGAATTCAAGTTTCACTGCATTCACTCGCTTGGCGCGAAATGGAAAGAAACTCCCATTATCTTCAAAAACCGCCGCGAAGGGGAGTCGAAGATGTCCAGGCATATCATCCGCGAGGGGCTCAAAACTCCGATTCGGCTTTTCTTCGAACGATTCGCGCGCACAAAATACGCGATGTGCCATATTTGCAAAAATACGAAAGCCCGTCTGTGGGATACGAAAAACGGACACGATCTCTACCGCTGTCCCGCGTGCGGTGTGGTATTCGTATCGCCGATTCCGCAAGACGTCGCGGCAATATACGGAAAAGAATATTTCAAAAAATCAGATAAAACCGGTTCTTTCGGTTATACCGATTATGACGGCGACAAAGAGCCGATGAGGGGCATATTTTCAAAATATCTTCAAACTTTTGAGAACGCCGCGGCGGAGAAAAACATTCTTGATGTGGGCGCGGCGACCGGCTATTTCCTTGATCGCGCCAAAGAGAGGGGGTGGAAAACGGCGGGAACGGAGATTTCGAAATTCGCGGCGGACGAAGCGAGAATGCGCGGGCATGATGTGCGGCAAGGAGAGCTCCCGGCGCTTGGCCCCGACGCCTTTGGGCAAAAGTTTTCCGTCATTACCATGTGGGACGTATTGGAGCACGTCGCTTCTCCGAGAGAATATATTTTTGCCGCCAATCGCTTTCTTCTCCCCGGCGGGTATCTTGCCATCAACACTCCGGATGCCGGCAGTGTATGGGCGAAGGTAATGGGGAAACGCTGGCATCTTCTTGTCCCTCCGGAACACCTGCATTATTTTTCGTCGAAAAATCTCAGCATGATGCTTGAGGAAGCGGGGTTTCGAGTAAAAGAAGAAAGAAAAATGGGCAAAAAATTCTCCCTCGCGTATATTTTTGGAACACTCCATCGCTGGCAGGGTTTTTCGGCGTGGGGAAAAGCCTCTGAATTTTTCGATACGCCTTTTTGGAGAAATTTCGGGATACCGATCAACCTCCGCGACAATATATTCATAATCGCCGAAAAAGCGGAAAAAATAAAAAAAGATGGGTAATACCGCACGCATTCGAAGGCAGTGGCCAGCGCTCCTCCTTGCGGTTTTGGTCGGGATGGCGACGCTTTTGCCGCAGATGTTTTCCGTACGCGCCATGGGGGAGCGCTTTTCCGGAATATACCCGGAACTGAACAACGATGAGCGCTATTACGCTTCGCGCGGACAGGAGGTGAGAGACGGGCATTACCGTTTATCCAACCCCTATCTTTTTGAGCATAAAGACGGCCCCGCTCTTCAATTTTGGCTGCCGGATTTTATCCTCGCGAAATCAGCGGAAGCCCTCGGTTTTTCGGCGCACGAGGCCTCTCTTTTTTACGACTTTCTTTTCCCCGCGGTTCTCACCCTCCTCACGTATTCAATTGCTTTTTTCCTTACCGAAAATATCCGGCTTGCGGTCGCTTCCGCCATACTCCTTCACTTCGGTATTTTTCTTGAATTGTTCAACCGCCCCGTAAGCCCGCAATTCAATTTTATTTTTTTCCTCACGCTGTTTTTGTCGCTCGTCCGGTTCATTCAGACCAAAAAAGTATCGTGGGGTATTGCCGGAACAATTGCTCTCGGCGCTCTGTTTCATGTCTATACGTATTATTGGACGTATTTTTTCGTTCTTCTTCCCGTTTTTATTTTTCTCTCGCTTGTCGTCTTGCGGAAAAATTTCCGGCGGGCGCCGTTCTTTTTCATCATGGCGGGGGCGGTCGTCATCGGCATCCCGTATTTTTTTCAAATGATCGAAAGCACGCGCCTGCCGTTTTATTCCGAAACGATCGCGCGTCTCGGCATGATTCCCACGCATTTTCCTTCGGGGATATACATTGTCATTCCCGGAGCGCTTTTGGTCTTCTGTTTCTTCCTTCTCTTTTGGAAAAACATTCTTCCAAGAACGGAACTCGCTCTCTTTGTTTTTAGCGCGGTACTTGCCGCTCCAATCGTCACAAACCAGCATGTTCTTACCGGCGGCAATCTGGAGTTTTCAAGCCATTATCTTTCCCTTTCCGTCTTCGTTTTTGTTTTTGCGGCGGCATATCTTCTTCGTTATGCCGCGGACTTTTTGGAAAAAGGGCGGCGGGAGCTTGTTTTGTGGGCGATTGTCCTTATCGTATCGGCGGCGTCTCTTCCGAACGCTTACCGAACGGTGCGAGCGCAATCTTTTGTTTCTCCCGCGCTCTACTCCGAACAAAGATACGGGAAGGTTCTCTCATGGCTTAACGAGAATACGGAAAAAGATTCCGTCATCGTTTCGGACGAGCCTCTCAGCGTTCTTGTGCCGGCGTATACGCACGACAATGTTTTTTTCGCGAGGGAGGCGAACCTTCATTTCATGTCCGACGAGGAAGTGTAGTATTTTCCAATCATTAAATGTACCCTGAAACGCTTTCCGCAACCGGAGGCGT
>CAYPFT010000016.1:0-27563 GCA_964410165.1 uncultured Candidatus Saccharibacteria bacterium
GCGAACGGCGGATGTACCAGAAAGTTACGGATATTTATGCGGAATGCAGCGCCGACTATTCTCCAAAGAGCGACATAACCATGCAATTTTTCGCCACGGTGCAAAATAAGCTCCACTTTGCCATTACCGGAAAAACCGCCGCGGAAATAGTACACGAGAGAGTAAACAGCGCAAAGCCGAACATGGAACTTACGGTTTGGAAAAACTCACCGAAAGGCAGAATTCGAGAAACTGATGTAGTGATTGCGAAAAATTATTTGAATGAGAAAGAGCTTGACCACCTGAACCGAATTGTCACTATGTATCTTGACTTTGCGGAAATGCAGGCGAAGCGCTGAATTCTTATGCGGATGAAAGATTGGGTGGAAAGACTGGACGCGTTTCTGAAATTTAATGAGCGGGACATATTAAGCGATGCGGGAAAAATAAGCCATGAAGTCGCGGAGGCGCTCGCGCTTGAAGAATATGAAAAATATCGCAGGGAAGAAGATAAAAACTATATTTCCGATTTTGACCGCGAAGTAAAAAAGATTTTAGGCAACGAAAAAAAGAAAAAATAACAAAAACACCCCCTCTCAATCTCCCCCTCTGAAGAGTGGGAGCGACCTAAATTTTAACGACTGAAAGGAGTATAAAATTGGAAGTGCCCGTGCGGTAAGGACGGACGATTGTCGTATTCGCAGTCATTCGTATTATTCGCATTCATTTGTATATTGGTATCTATGTACCACCTCATAAAACCGTTAAAAGACCTCGGTCTAACCGAGAAAGAAGCGAAAGTGTATCTCGCCTTGCTTCAGCTTGGGGCGGCGACGCCGTATAAGATTGCGAAGAAATCGCGGTTGAAGCGCCCGACGGCGTATGTGATAGCCGAGGAGCTTGTGGAGAAGGGGCTTATCGTGCATGTGCCGGGGGAAGAACCGCGGCGGTATATTGCGCGTTCGCCGGAGACTTTTTTTGAGGGTTTGGAAGAGAAGCTTCTGGACGCGCGGAAGATTCTTCCGGAATTAAAATCGCTCCAAAAGGGGACGAGCGAGAAGCCGAGCGTGCTTTACTTTGAAGGCGTGGAGGGTTTGCGGCAGGCGTATGAGTACAAAGAGAAAGAACTGCATGGGAAAAATATCGTCGGGTTTTTCGCTTCGGCGGAAGATATTTCGGACGAGGTGAATCAAGTTTTCTTTAAGTGGAATGAATACAAAGAACGGCATAAAATACACATCAAAGGGCTTACGGTGGACAGCCCGACGCTTGCGCCGTATGCGAAGTGGCTCATTCCGAAAGGTACCGAAATGACCGCGAAATTCCTCCCGCCGGAAATATACAGCGCGAAAACCTCCATTGAGTCGTGCGATGACCAATTCGTCCGCATTGTGCTCATGGAAAGCGTGCAAACGCTCGTAATTGAGTCGCCCAAGCTCGCGCGAGCTTTGCGGGAAGTTTTTGAGATTACATGGAAAGGGCTTGAGGGGAAGTATGATGCGCCGACGAAAATTGTATAAGGGGTTGGTATACGGGAATGGGGAAACATCTACTATTTTGTCGATATTGTGGCTCATCCGAAATAAAAAGCCGGCATAGTGTCGGATTTTTTAAAGCTAAAGGTAAGCTATTTTTTAGGAGAAAGCTCCCATAGTGCATCAAAAACCAAGCGCATGCTGTCGGTAATGCTTTTGTTTTTTATAAAGGTGATGACGGTTTCATTCTCAATGGTTTCGCGTGAAATCGTATCGGTAAAAATCGCCGTCCTGTCGTGGAAAATGCCGATTCCCGCTTGAATGGGGTATTCTTTTGGCAAAATACGATATTCCGCAATTTCGGCGAGCGGTCCTTCCGCTTTTCCGTTCTTTATTTTTGTATCATGCCGGTACAGTACTTTTGCCGGAATTTTTTTGCGTTTCATTTCCGAATAATACTGTTTCATAAACTGTTCTATCCGCGGGTCTTGGATTTTGTCCACGGCGGCGATAATTCGCAGTTCTTTACCAAGGCGAAGAACTTCCGAGAGGTAGTTTTTCCACCCCTCAACACCGCGATAGAGGAAAAGCGCTTCGGGGTTCGGCACATTTTCGTAAAGCGCCGAAAGGTCGGGGAGTATCGCTTCGAGTTTCTGTTTCTTTTCATTCAACAGTTCGGAAAGTTTTCCCGGATTGGTTGCTTGATAGCGGGTATTCTTGCTTTCCAATATCTCAAACACCAGCCCTTTTTCCGTAAGCCTGCGAAGCGAATCATAAACATTTCGTCGGTGAATCCCGGATTTTTCGGCGATAACCCCCACCGCCAATTCCCCTTGTTCTAAAAGGGTTTCATATATTTTCGCCTCGTTTTGCGCGAGCCCCAACTCTTCAAGAATGTTTTGATATTTCATAAGGTTTTTATTAGTGGTGGTAACTATCACCGCATGGCGTTATTTACCACCATGTATCAAGTATAGTATGCTGTGAGCAGAAAGTCAATATTTCGTTTGGCTATTTGACAGGAGAAAACTAATGAGAACGGTTTCTGTGAAATGTATGGTTGCTTTTATGGTCTTGGCGTTTTGTTTCGGTGCCTTAAGTGGGTACAATCAGGCGGCGGTTGATTACTCAAGCCAAGCATGCAAACAAGTAAAACTGAAATAGGGGTGTGTTATGTATGAGGATACAAGTTTTTTGTTCGTTTGTTGCGCTCTCATTGTTGCTGTGTACTTTGCGATAGTGAGGGAAACTTCTGTTTCGTGGAAGCTTGCCGAGGAGTACATCAATCAAGTTGCCCCCGTTTATATTCGCGATTGTGTGACCGCGTTTGGTAACGGTTATAACGTAATAGTCGTGTGTAAACCAAAAGCACCGGGCGATGGGTTTGCCTATTATGTCACCACAAAACGACATTTTTCTGTAGCCGCTAAAGTAGCCAAAGAGCTGGCCACGAAAAAGAGAAAGTCTCATCCCGAGGAAGACTTCTTCGTTGTCATAATACAAAATGCCAAAATTGTTGGGGCATTTTGACAATACTTCACGACCAAAAACCCCGCCAAACATGGCGGGGTTTTGATACAGTATATTGAGATAGAAGTTACTTCACCGCATCTTTGAGTCGTCAACGTCCCCGACACGAAAATTATATTGAGATAGAAGTTACTTCACCGCATCTTTGAGGGCTTTTGCGGGGCGGAATTTCGGGACATTCATGGCGGCTACCTGAATGAGTTCGCCGGTTTTCGGGTTGCGGGCGGTTCTTGCGAGTCGTTTCTTGACCGCGAAAATTCCAAGACCCGCGATTGATACATCCTCTCCTTTTTTAAGGCTTCCAACGATTGTGCCGATGACGGTCTCAACAACGTCCTCAGCGGCTTTTTTTGTGGTGCCGAGGTGCATGTTTACGGCTTCGATGATGTCTTGTTTGTTCATATTTTTATAGAATGTTATTTTTTTAATAATTTATGGTTGGTTCGACCACATATATCCTTTACTATAAGTATATAGAATAAGCCATATAATGCAATAGATGTAACGAGTATCAGGGGAAAGTATCAGTATCAGGGGTTTGCGGCGACGGTTGATGTCCCCGATACTGATACTTATTTCCTGATACTTGTCTTACCGCGCGTACTCAATCGTTCGCGACTCGCGAATGACATTCACCTTAATCTCACCCGGATACTTGAGTTCGTTCTCAACGCGTGTGGCGACTTCGCGCGCTATTTTCTTCGCCTCAAAATCGGAAACTGCTTCCGGGTAGACAAAGATGCGGATTTCTCGGCCGGCTTGGAGGGCGTAGGCTTTCTCAACACCATTGAATGAAGTGGCGATGCGCTCCAATTCTTCAAGGCGCTTTATGTAATTCTCAACGGAATCGCGTCGGGCGCCGGGGCGGCCGCCGGAGATGGCATCCGCGACTTGCACAATGATGGATTCCACTGTTTCATACGGGTATTCTTCGTGGTGCGCCTGCATGGCTTTAATAATTCGTTCGTCTGCGCCGAATTTCTGAAGAATTCTCCTGCCGATTTCAACATGCGTGCCTTGTATCTCGTGGTCTACGGCTTTGCCAATGTCATGAAGCAGTGCGCCGGCTTTCGCGATGGCGACATCCGCCCCGAGCTCAGTCGCAATAATGCCGGAAATGTGCGCCATTTCCACCGAGTGCTGGAGAACATTTTGTCCGTAGCTTGTTCGGAAGTGAAGCCGTCCCAAAATAGAGATAATACGCGGGTCAAGATTGAAAACCCCGCAGTCATACGCCGCCTTTTCCCCCTGATCTTTGATGATTTTATTTATCTCGTTCTTTGCCTTATCCACCATCTCTTCAATCTTCGCAGGCTGGATGCGCCCGTCGTTAATGAGGTTTTCGAGGGCGAGTTTTGCAATTTGGCGGCGCACCGGATCGAAAGCGGAAATCGTAATAGCGCCCGGGGTATCATCCACGATAAGCTCGACTCCCGCCGCACGTTCAAATGCGCGAATATTGCGGCCCTCTTTGCCGATGACTTTTCCTTTAATGTCGTCCGATTGAATTTGGACGGCTGAGGTGAGGACATCGGACGCCACGGAGTTTCCAAGGCGGTGAATCGCGGCCGTAAGAATATCTTTCGCTTTTCGTTCCAGTCGCTCCGCTCCGGAGATTTCAAGTTTCTGTATGCGAGCCAATATATCCGATTCCGTTTGTTTTTCGACCGTTTTTAAGAGCTCTTCCTTCGCTTGATCTCGAGTGAGTTCAGACACGCGGGAAAGCTCCTTTTCGATGGATTGTTTCACCGTCTCGGAGTCTTCGCGGATTTTTTTAATCTCAGCAACTTTGGTTTTAATCGCCTCTACCTCGTGGTCAATATCAGTCTGTCTTTTGTCGAGAAGTTCTTCTTTTTTGATTAAGCGCTCCTCGGTTTTTTTCGATACTTCTTTCTTCTCTTTTTCTTCTTTCTTCGCTTCTTCAATTTTTTCAGCCGCTTCTTTCTCGGCGCCTTTCGTGATTTTTTGCGCCTCTTCTTTAGCGCTTAAAAGCATTTGCTTGATCTCGAGTTCCATGGAGCCGCGCTTACCCAAAGAGACCAGAAGCCGGAGATAATATCCGAGGGCAACCCCGAGCAGAACTGCTCCGGCGAGCAGTAGAATTTGTAAAAACATGATAAAGTGCTTCGCTTCGGACGAATCTCCGCTTACCGTTTATGTGGTATTATAAATATATGTAGATTTTTAGGGCTGCTATAGTGTCTATGGATCATATAAATTTTGGAGTATTCTTGGTGAGGCGAAACGGGACCACCCTCCTTCAAGGGCAGATAATTAACTCATAACGAATACTCTATTTATAGCAAAACGAGGGGCAGTTGGCAAATTTTTGACATTACTTCCCATTCCCGTTCGTCTTCGGCTTCATAACCTTGTCTATGATGCCGTAGCTTTCGGCTTCTTCGGCGCTCATGTAGTAGTCGCGGTCGGAGTCTTTTTCCACTTGCACGGGGGTTTTTTTGCAGTTTTTGGCGAGGATTTTGGTGAGTTTTTCTTTGGTTTTGAGGATGTGCCGCGCGGTAATCTCAATATCCGATGCCTGGCCTTCCGCGCCGCCCATGACTTGGTGAATCATGACTTCGGCGTTCGGGAGGGCGAAGCGCTTGCCTTTGGCGCCGGAAGAGAGAAGGACGGCGGCCATGGAAGCGGCGATACCGACACAGATGGTGGAAACTTCCGGTTTAATGTGCTCCATGGTGTCATAAATAGCCATGCCTGCCGTGACGGAGCCGCCCGGGCTGTTCAAATAGAGCATAATGTCTTTTTTCGGGTCTTCGGCTTCAAGGAAAAGAAGCTGGGCGATGACGATATTGGCGACATTGTCGTCAATGGGTCCGGCGAGGAAAACAATCCGCTCGCGCAGGAGGCGGGAGTAAATGTCGTAGGCGCGTTCGCCGAATTGCGATTTTTCTATAACGGTGGGGATGAGCATATAACTAATTACTTATGACTAATAACGGATAACTTATGACCGTAAGTATAGCATATGGCGGGGTGCTTGACAAGATGTTGGGAGTTTGGTACCTTGATGGAGGAAAGATTTCGTTTCCATTTCGTTTTGAAAATCCTGAAATTGGAGGTCTAAAATGTACAAATTCGCAGAATCATGCGTGGACTGTATCGTAAGTATCTTCACCCTTGCGGCGTATTTCGGATTAGCGTTCCTTTTTTGGGACTTTCTGTTGCATCTCGTCCTATTCTGGCATTGGGGGACATATCTCAGCTCGTGGGGATTATGGTTTCTCCCGTACTTTCTGTGGGCGCATGCGGTGATAATTCCGATGACGTTTTTCCTTTATTTTATAGCAGGGCTGGAGTGGTTTACTACGGTGGTCTGCAAGGATTACCTGAGTTTGAAAAACTGCGTTCGGGCACTCGTCATGTCGGCAATATGGCCATCAACACTGTTTTACGCGCTGTTTGTGATTAGCATAAACGATGGAGGCATTTTGTGCGCATTCAGGGGAGCAATTGGATGTATGACATGGGTCGTGATGGATGATGCGGATATAGACAACGCCGAATGACTTTTTAAAAAACTACTATCCCGTTCTCGAAAGAGGACGGGGTTTGTTTTTTGGGAGGCGTTGTAGAGCGGAGGTGTCACTCCGCTCTGTGGGATTGAAAACGGTAGCAAAGGTAAATTCAAACGTTTCGGACGGGAGTGCAACTCCCGTCCGGCGACGTCGTCTCCTGATTCCTTATTCTTTTTTTACTCCTTCCAAAAAGTCGAAAACTTTCTCGTTGGTGAGTACCATTTTGACATACGCTCGCGTGTTGAGTTCGTCCGCATCGGCGTAATGCTCCATGAGTTGTTTCACTTGGATTTCTACTACTGTTTCATCGGGGGTGAGTTTCTCCGCTTGTGCGATTTTACTCAACACAAGCTGGCCTTTGGCTTTGTTTTCGGCGTCTTTCTCCCACTCCTGACGTATGTTGTCTTCTGTTTTTTTCACGTGCTTCAGGTAATCTTCGAATTTGATGCCCATTTGCGAAACGTCATATTTGAATTGAGAGAGCATGCGTTCAAGTTCGCTTCGGACGAGGACGTCGGGAAGTTCCACTTCGGTTTTTTCGGTGACGCTTTTCAGAATTTCCATGCGGCGCATTTCTCGGGAGCGCTGTTCTTTTTCCTTCCCGAGGTTTTCTTTGATTTTTTCTTTCAATTCTTCAACCGTCTTAAAATCGCCGAGGGATTTCAAAAGTTCTTCGTCCAAGAGCGGCAGGTCCTCCGCTTCTCCCTCTGTGTCGGGTTTTGGCGCCGCGTGTTGTCTCTTTATGTCGGTAATCACTTTCTCGACGTCTTCGTCGGTGACCGTTGCGGGTTCAATCTTTGTTTTTTCCGCCGCGATTTTTTTGTAGTCGGGGAGGGTTATTTCCGGCAGTACTGCCACTTGAATTTTAAACTCAAAAGGATTGTTTTTGGCGAGTTTGGTTATGGTGATATTCGGTCGTCCGATAGCGTCTATTTTGTTCTCTCGGAGAATTGCCGGATAATGCTCATCAAGCGCGCGCTCCGCCATTTCTTCAAGAATTGGCATTTCACCCATCGTGGTGGCAAGTATGTTTTCCGGCACGTGTCCGGGGCGGAATCCGGGGAGTTTTACGTACTCCGCGACGTGCTTCATGGCGCCGGCGCGGAATTTCTCAAAATCCTCCGCGGGGAGGGTGCCGATAATCTCAACCTCGGACTTTGGAAGTTTTTTTATTTCTATTTTCATGGCTTTCAGTGTATAGATTTTTTACAAAAAAGTCAAAAAAAATAACCCAAAACGGGTTATTTTTTGTTTTCGCCTGATTTTTTCACTGTAACTCGGAATCAATCCCGTCCAAATTCGTTGTTTTCAGGTCGGCGTCAATGTCCGCGGTTTCATCGCTCGCACTCACTCCCGCCATTTGTGAGAGGACGGGATCGGGCTGGTTTAGCGCCTGTTCTTCGGGGGTCATTTCTCCCATTCCGCCCGGGACAGGCATCCCATTTTCCATCATTTCGTCCACCGGGGCAACCCTCGTGTTCCAGAGGTAGAAGCCGCCGATAATGAGAATAATGACGATAATAATGGAACCGATAAGGGCGCCAACGGATTTGTCTCCTTCGCTTTTAGTAACGGGAGAAGATTGTTCCGACGACGGCATTGGATTTTGAGATCCCTGCGGCGGCATATTTTGATTGTCCATATTTATGGTATGTGTTTGTTAGTTTATAATAGCAAAAGAAATAACTAATTGGTCGGAGCGGTACTCGTCGCGGCGCCTTTTTTATCCACCGATTTTCCTTTCAGGTCGGTTATGGCAACCACCAGAGCTTTATGCGCTTCTTTTAACGCTTCCGTTACCCCGCGAACCTGTTCTTTTATGAGCTGTATTTTACCGCTTATCATAGCGCCCGGCGTTGTCGTGGCAACCGTTCCCTCCGTGTCGCTTATGATTCCCGCGATAGCCGTTTTTGCCGTGAGGAGCTTTGCCTTTGCCGCGTCAATTTTCGTTTTTGCGATGGCAAGATCAGCCTTCGCTTTAGTGGTATTTACCCCTTTTTCTCCAAGCTTCACAATGCGCGAGTCAATGCGTCCGGCGATGTTGGTCAGACGCTCAAGCGCCGCCTCAAGGCGTTTGATGACTCTTTCCCCGCGCTTTTCCATCATCTCTTTCATGCGGTCTTCCATGCCGCTTTTCATCTCGTTCCTTTTCTGTTCAATCTCACCTCGGCGATCTTCTTTCTTTTGTTGCATTTCCGCGCGGGTGGTGGATGCTTTTTTTCGCATTTCAGCCGCTTTTTCTTGCAGATCTTTCCGTGTTTCCGGACGGACACCACCGTCGGTTTCGGAATTTTGCGCGTACACTGCCGTTATCGGAGCGAGTAGCGCGAATGTCAGCACGAGTGTATGAATTTTCTTCATAGAAATTTATTGTGTAATTTATTAATAATTCTTTAATATCAATTATATATCAAAAACCCTTGCGGCGTCTACTAAAGGGATGTTGATAACAGGCGGTGAGATTTTGAACCGGTTCTTACACTGCGATTTTCGGCACGTATGCTTTTTGATACCGCTCGGCGCATTCTTTTACCACTTTTACGGCTTCTTCCGGTCCATGGAAGGTTTCCACCACTCCCGTCCCCGGTTTTTTGAGCGCTTTGTAGTTTTCCCAGTAGTATTTGGTTTCTTTTTCCCAGTATTCGCCGAGGTCTTTATAGCTTTTTATATGGTCTGAGCGTTTGTCATCGTTTAAGACGGCAATGATTTTGTCATCTACTTCGCCACCATCAATGAATTTCATTACGCCTATAACACGTATTTCCACGAGAGAGCCTGGCACGAGCGGCTCGGTAACGTTTACAATTTCCACGTCAAGAGGGTCATTGTCCTCGTCCCATGTCATCGGAATTGCGCCGTACGTGAAAGGATACGCGAGGGAAGAATAGCCCACACGATCGAGTTTCAACTGTCCGCTTTCGGTGATGAGCTCGTATTTATTGATGCTCCCGGCGGATACTTCGACAATCGTATTCGCCACACCCTTCTCTTCGTCCGCGAACGGCGGAAGAACGTGCAGGAGGTTATACATGAATCTCGACGGTTTTTGGTCTATGTTTGCCATAAAAAAGTAAGTTAAAAGTTTATAAAGTTTGTCAAAGGGAAGGTTCTTACATTGTGAGAAGGTGAAGTTCCTGTATGTTTTTGAAGTCTTTGAGGTTTCTGGTAAATAAGAGGGGTTCGTGTCAAAAGAGCTGTTGCCGCAATAATAGCATCAGGGGTTTTAATTTTTGTTTCCCGTCGCATCTTGGCGACAATTCTTGCAAGTGGTCTATCAAAAGGAACGGAAGTGAAATTTTCTTCGAGAAACTTTTCGACGATGTGGCGCTCAGAATCTGCCCATTTTGAGTAAGAAAGCACTTCCGATTCCACTACTGTCGGCAGGAAAAAAGTAAAGCCCATCTCTTGGAAACGAGAAATTTCCGCAACAACGGATTCCTCTTTGTCGAGAAGTGCGATGATGATATTTGAGTCGAGAGTCATGACATATTATCTTATTTTTTGCATACAAACTAATCCCACTCTTTGCGGGATTTTCGTACATGCGCTTCCATCGATTTCCTTCGCCCCTTGAGTATTCCGATCGCCATTTTCCACGAATCCGGAAGTGGCCGACGAACTTCGGCAAGGGGGGTGAGTGTATTTTTTTCCTTAAGTTTCATATTCATACCTTACCACAACCACACCAAAAAATCAAAGAAATCCCCACAAAATTCATTCCTGTCACACCCCCATGACAATTCAACCCATATTCCACCACTAAAATACCCATATCCCCCAACCCCAAAAAACACACCACCACATTCTGTCCCAAATCTATTGACAAATCAGTCAGAAATGCTATACTGATAACAGTTAAACAGTTCATTGAGGAATGAGAAAAAATCGAAATGCGTAAGTCCTCAATACAGACCATTCGGAAATTCCCGTTTTTTGACAACTAAAATACAAAAATCGGCAGCCAAAAGCTGGCTGCCGCCTGAGAGCGCACGACACCGAGACTGCTATTGTGTCCGGAAAATTCGCGCTCTTTCAGGCGGTATTTGTGCCGTTATTTTATCAATCATCCGCCGCGCTTATGACAGGCGCGGGGTTACGGAATTTACCTTTAAGGAGGTTTGTCATGGGAAATGCCACAAAATTAAGTTTTTTGCTCGGTATTATATACCAAGCTTTTCTTGGCAAAGATGAAGAAAATCGATTAACCGAAGACGGCAATGAAGCCATCTGGTTGGTCGAAAAATTATTGGAGCATCTGGGGATAGAAATCCCCTGGTATTTTACCCAAGGGAAAACCCAGCCAGAGGGGACCTTATGGGTGGCCAACATGTTGGCCACCCTCGAGGGTGGGAACGTTTCATTGTATGTCGACCAGCTGGCCATACATTCATGCAATGACCGCATGGGGGTTAGTTGGGTCTTTGATGACCTGCGCACACTCTTGGATTTGTGTCAGTTTGATGGGAGATATACGATCTCCCACATTCTGGCAGAGAACTCTGCCAGAAAAAAAGATAAGGAGTAACGGTTTTTCGGAGAAAGTTCGCTTGGTCGCGGCTTTCTCCCACGAGCTGGCAGGGATTCCGCAGCGAGAAGAAAAAAGGAAAGTATACAAAAGGGAAAAAAGAGGTAGAAATGCCTCAAAAGTACAAAAAAGCGGGTTTGTCCGCTTTTGACATTCACCATCAGAACGGGTCGGTAAACAGGGCGACGAACGGATGGATACCGTTTCGTCGCCCAAAAGGTTTTAGGTTCCTCCGCGCGTTGGTTACGCTTCGGAGGACCTGATTTTTCGGGATTGATTCGCTCAAAAAGCAGGTGGGGCGAATGAGTTTCGAAAGAGTCAGGAAAATTTTTGAGAAGATTATACCATGACCTCAATGCCTTTCCGCTTGATTTCGCGGGTGAGTGTCGTATCTTCCGCAAAATCAGCGGGAGACATACCGATCGGTTCTATGGGGTAGCGAAGATTAATGGTGCGCTTGGAGAGGAGATATTGTATGGCATCTATTGAGTCTCTGAATTTCGGCGACACGACACAAACATCCACATCGCTCCATCGATGTTCCGTACCTTTCGCGTACGAACCGAAAAGAAATACGCGCTCAATTGGGAGACGCTCTTTTTTAAGCGTATGAATATAATCATTCACCACTTGCTTTATTCGTTCCGGTATTTTTGTTCGAGCCATAAAAAAAGTTTATTAGTTTTTGCAAGATATTTTTTCGCGTAGGGTGGCGTGCATTTTTTATAAAATGAGTGTTTGTAATCGTCATAGCGTCCGGCAATATTGAAAGAGGAAATTTCCTTGAGGTCGGTCTTGTTTTTATCACTAAGTTCTATTCCCGCAAGCAGAGCCAGACGCTCAAGATCATGGCTGTACGGAGCGGGTTCTTTCGTGGAAGACACGACAAGACCTTTGAGCAGTTTCTCGATTGCCAAATGGCAGAGAAAAAGGCACATATCGTAACGCTTGAGTTCAAAAAGCGACCGCGCTGTTTCGTTGTCTCGTTTCGCTGAAGCTTTCCAGTAATTGATTTGTTTTGAAAGAGGGGTGTCTGTGCTCATGGATACACCTTACCACGACTCCCCAAAAAATCAAAGAAATCACCAACAAATTTAATCCTGTCACACCCCCATGACAATTCCACCCATATTCCACCACTAAAATACCCATATCCCCCAACCCCAAAAAACACCCCACCACATTCTGTCCCAAATCTATTGACAAATCAGTCAGAAATGCTATACTGATAACAGTTAAACAGTTCATTGAGGAATGAGAAAAAACTTGAAGCGCGTCTTATCTCCCCCACAGAGAGAACGGTCAGGGGAGCCACGAAAATCCCCGCTTGAGAAGAAGACACGCACCAAACTCAATTTTTTCACTCATTCGTTTGCTCGCCTGTGTTGGTGAAAAAAAGACCGGCAAACTCTTTTTTCACAAACTCTATCTTTAAGACAACAGGCATCCTCGTTTTCCGCACCATTTTGGCACAAGGCTGAAATACCGGTGAGGGGGAAATCGACTGAACACAAAGAAATTAAACCAATCTTTGCGGTCAGAAATTTCTCGAGTGAGGACTTACGCATTTGGCGATATGCTCGGTTCCGGTCTGTGGTGCGCGTCACCGTATTACCATACGGCTCCTTGCGCTCCTCGACCAGAACCGTCGCCTCTCATCCAAATGCGTAAGTCCTCAATACAGACCATTCGGAATTTCCCGTTTTTTGACAACCCAAACAGAAAATCGGCAGCCAATTTTTGACTGCCGCCTGAGAGCGTACGACACCGAGACCGCTATCGTGTTCGGACAAATCGCGCTCTTTCAGGCGGTAATGTTGCCGTTATTTTATCAATCATCCGCCGCGCTTATGACAGGCGCGGGATTACGGATTTATTCCCGATGGGGATGGAGGTTTGTCATGAAAGTACTAAGAATAACCCGTCATGAACCCGATGCAGATCGGGTTAACTTCTTACAAAAAATATTTGGACAGGATGTCCAAATTATAGACAGGGATACTGAGTACGGGAGCGACCCGATCGTCGCCGTTCGCTCATTGATTGAAGAAATCGGGGAGGTCGCCGCCGTTGAGGCGATTGGGCCTTTCCCGATTTTGACCAAGCTGGTTGACGGACGGCTTGGTGTTCCACTCATCCGCGCGGAGTTCGCGCGGGATAGCTCAGGACGAGCTATCGTTACCGGCAAGGATGCTAACAACAGGGATGTCTTGAAGTTTGACAGGTATGTCGAGCTCGTTCGGGTCGAGATAACGACCCGCGAGTTGGCGGCCTCGTAAAAAGCCACAAGTTTGTCCGTCGCGCTGGTAACGCGACGGACAATCTTTTAAGGTCGGCACTTTTGGTGGCGGATTTAAAAGAGAGATTTTTTTGGGTTATACACCCTCATTTTCTTGTTCCAACAGGCGAAAAATGGTTTCAGCGAACAAACGAAAGTGTTTTGGTGACGAGCGGAATGTTTCGTACGCTGTTTTTTGGTCGAATGTTCCGTCGTAATCGTGGAGCAGGCGGTTTCGGAGAGAGGCGATTGCGGCGAGCGATTCGGAAAGTTCGCGAGAAATGATTTTTTCTTCCGCGCCGCGTGAGAAAGCATCGCGGTAGGACTTTGGGGGAGGAACACCACGAGAAAGGAGGATGTGTGCAAGTATATCCGTGCCAAGTTCGATTAACAGTTCAACATCGCGCTCGGCCGTCCGCGTGTTGCGAAAATCACCGATATATTCTTCAAACGAATGGCGGGTGACTGCTTCAAGCTCCGCCGTAAACCGGAGGAGTTCGGAAAGCTTTGATTCAAGAAGCGGCGTATTAAGAAACGGCATGATTTTTTAAGTACTTTTCGGTAAAAGCGCGTTTGAAAGAAAATCGTGGCGAAGGCGGATAAATTTTTTATTGTCCAAGAGCATTTTCCATGCCCGAACGCGTTCTTGCGTGAAAACATCAATTCTTCCGAAAAGAATCTTTCCTGTTTCCAGCGCTTCCGAACGAACAAGCGGCGTGGCGTGGTGCAATATGACAAGGTCAAGTGTTTCTTCCTGTACGGAAAAATTTTCGGCAAGCGCCGCTCTTAACGCCCCCGCTTCTTTGGCTGAAAGTTCTCGCGCCGGAGCGACAAGAATATCCGTATCGCTCATGGGGCCGGTTTGCCCTTTTGCGCGCGAGCCGAACAGAATAATGAGAGTAAGATCAAATTGGTTCGCAAGAGACTCAAAAGCATTCATGAGTCATATTTTACCGTACAGAGAGGGAAAGGGCAAATTTTTTAGCAAGCGTGCGTTGGACAAGACTTGGAGATGTTTTTTTACCGCCGTTTTTGTTAGAATAAAGAAATGAACAATATGGAACCAACATTTGAACCGGCGCCGATAATGAAAACGGCGGAAGAGAACATGCTTAAAAAAGCGGCGGGAAAAGCGCGGGGCAAACTTGAAGAGGAAAAAATCGTTTTTGAGGCGGAAAATCCGGAAACTGGTGAGAAATATGAGGTGGTTGATTTCAAAAAAATTAAAAATGTAAAATTACGATTAGGGGAGGGTGCGCCGGCAAAAAAGGCGGTAATTTTTCATCTTTTTAGCAATAAGCCGGTTTTGTCAACCGAGCAGCTTGAGAGTGGCGATTTTCACCCGAAGCCGTTCTTCTACCTACCAGAAACTGTTGAAGATGCATGTGATCCGCAAAAAATAAAAGAAGCGGACTTTCATTTGGGCCCTTGGGATATCTCTACTTATGGCAAATCGCAAAATACCGAATTACTCCTGACAAAAGAATGGAACATCGAGAAAGATGCCATAAGTGAATTGGAAGCACGGATGGCTATGGTATTGTACAATAAAAACTTTGGAGACGGGTATCGCGACGAAAATGGGATACTGCTCATACGCGATAAGGAAACGCGGGAATATAAGCAAGCTAATACGACAGTGTTAGCCGGCTACAATGTTCTCGCCAATACGATGCAGTATCAAAAAGATGCCGATTTTCAATACACTATTCAAGAAGCCGTCTCAAGATTCTTACCTCATCTTGTAGAAAAAAGGCTATTATTGCCAACAGATTTTCGAAATGTTGGACATATAAATTCAGAGAAACGCGGACCGGTTACGCGCAAAGGGGTTTCATCGAGTGGCACAAGGGGGTTTAATGGCGTCCAACATTATCTTGGAGAGGAGTTTCATCGGGATAATATCGAAACGGCGACATTGAATGAAAACACCGGCGGTATTTATGAAATAAATAATGAAGGGAAGCGCACGCTTACACATTTATTCACTATTTCATCCCAAGAGAACGCGAAACAAACAGCAGGGGGGTATTATTACGCCGGATCGGAACGCACGCAAGTTCGGCGCTTTGACCCGGAAGAGTATGTTTCCAAAAAACAAGAAGACGAAACGGACGAGGAATTTGAAACACGCGTAAATTTTGCCATCCACGCCATTTCTTCTCTCCCGAAAGTGTTGAGCGACCTTTTTAGTGAAGGTGTGCCCTTAGAAAAAAGAAGCACCAAAGAACAAATCACTATCGCCGAAGCGGCCGCGGTTTTCGCGGAAGATAAAGAAAAATACGCGCGGTTTTTGGCATTTGTAAAAAAATTCCAAAACTCATCTTTTGATGTATTCAAGGCGCTTGCGTACGGGCACGAATATGCCGACCGCCTGCTTGATCTTTCGGAACGCCTGCCGCGGCAAGAGATGGAATCGGTGCTTGAAAATTACGCGTCGCTTTTGGAAAACGCCAGGCACTTTGCGCGCGGATTTTTTTTCGACTCGGAAGTTCCGGAAGCGTTTTCGGAAGACATGGAAGAATCCATTATTCGGCGGGGAAAAGATATTCTCAATGTTCTCTCCGAAACCTCAAAAGGAAAAACTGTGCGGGCGAACGTTTTTGGAAAACGCGAGGTAGAAAGCTCCGACCCGTATGAATCCATCGAGGCGCTCGAAACATTTTCTCGCTCGCTTGGGCTTGTGAATTCTCTTGTCTCAAAAGATATGGAAAGGCGTCCCGAGTACGAGGGCTCCGCCGTATATGAGGCAAACTATCAAGAAGATGATGAAACAAAAACCGGCGATATTGTACACATTCACCACTTTCTCGCTTTCGATAAAAATACCGGCAAGCGAGTGCATATGGCGGTGCAGACGCGGGCGCTCGGCGTCCTTGGCGCCAACCGGAATCCGGAACTTGAGTTTGACGGCGAAGCGCGTTTGAATTTTCTTGTTGACTACAGTTACCGGCGAGGAGAGGACATTCGTTTGATTGAAAAAATTGATTCACAAGACCGATCCAATGCTTTCAGTCTTCGTTTGGACAGAGAATCCATTGATTGGAACCATGGTTTTTCTGCAATTGAACACAACGATGCCGGACGCGAAGAAGGGGAAATTTCCCTTGATGTCGGGAGCCTCTCTTTTGGAGCCGATGGAAAACCGAACGAATCAAGCGTAAGCGACCGTGTGGGGAGAATCGTGGCGCTTGGAAATGTGCTTTCAAACCAAGAGGATGAGCGCGAAAAAGGCGAACGATTGGAACTCAATCATAACCGCAGGTCTTTCGGAAAAGAATTCGGACAGGCTTCCTCTTTTGCAAAGATTGTCCGAGTGGCGGAGAAAAATATCTTACCGACAGAGGGAATGCGGCGGCTTTAATTTTTTACCGCTCCCAGTGCCACAAGTGCAATGAGTTGTTTCAAGGCTTTTGAAATTTGCGGGCTTTCTATAACGATGCCTATAAATTCTTTGTCGTAGGAGAGTATCGCTATTTTATTGCCGTAGATATTTATCTCAACCGGAGAATTGTATTTTGATACATCTACGAGAGTTCGTGTGATGAGTGATGCCGCATCGTTTTCGGCGTTCTGTCCCGCACTTGTCGCATCATTCGGAGTAATGGCTGTGACTTTTATACCCTTCCGCATCCTTTCTTTTACGAACTCGCTGATAATCGGTAGCATTTTTTCTTCAAACTCTGCGCCGAATATCGGGCGGATAAGGTAAAAATCTTCACCCGTCATCAGAATGTCGTCATAAATTTTCCGCATCCCTTCCAGCCCGTCAAGAAAACGAACGCCGGGGCGGCCGGAAATGAGATTGAAATCGGACGAAAGTTTTTCCAATACGCCGTCAAGCGCGGTTTTCGCGTTGTTTGCGTGTTCGATTTTTTTCTCGACAAAATCTTTGAGCTTGAGCGGATGCGCGGGGGCGAAGATTGAGATTTTCCCGTCTTCTTCTTTTTTATCAACCAGTTCCATTTCCGCAAGCTCGCCGAGGATTTTGTACACCAAAGGACGCGAAAGCGGAGTTTTTCGCGCTATGCGGCTTGCGGGCGAGGGGCCGTTTTTGACCAGGGCTTCATAGACCATTGCCTGGTCTTTGGTAAGTCCGACTTGGAGTAAGCTTTGTTCGTACATGGGAGATCGTTTTGTGGGGAAGTTAAAAAACTATATTTCTCGCAACGAAATACCGGCGATATTTTTGAAATCGCGGATGTTGCGAGTAACGAGTACGGTTCCGGTAACGAGTGCTGTGGCGGCAATGATGGCATCGGGCGTTTTAAGCCGGTACTTTCTTCGTAACAGTCCTCCGGCGCGGGCGATACGAGAATCAGGAACGATAATGGCGAAAATTCGGAGAAGGTCATCAATTTGTTTTTCCTCGCCTTCTTTCATGGCGGGAAAACTCCAAAGTTCAAGTTCCGTGATAGTGGAAATGTACAGGGGAGAAAAGTTTTTTGTGGTTTCTTCAAAAAAGTCCACTGCCGATTTTTCTTGTTTCAAGTAGTAGATGGCAACATTGGTGTCAAGCGTATACGAGGGCATGATGTTGTGGAAATTTATCGCGATATTTTACCCCATTCCGCACGCATTTTTTTGAGTTCGCGTATCGGATCGGGTTTCCGGTTTTTCCACATTCCTTTTACGCGCTGAAGAATACGCGCACGCTCTGCCGCACCAACAGCAACATCGTTACGACTCCGCGCTTTTGCGGCTTGGGGGAGCATTCGCTTGGTTGCTCCAGTGTTTTCTTTTGTTGCTACTGTAATCATGCCTTTCATCCTACCACAAACACCCAGAAAAACAAAGAAAAATCAAAGAAATCCCCACTAAATTCCCTCCTGTCACACCCCCATGACAATTCCACCCATATTCCACCACTAAAATACCCATATCCCCCAACCCCAAAAAACACCCCACCACATTCTGTCCCAAATCTATTGACAAATCAGTCAGAAATGCTATACTGATAACAGTTAGATCGTTCATTGAGGAATGAGAAAAAATCGAAGCGCATCTTATCCCGATTCAGTTCGGGAACGGTCAGGGGAGCCACGAAAATCCCCTCAGAAAAGAAGACGAGGCAAACAAACTCAATTTTTCTCTCTCATTCGTTTGCACGCTTGTGTTTGTGAACAAAAAGACCGGCAAACTCTTTTCTCGCAAACTCTATCTTTAAGACAACAAGCACCATCGTTTTCCGCACCGTTTTGGCGATTCTCGCTGAAATCAGGTGAGGGGGAAATCGACTGAACACAAGAGACCTAAACCAGCTTTTGCGGTCAGAAATTTCCCGACAAATATAGACCATTCGGAATTTCTCGTTTTTTGACAATCCAACAAGAAAACCGGCAGTCAAAAGTTGGCTGCCGCCTGAGAGCGTACGACACCGTGACCGCTATCGTGTCCGGACAACTTCGCGCTCTTTCAGGCGGTAATTGTTGCCGTTATTTTATCAATCATCCGCCGCGCTCTTTGACAGGCGCTAGTTACGGATTTAATTCCCGAAAGGGATGGAGGTTGTCATGAATAGAGATTGTACCGTTTTGGAGGAAGAAGAAGTTTTTGAACACCCCGGTTTGAAAAAACCGAAGGGAATCGAAACTGGGTCACGGAGGACAAGTTGGAAAGAGCTCTGTGAGATAAGCAGGGTTCTCACCAATGAGTTTCACTATCCGCCCAAGGAGGACGGATTAGTGTGGATGAACGATAACGGGAAAGATGGACCCACTCGTTTCGCTTCCAAGGATGGAAAGCCAGCAAAGTTTGTAAACTTTGCACAAGGGAAATGGGAGGGAGCCGGGTATTACCAATACGCCGGTTTTGAAGAAAAGGCCGTTGACACCCTTGTCTGGGTATCATCTGGTTCCGGCTCCATGCTGGAAGCCAAAAAAGGGCCTTTTGGTTGGACACTAACAATGTTCCAACCGGAACGGAGTCCCAAATACCAAGGATGGTATCAAGAAATTTTTAAGGATTTCAACAATCTCAAGGAAGAGATCAAGTCCTCAAGAAAGGATGTGAGGATGGGAGGAGAACTGAAGCTTGTTTATTTTTCGACAACGGAAGTTAAAAACAATGCCATGGAAATGGCATTCAAAAAATTACTCGACGACAGGTAATTTACCGGGCGACGAACGGATGGATACCGTTTCATCGCCCGCACAAATGTTTTAGGTTTTGGTTCTCCGCGCGTTTGGTTACGCAGCGGAGGACCTGATTTTTCGGGATTGATTCGCTCAAAAAAACAAATGAGGCGAATGAGTTTCGAAAGAGTCAGAGAAAAAAATTATCGGTAAATATCTTTGCGGTGAGCAACGCGATGAAGGGTGAGCGATATGTCGGTGAAAGAGTAAAGAATCCGGTACGCGCCGATTCTCAAGCGGTATAATTTCGGATTATCAAAACCTTTCAATTTTTTAGTATCGGAGATTTCTCCGGCCGGGTTTATCTTCAGAAATTCAATTTCTTCATCAGCTCGCACTTGAATTTCTTTTGGAAGTTTGCGTAAATCTTTCACAAACCGATTAGTAACAAAAAGTTCGCGCATGGCAAGCAAAAATTATTGATGGAGCACATCGCGAAGAGAATTGATTTTTCTCACTTTTCCTTTTCGGGCATCTTCAAGGGAGGAGTTGAGTCCATGAAGAAATTTTGAAGAAAACGCCATACTGTCTTCCAATACAGACTCCGCATCATCGGCAATGGTTGAGCTCATGACGAAAATTTCACGAATTTTTTCGAGGTTGAATGGATGAGCGTGAGTTTTGCGAACCAATGTATTCATGCGCCTATATTAGCACGAGTTAAATAAAATGACAACTTTTTCAGGATTTCCCGTCGTTTGGCAATTCAACAAGAAAATCGGCAGTCAAAAGTTGGCTGCCGCCTGAGAGCGTACGACACCGTGACCGCTATTGTGTCCGGACAACCTCGCGCTCTTTCAGGCGGTATTTGTGCCGTTATTTTATCAATCATCCGCCGCGCTTCATGATGGCGCGGGGTTACGGATTTAATTCCCTACGGGGAGGAGGTTATCATGGACAAAGAAAAAATAAAGAACCTTTATAAGAAGGTTCAAAAATGTTCCCACGGGAACTTCCACCGCGCCCAAAATCCCTTAGGGGGTTTTGGAAGAAATTCAGGGAATATAGAAGTCTGTGGTATTTGCCACGGATGGCAAGAGGATTATTTCCATTCCTGGGAAATACCGGTCCAGGATGGAGAAAAAAGACAATTTGCAAGGGCATATTGTGTCCTTGCGGCACAGCAACCGTACGAGGGATCCAACCCTAGTAATGGGGTAGAGTTTTATGATGTGGTCTTTTTGAGGAATCTCAAAAGACCACTTTATACAGTCAAGGGAATGATGTGGAATGGTATACGCCATGTACCATTCCAAATCGAAGGAGCGGTACTGGCAGAAACTTTAATGAAAAAAATCTTTCCCAGGGATGTTGAGTTCATGGGAAAGGAGAAAAAAATCATAGAAGAAGGAGGCAGGCATTCAGGGTGGGAAGGAAGGATAGAGTGCGGTGGTGTGGTTGTGACCACCCACTGGTATACGATGCCGAACGGTGAAAAAAAATCCCTTGAGTACTGGTAAGATATGAGGGTGACGAACGGATGGATACCGTTTTGCCCGCAAAGATTTTAGGTTTTGGTCCTCCGCGCGTTGGTAGCGTAGCGGAGGACCTGATTTTTCGGGATTGATTCGCTCAAAAAGCAAGTGGGGCGAATGAGTCTCGAAAGAGTCAGGAGAAAAATTATCGGTAAATATCTTTGCGGTGACCGACGTCCAAAAGGCGCACAGTCGCTTTATCAGAAAAGTAAAAAATTACTCGATATTCTCGCGTAAAGCGGAAAGAAAAACAGTCGGATAATTTTCCGGAGAGGCGTTTTGTGTGAAGTTGCGGGTGGAAAGGATTTTCACGAAGTGTCTCAAGAAGCGTTACCAAGCGACTCTTTTCTTTTTCGGGAAGATTGGTGGCGGCACGCAAAAAGTGTGCGGTTGAGACAAGGGCAATCATGATTTTTGTTTTGCAATCTGCGCAAGGAAAGATTTTCCGTCTACGAAGGCGGAAACCGGTTTTTCTTTTTTTGCTCGAAGAATCCGTTTGACGAATCCCGGATGGTACTCGCCCTCCGAATCATGTTCGGTAGGGACGAGCATGAGAATGAGAGACCGAAGCGTCTTGACTTCTTGTTTGACGGAAACAAGTTCAGTATTTTCTATCGTTTTTGTTGGCATGTTCGCATGGTATCACAGAACGCCGAGAAGAACAAATTTTTAGAGAGGAGGAAGTATGAAAATTTTTACGATTGAAAACGGGGAAGTTTCGGACGGGACAAAGGTCGAAACTTTTCACGGAAACCCTGCCGTGGTTGTCGGCGGGAACGGCGCACAGCGCGGGACTGTTCCCGTTGACGGATGCGATGGGGGCGAAATCTTTTTCGCCGAAGTGGTGGAAACTTCGGCGGGGAAAAAGTTCGTTGCGCGGGAGAGTGCGGCGACGGACGAAAAGGTTATCGTCGTTTTTCGTACAGCGGTGCCGGGGTGCGGGGGAAACTCGCATGTCGGCGCGCGGATGAAAAACGGCAATGAAATTTTTCCGGGCGAGATTCTTGCCACGGGAACCGTTACGCTCGGCGTGGGCGGGCGAAGAGGATTTGGGCGGCAGTATGTCGCCATCATGCCGAAAGATACAATTTTCGGCGTTAAATGTTTCGGGCGCGAGAAAAGCGCCCGGTATTATACATGGGATGGAAAGAGGATACTTTCTATCCCATAAATGTGTCGCGAGACACAAAAAGGGTTCCCGCCTCGAGGAACCCTTTTTTTTGGCGCACAAGCGAAGATCGCAGATTTCCTTTTGAAGTGCAACCGGTAACTTCAGTCCAAAGAACGCTGATTTTATCAAGACTCCCGCCTTTTTTTTCCATGAAAAGCCTTATGTATTTCCCGCAAGCCTTTGTCGGTAACGTGGGTATAAATCTGCGTGGTGGAGATACTGGAATGGCCAAGCATGGCTTGCACGCTGCGCAAATCAGCGCCGTTTTCGAGCAAGTCGGTAGCGAAGCTGTGCCTTATGACATGGGGGGTAACCTTTTTTGAGATTCCCGCTTTGATGGCGCAGTGTTTCACGATGCGTTCAATGCTTCGCGAGGCGAGACGGAGTGATTTGGCGCCAAGAGCGCCGCCTTTCGTGTGTTTTACAAAAAGCGCGTCGTCAATATCACCGCGTTTATCAAGGTATTTTTTCACCGCTTCTTTCGCCTCTGAAGAGAGAAAGACAACGCGGACTTTTTCACCTTTTCCCCGCACGGAAAGCTCGTCCTTTTTGAGGTCAACATAGCGAGAGAGCGAACAGAGCTCGGAAACGCGGAGTCCCGTGGAAAAAAGGAGTTCAAGTATGGCGCGGTCGCGGAGGGCAAGAATCCCGTCGCCTTCAGGGGCGGAGAGGAGACGCCCCAAATCTTCCGAAGAGATAAGATCAAGATGACGTTCGCCCACTTTTGCGAGGTCAATTCGCTCCGGCGGGAGAGAAGGGATTCCTTTGCGAACAAGGTACTTCAAGAAAGCGCGGAGAGCGATGAGATAATAGTTTTGCGTTCTTTTTTTGAGTGTCCCGATGCTGATACCCTCCTCGCCTCCGCGGAGACCGCTTTTCACGCTCTGGCGATTGAGCCAAATGTGATATTTCCGTATCACATCGTCGGTAATGTCTTTCGGGTCGGAAATTTGTGAAAATGCTAAAAATCGTTTGATGTAGCGGTCATAATTCTCAACCGTCTTCACTGACCGCCCTTTCTCTATCTCGATATATTCCAAAAATTCAGTTTTGAGTTCGGCGAGGTTCATACCTTTACATTGTACACGACCGGGCTTCCGGCAGAAAGCAAAAGTAAAAAAAGCGAAAAGTTGCAAAAAATCGTCTTTTATGATAGGGTTAATTCATGTTAAAGAAAAAAATAAAAGATACCATTATAAAGAAAGTTCGGGTTCACGAGAAGGACACCGGTTCTCCGGAGGTGCAGATCGCTCTCCTGACAAAGCAGATTGACGCCCTTACCTCTCATCTGAAGGATAACCAGAAGGACAATCACTCACGAAAAGGTCTTCTTCAGATGGTTGCCGACCGCCGGACGCATATCAAGTACCTTAAGAAAAAAGACGAGAAGCGGTACGGCGCGGTCGCAAAAAAGCTCGGACTCAAAAACTAGTATCAGGAAAATAGTATCAGTATCAGGGGGGCTACGGCGTTAACCGTCCCCGATACTGATACTGATACTGTTACTGATACTAACCCCTGATACTTAATACTCTACTATGGCGGTAATAAAACATGCACACCAGCGCGTCGGTGTTTTTATGGACACGCAAAATCTCTATCACAGCGCGCGCAATCTCTACCAGTCGCGCGTAAATTTTGCTGCGGTTATTAAGGAGGCTGTGGCGGGTCGCCAACTTATCCGCGCGGTGGCGTATGTCATCACCACGGAATCAGGCGAAGAAAAAAACTTTTTTGACGCGCTTGAAAAAATGGGGATTGAAACAAAGACGAAAGACCTTCAGATATTTTTCGGCGGCGCGAAAAAGGCGGACTGGGATGTCGGACTTGCGGTGGATGCCATACGCCTTGCATCAAAAATAGACGCGGTGGTCATTGTCTCAGGTGATGGCGACTTCGTGCCGCTCGTGGAATACTTGAAGCACCTCGGCGTACAAGTGGAAGTCATTTCGTTTGGGAAATCCACCTCCGCAAAATTAAAAGAAGCGGCGGATGACTTCATTGATCTCTGTGAATCCTCGGAGAAGTACTTGATCCGTGCACGGAATCCCGGTGCGCAAAAACGAATACCGCAAAACCGACGCCCGAATCCGGCGCCGAAACAAAATCCATAAAATTCAGTATACATTTGGGGAAACTTCTGCTATGATAAGAACATCATGATACACAACATTGAACATTATAAAGAGTTGCTTTTAGCCGAAGAAAAACGGCTTTTGGAGGAGCTTCCGAGCGTTGGGCGGGTAAATCCGGAAAATCCTAATGACTGGGAAGCGACGGCGAGTGATACGGACGCCGAAACGGAAGACGACAATTTGCTTGCCGACAAGCTTGAAGAGTTTGGGGAGCGAAGCGCGGTGGAAGTGGAGCTTGAAAGCCAGCTTTTCCTTGTAAAAAATGCTCTCAAAAGAATTGAGGAGGGGAATTTTGGCATCTGTAAAGTCGGCGGAGAAGAAATAGAGGCGGATCGTCTTACTGCGAACCCCGCGGCGGAAACTTGCAAGAAACACATGGGGTAAACGGAAATATGTCATTTGCCAAATGCTACTCAGCGCAGACACTCGGCTTGCGCGCTCATATTGTCGGAGTGGAGGTGGATATTTCCAAAGGCCTCCACTCTTTTTCTATTGTCGGACTGCCGGATAAATCCGTAGAAGAGTCCAAAGACCGTATTTCTGCGGCGATAAAAAATTCCGGATTCAAATCGCCGAAACAAAAAAATCAAAAAATTATCATTTCTCTTACGCCGTCGCACATAAAAAAAGAGGGGTCTCTCTTTGATCTTGCGTCGGCGCTCGCGTATCTTCTCGCTGAAGGAGAAATAAAATTTAATCCAACGGGGAAACTTTTCATCGGAGAACTTTCCTTAAACGGAGAACTGCGCCCCATTAAGGGTGCGCTTCCATTAACGCAAAAAGCGAAAGAAGCCGGCTTCAAAGAAATATATCTCCCCCGCCAAAATGCCAAAGAAGCGGCGATGATTTCCGGAATTGAGGTATTTAGCTGTAAAACCCTCAAAGAAATTATCGAACATTTGGACGAATTTCCGCCGAAAGAAGGAGACATTGTACGGCAAAAAGTTTCTCCGGCGCAAAAAACAAAAATTTCCACGAAAGAAACGGCGCGAGAATACGGTTTTGAAGATATTCGCGGGCAAGAAACGGCGAAGCGGGGACTGGAAATTGCCGCCGCGGGCGGACACAACGCCCTCATGCACGGCCCGCCCGGGACGGGAAAAACAATGCTTGCCCGCGCATTCACAGATATTCTTCCCGATCTCTCGTTTGAGGAAGCGCTTGAAACCACGGGGATTCACTCAATTTCCGGAACATTGAACGAGCCGCTCATTACCCGTCCGCCGTTCCGCGCGCCGCATCATACATCATCATACGTTTCCATTATCGGCGGAGGAACATTTCCGAAACCCGGCGAAGCGACCCTCGCACACCACGGAGTGTTGTTTTTGGACGAGTTTCCCGAATTTGAAAAGAGGGTGATTGAGTCGCCCCGCCAGCCGCTTGAAGAGAAAACAGTGAGCATTTCACGTGCCAAAGGAACGGAAACATTCCCCGCGAATTTCATTTTGATCGCCGCTATGAACCCCTGCCCATGCGGACACAAAGGCGCGAAAGGGAAAGAATGCATTTGCACAGCGGGAGATATCTACCGCTATGACCGCAAACTTTCGGGGCCGATCATTGACAGAATAGACATCTGGCTTTCCGTTGCGGAAGTAGACTACCAAAAACTTTCCGACAAAGCACCGGCGGGGACGGACACCTCAAATGACATTCAAAAACGGGTGGAACGCGCAAGAAAGACACAGAAAGAGCGTTTCAAAGATCACCCGAAAGGAATCCGCACGAACAGCCAGATGAGCGCGAAAGACCTCGAAAAGTACGCCACGCTCGGAGAAAAAGAGAAAACAACGCTCAACGCCGCGGCAACCAAAATGTCCCTCTCCCCGCGTTCATACCACCGCATCATAAAACTCGCCCGGACGATTGCCGACCTTGATGGGGCGGAAAATATCGGGGAGAAACATCTTTTGGAGGCGTTGGGGTATCGGGAGAAGAAATAACAGCAGGACACTTAACTAAAACGGATTTCGTCCCCCGCGAACCTCGAAGTGCAGATGCGGGCCGAAGGATTTGCCGGTTGCGCCGGAGTAGCCGATGAGCTGTCCTTGGTAGACTTCTTGCCCTTCAGAGACGGTATTGCCGCTCAAGTGCGCATAGAGGGTCTGTGTGCCGTTTGCGTGTTTAATGACGACATACTGTCCGTACCCGCCGTTCCAACCGGAACTACGGCTAATAATTACCGTACCCGCCGCCGCCGCAACAACCGCGGTTCCTTTGCTTGCGTGGAAATCAACCCCGTTGTGTCCGTGAATGCCTTGTGTTTTCCATCCTGCTGTCGGGCGGACAAAGTAACCGTCCGCGGAAACGGCGGAGGAACCGTCAACAAGAGAGTCTATGGCTTTTTTGATGGTTTTTATCGGATTTATCGAAGGCGCTTCGACTTCAACGCCGTTTGGAACAATAATCGTATCGCCAACCGTAAGGCTGTTTCCGTCTTCAAGACCGTTCGTTTCAAAGATTTCTGAAGCGTCGGCTTTATAAAGAGACGCTATTTTTGATACGGTATCGCCTTTTTTGACCACGTGCTGAATGCCGGACACCGGCAAGATGACGAGTTTTTGCCCGATTTCAATGCCACCCCTCTTAGGAATATCATTTGCCCAGAGAATCGTATTCGGGCTGACGCCGAACATTTTCGCTATGGCTGAGAGCGTATCGCCTTTTCGCACCACATAGACGCTGATCTGATCCCCGGTCGGCACAATGCCTTTTTCGATTATTTGATCCGGTGCGGCGTTTGTAAGAAGGGCGGAATCGTTTACGATGGTTACACTCGTTTTTTCCGAATTCGGACTGGGGTCGGAGTTTCGCACCGCCTCCAAAAGTTCCATGGTTTGCGAATTTACCGGAGTGCCAAAAAATTCTTTTGTAAAACTCAAATCGGTAAAAACTTCACCCATAAATGAAAGGATTCCCGCATTCGCCGGAGAGAACGGAAGAAAAAGAGAAAAAAAGAAGACCGCGGCAATCCCCCAAAAACCGCCGGCGGCACGAAGAAAAAACCGTCGGCGCAATGGTGAAAAATGTCCGTATTTCGCTCGATTTTCAAATTTCTCGTTTCTCCGGGAAATTGAATCGAGGTCTTGTTTTTGAGTAGAAATAAAAGCAGATGGAATTATGCATTTCAAGCAAACCGCAGGCGGAATTTTACTCCGCATTCTCTCTTTCCGTCAGGCGCTGACACATACATAAGTATAGGAAACGGCGGGAGTGAAGTCAATAATCAAAAAAGTCAATTGTGGATAACTTCGCAAAAGTTTTTTCATAGGACTTACGCACCGATGAAAGATGTGGTCGGTGAGTCCGCCCTTTTGGCGGT
>CAYPFT010000017.1:0-27252 GCA_964410165.1 uncultured Candidatus Saccharibacteria bacterium
AGAAAATTTATTTGTGACCGACTCTGCCCCCGGGCACAAAACAAGCGAAGCGAAGATTTGTGCCCGGGGAGGAAAGCAACTGCTTGCTTTCCGTGCAGAGTCGAAGGCCGGAGGCATGTTTTTTCAGCAGAAAAAACAGCCGAGGCGGGGTCGCGAAAAATTTTCATCAGAAAATTTATTTGTGACCGACTCTGCCCCCGGGCACAAAACAAGCGAAGCGAAGATTTGTGCCCGGGGAGGAAAGCAACTGCTTGCTTTCCGTGCAGAGTCGAAGGCCGGAGGCATGTTTTTTCAGCAGAAAAAACAGCCGAGGCGGGGTCGCGAAAAATTTTCATCAGAAAATTTATTTGTGACCGACTCTGCCCCCGGGCACAAAACAAGCGAAGCGAAGCGTTTTGTTCGATTCATTGATAAAATGTATGGAAGTGCTATACTGTAAATATGAACATCACCATTAAAGTAAAAAATATAGAGTTGACGGATGCCATTAAAAAATACGCTGAAAAGAAAGCGCTTTCTCTTCAGAAATTTATTCACGAAAAAACGGAAAATATATTGGCGGAACTTGAACTCGGAAAAGTGTCGCATCATCACAAATCGGGAAACATTTTCCGGGCGGAAGCGCATATATCATTCACCGGAAAAGAAATTTATGTTGTGGCGGAAAAAGATGATCTCTACGCGTCCATAGATGAAATGAGAGACAAGGCGGAGCGGGAATGCGTTGTTCTTAAAGAGAAGAAAAAGACCACAGGAAAACGAAAATCGGCGCAGGGGAAAATGATGCTCCGCCGGCTAAAGTAGTTAAGTAACCTATTCAAAACAACTTCACCATTTCGCTTCCATATTTCCGCAATCTTTCATTTTTTCTCAATCACAAATCTCTCATCGTAGCTCGCTACGCCTCAAGATTTGCTCAATCCAAAAAATGAAATCTTACAAAAATCTGAAACCGAACTGATTAAGTTATTTTGAATAGGCTACTAAATCTACCTTTTTATTTTATCCATGTTCCAATTTGATTTTTCAGAAACAAAGCGGCAGTGGAATCTTCTGAAAACCGCCGTGAAGAGAAATAAGTCCGACGAAGTGAAGCAGACGGCGGGCGGTCGCGCGCTTCTTGCTCCGCTTGTTACGAAGCTTGATGTGAAAGAAACCGCCTTTTGGATCATCTTTGCCGTAGCGGGTGTTTTTGCAATGATCATGATCCTTACATTCATTGATTCTTTCATTATAGAACAAGACAAATACCAAACGGCGCTTACTTCCATCGGGAGACATAGCGCCGAATACGGAGCGCTCGCGTCCGAAACCGGCACGACGACGGGAGAGGTCAATCGGTAATTTCTTTCTTTATATTTCGTAGAAATTCTTCATAACTTGTTTCATTCTGTCCCTCCGACAGGACTTTTTTTATAATAAGTTTGTTGTCGCGGAGTTCGGCATCTGTTACAATGACGCGAATTTTTTTGCCGTGAAGTTCAGTGAAAAAATGCGCGCGCGGCCAGACGTTGAAGGCTTGTATCTTCCTGAAATTTTCCACACCATCGCCCCCCAAATCAAGAAGCCCGTCTTCTTTTTTTATTTTCTTGCAATAGGTCGCGGAGGCGTGGTCTTGTTCTGCGGGGGGAATCTCTCCCGCAACAAATTTCCGGAGCGTTTCCGCAAGCATTTCTCCGCCAAGCTTCGCAAGAGCAAATTCAAGCTCGCTTGCTTTCGGAGGCCAATGTGCAGACGAATATTCTTTTTGCGCAACAATCGGCCCGTGATCCAGTTCTTCATCAAGCAGTATGATGGTTACCCCTGTCTTCTCTTCGGTAAGTATCGCGGATTGGATGGGCGAGGATCCGCGCAGACGCGGGAGTAGCGATGGATGGACGTTCAGCGTGCCGTGTTTTGGCAAAGCGAGAATTTCTTTCGGGATTATTTTTCCGTATGCGACGACGACGAAGACGTCGAATAAGGAATAAGGAAGCAGGAATAAGGGATCCAACTTTTCCGGCTGAAGCACGGGAATGTTTCGTTTTTGCGCCCACATTTTCACCTCCGGCGACGTGACGACGAGTTTCCGCCCGCGCGGCTTGTCTGGAGCGGTTACCACGAGGGCGGGAAGAAGTCCCGCCTTCTCAAGCTCGTCCAAAACCCCCACGGCAAATGGGGGAGTGCCGAAAAACGCAAATTTTATTGGTTGTTTTTCCATCTCCTTATAATAAGACAAAGGGGACAAGAAAAATACTTGACAAGTATAAACTAAAATGATACGTTACTTTTGAAGTTGTTGCACATCGTTTTTTACTGTCACAGGAGATTTTTAATGAACCGTTCTTTAATTTTGATCGTTGTATATTGCGGCACTGGTTGGATGTTTGGATATTACCTCACACATCCCGATATAGTTACATCCCCTTTTTTACAAAGCATACTAATGCCAAATGGGGAAAAAACAATACCAAGCGACTATGGGTTGTTCTCTCAGTTATTCTGCATTGTGCTTGGGGTACCTCTTTATTTGGCTATGTGGTTAAAATGGTTTTGCGTGCTCTTCGGCTTCACCAGGTAAAGGGCACAATATAAAAACGCGGTCACAATGGCCGCGTTTTTGCTTGATTCCTGATTCATACTTCTTGATTCTTCGCTCCCGCCGGCGGCATATTTTGCAATTCCGTTGCGTGGTCGATGAAGAGAATGCCGTTTAAGTGGTCGATTTCGTGTTGGAAGATTTGGGCGATGAGGCCGCTTCCGCCGTAGGTGAATTGTTTTCCGGTTTCGTCATACGCGGTTATCTTTGCTTTGTCGGCGCGGATGGTTTTTCCGTACAGCCACCGGCAGGAGAGGCATCCTTCAGGGACAATGTAGCGTTTTTTTGAAAGTTTGAGAATTTGCGGGTTTATGAAAGCAATGTCCGGCGAAATGGCGGTCTTTTTTTTGCTGTTGTCCCCGTCTTCCTTTTGGTTTTTTTTGTCATACAAAAAGGCCTTTCCCGATACGAGAAAAATGCGAAGCGATACTCCGATTTGCGGTGCGGCTATGGCGACGCCGTCCTCTTGGGAGTTGAGCGCCGTTTTCATATCGCGGATAACCCTTTTGATTTTTTGGGAAGTGATTTCATCGGCAGGAACTTCCTCGGCAGTCTTTCGCAGGCACAGGTCTTCTTTTTGAACGATGTCTACCATAATAAAAGATTATCCTAAAATTTAGAAAAAGTGAAGAAACGTTTGGAATTTGTAACTTGTGTTTTGTGGTTTCGTTATAGCAGGTCTTCCGGATCAACTTTCACTTGATAATATTGCGGCAAGGATAAGAGCTTTTCGAGGATGTCCTCGTGCGGCCATGTGGCGGTCGGAACCTTTATCACCGCGTTCACTTGGTATCGGTCTTTTATTTTCGGAATGAAGGCCGGAAAAATGTTCGGGCGGTATTGTTCGAAGAGTTTTTCGATATACTCGGCTTTTTGTGCAACTTCCGCCTCTGCTCCCTCAAAACGGATTTTTATAATGACGGAAAACGGCGGGTAGCCGAATTGTTCCCGTGCGGCAATTTCGTCGCGATAAAAATCCATGAGGTTGCCTTGCGTGAGTGCCGTGAAAAGCTTCTCCTTCGGGTATCTGGTTTGTACCACGAACGCGCGTTCGGCTTTGAGCTTCACTTCCAAGAGCTTGCGGAGCATCTTTTCATGGATGCGAAAATCGGGGAGGGAAAAAAGAGAATCGGCGGACGTAACGGCGGCAAGCGCGGCGGATTTCACGTGGGAAAAGGCGAGTTCTGTGCCGATTAAAATCGCACCGTTTGATTGCGCGAATGTTTCCGCGACGTTTTCCGCTTTTTTGTCGGTCTTTACGGCGTCCGCATGGATCTCGTACACCGCTGTTTCCGGAAAAAGCGCGCGTGCCTCCAGAGCGGCTTGTTCAACGCCGATGCCGAGTGTTTGCAGGCGCCAGCTTCCGCACTTCGTACAAGTAACTTCAGCGCTTTTTCTTTCTTCGCAGGTGTGGCAGATGAAGATATTGCGCGGACGAGTTTTATTGCCTTCACGATGCAAGACGAACGGCACGTCGCATCTTGGACACGAAAAGATACTCCCGCAGTCGCGGCAGGCAGTGAGCGGTGCGAGTCCCCGCCGCACGCCCCAGAGGAAAACATTACCGCTTGCGGCAAGCGTTTCGCGCATAACTTCCGCCAGGCGTTTTCCAATGACGCGAAAAGGCGCGTTCGGCGCGGAATCAATCTTCTCGCCTTTCATATCAACGACCTCCTGTCGTATGGTTGAAAGCAATCGGAAGCGCAGAGGAATGAGGGAAGACACG
This sequence comes from uncultured Candidatus Saccharibacteria bacterium, assembly GCA_964410165.1. Lineage (GTDB taxonomy): Bacteria > Patescibacteriota > Minisyncoccia > Phycocordibacterales > CAIJYI01 > CAIJYI01. The sequence continues at coordinate 4,305 of CAYPFT010000017.1, forward strand.
GCTTTCGTTTCATATCTATGAAGCGTTTCGGTACGGAGGAAAAAATCTCCCGCGATGAATTTGGCGTTTAATTTCTCGGCGTATTTTTCAAGAAAGTATCGAAAATCAAAATAGGGGCGGGAAAAGGTTTGATACGCGTCCCGGCTTTCTTGCTCAACGATAAATGCGCCGAAGTCGCAACGGGGAAGCGAAGCGTAGATTGGAGTGGCGATGATGAGTACCGGGTGCTCCGTTTTGAGTATGCGTTTCCACGAACTCACCATTTCCTTGTCAGGCATTTTTCCATGCAAGAGGAATGTATACGGTTCTATCCCGCGAGAAAGTTCCCGAAAAATCGAGAGCGCGGCGCTTTGCGTCGGCGAGGAAAGAAAGATGGAAGAATTTTTTGCGAACTCTTCTCGAATAATCCCGCGATAAACGGAAAAGCGATCGCCGTCGTTCGCTTGGATGATGTGTTTGTCCGTGTGCTTGAGATTATCCGCGGGCGCTTCGTCTATCCGGGCGTACTCGTGTCTGACACCCGCGAGCGCTCCTTTCGAGAGAAAGTATTCGGTGAATATCCGGCTGGGGACGAGGCCGGATATGATCCCCCCCGCCGTTGCCGCAAAGTAGGCGGCAGTTTCTTCGGCGGCTCTTAAGAACTCCGGAAGCAGGAAGTTTTTTTCTTGAACGCGTTCAACCCGTTTGAGTGAAAATCGCGATGTTTTAAGGCGTGATTTTGCCAAAACGGCATCTTCGCACGAAAACACAAGCCCGGGAACGGATTTTCCTCGGAGAGGGATCATGACGAGAGAATCTTTGTCCGCGTCCTTTGAGGTGTAATAGGTGAGCGGGTCCTTCAAGACGCCTTGGACAATAGGAATAACATTGACTATTTTCATTCTTGGTTAAGATTTTTGACACGGAAAATCGAATCCCCATCCTTGATATAAAGCGTGCCGTCTTTCGCTTTGGCGAACAAGGCGTTTTGCGTTTTGTAGAAGGGCTGGAAATTCGGATGATCGTCTTTCTCGACACCCACCGCGAAAATTCCGGCAGGCACCGCGACGAGGATGACGTCCGTTCTGCCCGGGAGATAATCGGCGTACGACACGCCGCTGATTCTGGTGGCTTCGACGAGCGGCTGTATTTCATTGCTCGTCTTCAAATTTTCGAAGAGCGCCGCGATGTTTGCATAGTTCGGATCAATGTTCGTCTTATCTGAAGATAAGAATCGTGATATGCTCTCGATCGGAATTCTTTGAGGAATGAGAAACGGATGAAGTTCCGTCGTTTCATGTTTTTTGATTTCAATATCTTGCGTCCACGGAAAGTAGCCTTCTTTTGAAACTATAACGCTGTGCTTTCCGGGGCTTTCGGAAAGCCGAAGGCTTTCTTGCGATTTTTTGAAGATTCCCGCCACGTGCCGGTCCACAAATACGCTCGCTCCGCGCAAAGAAGAGTCCGAAAATTCAATCGCCAAAGTTCCCGTATCGGTTGTTGTCCACAATCCGTAACCGGCAAAAAGCGCGATTCCCGCCGCGGCGGCAAGCAGGACTTTTGCCGGCACTTGTTCCTCTATAATTTCACGCAAAGTTCTTTGCATAGTCCCCCCATCATACAGGAAAAAAGACGGGATTCCAACTTGCTTTTTACAGAGTTTGTGATATGGTTGAAGTGGTTGCATTATGACTAAAAAAATGAAAACAAAAGCTCAACCCATAGACAAAATCATCGTGAAAGGCGCGCGGACGCACAACCTCAAAGACATTGACGTTGAAATGCCGAGAAACAAAATGATTGTTTTCACCGGACTTTCGGGTTCAGGGAAATCATCGCTTGCTTTTGATACCATCTTCGCGGAAGGGCAGAGGCGGTATGTGGAGTCGCTCTCGTCTTACGCGCGGCAATTTTTGCGGCAATTTCAGAAGCCCGATGTGGACGAGATAAGCGGGCTTTCTCCGGCGATTTCCATTGATCAGAAAAGCCGCTCAAACAATCCACGTTCAACCGTCGCTACTATCACGGAGATCTACGATTACCTCCGCGTACTTTACGCGCGTATCGGGAAACCGCACTGTCTTCTCTGCGGCGATGAGATTACCAAGCTTTCAAACGAAGAGATTTTGAATCTCGTGCTTGAGCGATTGAAAAAACTTGATACCTCCGCGCACGAGAAAAAAATTTTTGATGTCTCGGTAAACACGTTCCGCATCTCCATTTTTGCGCCTGTCGTTCGCGGAAGGAAAGGGGAGTATTACCAGCTTCTCTATGACGCGCTCGGCAAGGGATATGCCGACGCGCGCGTGGACGGCAAGATAAAGCGGCTTCGCGAGCAGATATTGCTTGACAAGAACAAGAAGCATGACATTGATTTGCTTGTGGATTGGCTTGACCTCACTGAAATGGAGAGCGACCGCAAAGGATTCGTGGAGCGCATCGCGGAGGCGATTGAGCGCGCACTCACGGAAACCGACGGGCTCGTGACGGTCTGCTTCGGGAATCCGCATGAGCCCGTCGAGGAATTTCTCATGTCGTCCAAATTCTCCTGCCCGAAAGATGGATTCTCGTATCCTGAGATTGAGCCGCGGCTTTTTTCATTCAACTCCCCATACGGCGCGTGCCCTGCCTGCAACGGCCTCGGCACGAAACACCTCTTCGGCGATGACCCGTGCGACACGTGTAATGGCGCCCGCCTCCGCCCCGAAGCGCTCAACATTTTTATTGAGGGAAATCTTTCCTCGGAGGAAGTTATGCCGCAAAGACATCAGGAACACAATGCGAAGAAAGGTAAAAAATCCGTGTCGCAAAAAGGAGGAAAGACGACGGTAAAGAAAAATATTCTCGACACGTCCGCTTCTTCGATCGCCGACGCATATCATTTCTTTACCCATCTTGAGCTCTCCGAACGTGACGAGAAAATTTCCGAAGTGCTTTTGCGCGAAATTAAAGCGCGGTTGGAATTTATGATTGACGTCGGCATCGAATACCTCACGCTCGACCGCCGCGCGAACACGCTCTCCGGCGGCGAGGCTCAACGCATCAGGCTTGCGTCCCAGCTCGGGAGCCGGCTTGTCGGCGCGCTCTATGTCTTGGATGAGCCCACCATCGGGCTTCACTCGCGCGACAACGACCGCCTCATTAAAACACTGCTCAGCCTGCGCGATCTTGGCAATACCATCATCGTGGTGGAACATGACGAGGACACCATTTACGCTTCCGACTATATCGTGGATATCGGCCCCGGCGCGGGCGTGCACGGCGGGCATATTGTGGCGTCAGGATATTTGGAAGAACTTTTGACGGCCAAAGGGAATAAGCAAAATGCCTCGGATTCGCTTACGCTGGATTATTTGCGCGGCGACAAAATCATTGCTGTCCCAAAAGAGCGCCGCATAAAAGACAAAGGCTGGATAAAAATCCGCGGAGGAAATATTTTCAATATCAAAAACATGAATGCGGAAGTCCCGCACGGACGGCTCACCGTCGTTACAGGCGTTTCCGGTTCAGGGAAGTCATCGTTCCTCTACGAGATACTGTACAAAAATTTGCAGGCGCGTTTTGAGCGGCGCTACCGGAGCGCGAAGATTTACAACTGCGCGGAATTTTCCGGTACCGAATTTGCAAGCCGCGCGATTTTGATTGACCAGTCTCCCATCGGGCGCACGCCACGCTCAAACCCCGCAACCTACACCGGCGCGTTTACCCACATCCGCGACATATTCGCGGCGACCGCCGAGGCCCGTGTGCGAGGCTGGAAAGCGAGCCGATTTTCTTTCAACGTGAAAGGCGGGCGGTGCGAGACGTGCCAAGGCAACGGCGAGATTGCCGTTGAGATGCATTTCTTGCCAACCGTATACGTGCCCTGCGACGTGTGCTCCGGCAAGCGCTTCATGAAAGAAACGCTCGAAGTGAAATACAAACACAAATCCATTTACGAGGTGCTTCGGATGACGGTCGAAGAAGCGTGCGAATTTTTCAAAGATATTCCAGCCATTTCCGATCGCCTCGAAACGCTCAATAATGTGGGCTTGGGGTACTTGGAACTCGGACAATCCGCCACGACGCTCTCCGGCGGGGAGAGCCAGCGCGTGAAAATTTCTTCCGAATTGTATCGCCAGAATATTCAAAAGACGATTTATCTCCTTGACGAGCCGACCATCGGACTCCATTATGAAGACGTCAAAAAATTGATTGAGATACTGCAGGAACTCGTGAACAAAGGGCACACCGTCATTTTGATCGAGCACAACATGGACATCATCAAAAGCGCCGACTACGTTATAGACATTGGCCCCGAAGGCGGCACCGGCGGCGGAAAGCTTGTCGCCAAAGGCACGCCCGAAGAAGTGGCGAACAACCCCGCATCGCACACGGGAAAGTATCTCAAAAAAGCTCTGCGGAAAAAGTAAAGCCTGCATCCGAATACAGATGCGTCAGCTTCATTTTTCTGCGGACTGCAAAATGGGGCGGTCTTACACAAATTCACAAAACCGCCAAAACTCAGTTTTTGGCGGTTTTTTATTTGCAAAAAAGCAAAAAACCTGATACGGTAAGGACATTATGGGCGTACACATTTTTCTCGCGGCGGAAAAAATCGGCTCAATTACATTTTTATAGTATGAACGATAACTTTTTAATTTCCAAAGAGATTTTTCGGCAAGCGTTCCTTTTCAATGCTTTGTCTATCGTCGGACCAATTCTTTTCTTCGGCGGAATCGGGTGGCTTTTGGATTCTTTTTTTCATACCGGGCGTATTTTTTTGTTTGCTTCAATCGCCGTTTCGTTCGTGGCAACCCACGTGCTTATGTTTCGGAAATTGCAAATATATTCACAAGAGATAGATAAATCAAATCTCAAAAATGATTCCGAAAACAACATCAAGTAAGATAACACTGATTTTTATCGGCGCGCTCTTGCTCCTGTCTTTTCTTTTACGCGGAACAATTCCGGCGGAGACGAAAGTTCATGTTTCCATCGCTCCTGAAACGCTCTTCACTTTCGGCGATTTCCCCATAACAAACGCCTTATTTTGGAGCATACTGCTTTCCCTTGCGCTTATCGTTCTCGCTTTTCGGCTCGGGACTCGCCTCCGGGAGGTGCCGAGAGGCTTTCAGAACATTGCAGAGCTCATCATGGAAAAATTTTATGATTTTACCGACAGCATAACAGGCGATGTGAAAAAGACGAAGAGAATATTTCCTCTCGCTTTCAGTATGTTCGTTTTTATCCTTACCGCCAATCTCTTCGCCTTTCTTCCGGGCGCATCCGCAATTTCGTATCACGGTGAACCGCTTTTCCGCGCCGTGATAACGGATTACAACCTTGTATTGTTCTTGACTCTCACCACGGTTATCCTCGTGCAGATTGTCGCCGTGGTCGTAAACGGGCCGTTCGGATATATGGGAAAATTTCTCAATTTTTCAAGCCCTCTTAATTTTATGCTCGGCATCATGGATATTATCGGCGAATTGTCAAAAGTGCTTTCGCTGTCTTTCCGTCTTTTCGGGAATATCTTCGCGGGCGAAGTCTTGACCGGAGTCATGCTTTTCCTGATGCCGTACTTCCTCCCCCTGCCTTTCATGATAACCGGGTTACTTGCGGCGGTCATTCAAGCGTTTGTTTTTTCGCTTTTAACCATTGTCTTTATTTCCATGGCGAGCCAAAAACACGGAGAAGAGGCTTCTCATGGAGCATAAAGTAGTGTATAGTGAAAACATTATTTTAGGACCTACGCAAAACGGCGATCTTCGCGTTTTTCTCCCGGACGACTCGGGAAGCAGTACCGGTTCGTACAGCTTCTCCGAGACCATCCGGGCGGAAAAACGCAAATCTCATCCGTTTGCGTAAGTCCTATATTTATCAGATTTTAATGTAAAATTGTATGGAACTAGAAGCAGCAAAAGCAATCGGTGCGGGACTTGCCGTAGGTTTAGGCGGCATCGGGGCAGGTATTGGAGAAGGCATCGTTGCGGGGAAAGCCATTGAAGCTATCGGACGCAATCCGGAAATTCAAGGCAAAGTAACTCCGTTACTTTTTATCACCATGGCAATCGTGGAATCGACATCTATCTACGGATTGGTTATCGCCCTTGTTTTGCTTTTCGGCTAAATGCTCGACCACCGCTATGGAATTACTCGATGCATTCGGCGTGGATATCCGCATTTTTCTCGCACAGCTGATAAATTTCGCCGTGCTGGTTTTTCTTTTACACCGCTTTGCGTATCAGCCGGTACTCAAGCTCCTTGAAGAACGCGGTAAAAAGATAGAAAAAGGCCTTGAGGATGCCAAGAAAGCCGCGGCGGAACTCACCGAAGCTTCGGCAAAAAGAGAAGAAATCCTCGCACAAACGAAGGTCGAGTCAAAAGCCATTCTCGACAGCGCACTCGCAAGCGCCGGAAAGATAAAAGACAGCATCCAAAAAGAAGCCGAAGAAAAAGCTAAAGGGATCGTGGCGCAAGCCTTCACGCAGGCGGAAGAAGAAAAGAAAAAAATGATGGCGGAAGTGAAAGATGAAGTCCTCGCACTTGCGGTTGAAATCACGGAGAAAATTCTCGGCGAACAAGTCACCGAACTCCGCGACAAAAAATATATTGAAAAGCTAGAATCGCGTTAGTGTAATTTTGGCCTAGAAAAATTTCTCGGTGGAATCTTAAAAGATGAGAAATTTTAAGGGCCAAAATTACACTAACGCGATTCTCTCTCAGCATAAAACCCATGAAAACAGACACCTACGCCAAAGCATTTCTAGCGAGCATAAAAAGCGGGGAAGTCTCCGTAATTCTCGCGCGACTGAAAGAAATTTTGCGACACAAAAACGAACTCTACCTTCTCCCAAGCATCCTACGCAAAGCCGTCACCTTGCTCGGAAGAGAAAAGGGGACGACGGTTTCCTCCCGATACACCCTCGACGAATCTGTAAAAGAAAAAATCATCAGTCTTTTGCGGAAAAATTTTCATGATATTAAAACCGATTCAATTCAATTCCATCTCAATAAAAAAATCCTCGGCGGCATTTCGGTTTCCCATAACGATTTTCTTTTTGATGGGACGATAAACCGCACGCTTGCGAAATTTAACAAATAATAATAGGACTTACGCACTGTTGCGGAAACATACGGTTTTGGTGCAGAATTTTGGTCGGTTTCTCTGCCACACGGGTACTTCCAATTTTATACTCCCTGCGGTCGTTAAAATTTAGGTCGCGCCTCTTGGCGGTGGAACCGCCAAAATTCTACGCCGGAAGCTGAAGATGTGGCGGTGAGACCTCCAAAAGGGCGCGACCTGATTTTCTTGAGCGAAGCGATTAGAAAATGGAAGTACCCGCGTGGCAGACTCACCGACCACATCTTTCATCGGTGCGTAAGTCCTAAATAAAATAAGGCAATTAGGGGTAATCGTAACCACAAGGAGGTAAAATACCCTTAGGCCTCGTTCATAATCTCATGTCCTGACGAAACGTTCTTTGTATCTTTCGGTGGTGAGATTCTGAACAGATTCTTATGTAAAAAAGCGAAAAGGTGAAAGTCGTGCTATTATGGAGCAATGCATTTTCACTCTCTCTTTTTATATTATCTTACCGCTTGGGAGCCGTTTGGCTATGTGCTCGCATTTTTTGGAATGGTATTTGAAGGGGACGGCGCGCTTTTCAGTCTCGCCTTTCTTACCGCCGAAGGATTTTTTGACGCGGGGGACATGTTCACCGCCATCTTTGTGTCCGTAATTTTCGGCGATACGCTCTGGTACTTTGTCGGAAAAAAATACATAGCTTCTTTTCCGCGCATATCGGCGTGGGTGGACCGGTTTGCGAAACCTTTCGACCGGCATTTGTCGGAACGTCCGACGCGAACGCTTCTTCTGACAAAATTCGCTTACGGCGCGCATCATGCGGTGCTTATTCGCGCGGGGATGTCAAAAATGGATTTCAGGAAATTTATAAAAAGCGATCTCATCTCAATCATCGTCTGGATTTTCGCGATTGGGAGTCTCGGATATTTTTCAAGCTTCTCTCTTGCGTATGAAAAAAAATACCTGCGTTACGCCGAGATAGCGCTTCTTCTTGCTCTCGCGCTCTTTTTTGTAGCGGAACACTATATGAAAAAACTTTCAGAGAAGGAACTTCGGTAAAGTAAGTCCTCACACCCCACCTCAATCCTCCCCTCTAAAGAGGGGAGGAGGTACGACGGTCGGCGTTCTCTCCCCCTTTTCAAAGGGGGAGATTGAGAGGGGGTGTGTAAAATCGCTCTTTTAGAATAAAGATATTTTTTAGGGTGTGAGGAGGTACCACAATTCAAAACTTGCACTTGACAATTTTTTTCGCATGGCTACTATATAGCTATAAACTATATTATTTTTTGTATGGAAGATTTTTTTACAAAAAAATTGCAGAGTCCGGGAACAAAACACATCTGTCATGAAATACAGATTGTGTTTAAGAGCGACGCCGATCTGAAAGAAAAAACGCTTGAGAAAGCCAAGACGGAGGGGGTAACGCTTAAGGCGGTGCTGACGATGGCGATGCGGGCGTATGTGAATGATGAAATGGTGCTCGGCATGTGGAGGAGGGAAGAATTTTACGATGACAAAGGAGATTCACCCCCGCCGAAGAAGAACAAACGGATACGAGAAAGGATTATAAAAATTCACAAAACACAAAGCACAAATTACAAACAGGTCACAAAGCACAAATCACAAAATCTGAAACCTGAAAGAACGCATTTGTAATTTGGAATTTCTTGATAAAAAACATATTTTAGAATTTTAGAAGCAATTAATTTACATTACGCATTATGTCAAAAATACTTGGTATAGACTTGGGAACAACAAACTCCGCGATGGCGATCATTGAGGGCGGCGAGCCGAAGATCATCGAGAATATCGAGGGAGCGCGAACAACGCCTTCCGTTATCGCGGCCAGCAAATCCGGCGAACGTCTCGCCGGAGTATCGGCAAAGCGCCAGTCCGTTACAAATCCAGCTAACACTCTTTATGGAATAAAACGTTTAATCGGGCATAATTTTGACGACGAAGGCGTTCAAAAAGACAAAGGCATCGTGCCGTTCACCATTGAGAAAGCGGACGATGGCGTCGGAGTGAAAGTTAAAATGGGGGATAAATTCTACCGTCCCGAAGAGATCAGCGCCATGGTACTCCAAAAGCTCAAAACGGACGCGGAGGCAAAACTCGGCGGGAAAGTAACGGAAGCGGTCATTACCGTACCGGCGTACTTCAGCGATTCGCAGAGGCAGGCCACGAAGAATGCCGGGCAGATTGCAGGCTTCAATGTGCTCCGCATCGTCAACGAACCGACCGCCGCCGCGCTCGCGTACGGTTTCAACAAGAAAAAGAACGAGAAGATCGTTGTGTACGACTTCGGCGGCGGAACATTCGATGTTTCCGTGCTTGAGGTGGGAGATGATGTCATAGAGGTGAAATCAACCGACGGCGATGTGCATATGGGCGGGGAGGATATTGACCAGGACATCATCCGCCACATATCCGATGAATACAAAAAAGAGAGCGGCATTGATGTTTCCAAAGACATGCTTGCGCTCCAGCGCCTGAAAGAATCCGCGGAAAAAGCGAAGCACGAACTTTCCACGGCGATGGAAGCGGAGATTAACATTCCGTTCATTACATCGGACGCTTCCGGACCGAAGCACTTGCTGATGAAAATAAGCCGCGCAAAACTCGAAGAACTTTCCGAGAAATACGTTGCGAAATCAATCGAAATAATGAAACGAGCGCTTGAGGCGTCGCACTTTAAGATTTCCGAGATTGACGAGGTTATTCTTGTCGGGGGGCAAACCCGGATGCCGGCGATTATTGCGGCGGTGAAAAACTTTTTCGGCAAAGAACCGAATCGCACCATCAATCCGGATGAAGTGGTGGCGGTCGGCGCGGCGATACAGGCGGGGATTCTTCAGGGCGAAGTGAAAGACGTGCTTTTGCTTGACGTCATTCCGCTCTCGCTCGGATTGGAAACTTTGGGCGGCGTAGCGACGAAATTGATTGATCGCAACACGACCATCCCGACATCGCGTTCGCAGGTATTCTCGACCGCGGCGGACAACCAGACCTCCGTTGAAATACATGTGGTGCAGGGAGAACGCCCGCTTGTTGGGGACAATCGTTCTCTCGGGCGCTTTATTTTGGATGGCATTCCGCCATCGCATCGCGGCATGCCGCAAGTGGAAGTTACTTTCGATGTGGATGCGAACGGCATTCTTTCCGTAAAGGCAAAAGAAAAAACTACCGGAAAAGAACAATCCATCCGCATTGAAGGATCCTCCGGCCTTTCCAAAGAAGAAGTGGAAAAAATGAAAAAAGACGCCGACATGCACGCGGAAGAGGACAAAAAGAAACAAGAACTGGCGGAAATGAAGAATCATGCCGAGACCCTTGTCTACACGGCTGAAAAATCACTCCGGGACGCAGGAGACAAAGTGCCTCTGGAAATGAAAACGGCGGTGGAAGGGAAAGTTACCGCGCTCAAAGACCTCAAAGAAAGTACGGACAAGGAAGCTCTCAAAAAAGCTACTGATGAACTTTCAAGCGAGCTTTCCAAGATCGGCGATGAAATGATCAAACATGAGCAGGAGGCAAAGCCGGCCGAAGGCGCCGCCGCTACTGAAACGGCAAAACCCGGGGAGGAGAAGAAAGACGAGGGAAACGTGCGCGACGCGGAGTTTAAGGATGGGACAGAGGGAAAGAAAGAGTAGCGAATCCGGCGTGTAAAGTTAAGTTATCCACACCTTGACTTTTCAGTCGGTCTTATGGAGTTGACAAAAAAAGTCCGTTGGTTTATACTTCTCAGTAACGTTTTAGGGTGCGATTCTAACAGTTTGCGTGGATGAAAAACGCTTGTTTTCTTCTAAAAGTCAAGCCGAACTTGTTTGGTATAAAAAAATAACAGAATACAAAAAGATTCATTGCCCTTATATAAGGATAAGGTAGCGTTTTTTGTGTCTATCGGAAGATAAAGGCACGGCGGACCTGGCGGATTATTATAAAGTTTATGTATTAACTTTTTATGAAAAGAGAGAAAAAATATTTTTCTGCGTATCAAAAGCAACTGATTGAGCCGCCGAATCTCGTGGAAGCTCAGATAGAATCCTACAAATGGCTTTTGGAAAACGGATTACAGGCGACGTTCAAGGAATTTTCACCCATCCGCGACTATTCCGAAAAGAAATTCGATTTTGAATTTGTTTCTCTCGAGTTGCTTGCCCCAAAGTACGATGAATTCTACGCCAAAGAGAACAAGCTTTCTTACGAAGCGCCTCTGCGCGTCAAGGTGCGGCTGAATAATAAAAGCATCGGAAAAAGCAAGGAGCAGGAACTCTTCATGGCGGATCTTCCGCTCATGACCGAACACGGCACGTTTGTGATAAACGGCGTGGAGCGCGTCATCGTTCCTCAGCTCGCCCGCTCGTTCGGCGTGTTTTTTACCGCGTCCGAGTATCGCGGAAGAAAGTATTTCGGCGCTAAAATCATTCCGGCGCGGGGGGCGTGGGTGGAGCTTGAGTCGGATCCCGACAAAGGGGTGTATGTCCGCATTGACCGCAAGCGAAAGTTCCCCGTAACATTCCTCTTGAAAGCGTTCGGCGACGGTAAAAAAGAATCCATTCTGAAGGCGTTTGAAGGCGACATGCTCGCTCTTGAGGCTATCGGGGCATCTTTTGCGAAAGACACCGCGGGATCGAGAGAAGACGCTTATATCGAAATATACAAAAGGCTTCGCGACGGCGACATGGCGACCCCGGAAAACGCCAAAGAATTCATCAATGCGATATTCAGTCCCGAGAAATATGACCTTTCTCCCGTCGGACGCCTCAGGTTCAATCGCCGTTTTACGAAGGACACAGGCAAAGAAGCGCTGGATCGCCGGACGATCTCATTTGATGATATTGTTTCAATCGTTACTCATATTATAGAGCTGAACCATACCCCGAACGCCGTACCTGACGACATTGATCACCTCGGTCTTCGTCGCGTGCGGTACGTCGGTGAAATGTTTCAGCAGAAGCTTCGCGTGGGCATGACGCAGATGAAAAGAAATATCCAAGATCGGATGTCTACCGCGGAGTCGGATATTACCGCGCCCGTTCAATTCATCAGTCCGCGCCCGCTTCAGGCGCGCATCAAAGAATTCTTCGCAACGAATCAGCTTTCGCAGTTCATGGGGCAAGAGAACGCGCTCAACGAGATTGAGCACCTGCGAACGCTTTCCGCTCTCGGCCCCGGAGGCCTCACCCGCGAACGAGCCGGTTTTGAAGTGCGCGACGTGCATCCGTCGCATTATGGACGGCTGTGCCCCATTCATACGCCGGAAGGTCCGAACATCGGGCTCATTCTTCGCTTGGCGGTATATGCGCGCATCAATGAATTCGGAGTTATTGAAACTCCCTATGCAAAAGTAAAGAACGGAAAGATCACGAAGGAGATCGTGTATATGAACGCGCTTGAAGAAGAGGGCTACAAAATCGCGCACGGAGCGACCGCCTACAGCGAAGATGGCGAGATTGTTGAAGATAAAGTGGAAGTCCGCATCGGCGCCCACCCCGTTCTGATTTCAAAAAAAGAAGTTGATTTCATTGATGTCGCCCCGAATCAGGCATTTTCCGTCGCGACTTCCATGATTCCGTTTTTGGAGCACAATGATGCCAATCGCGCTCTCATGGGTTCCAACATGCAGAGGCAGGCGACCCCCTGCGTCGTCCCCGAAGCGCCGCTCGTGGCAACCGGGATTGAAGAGAAAGCCGCTCGCGACGCGGGGAGAATGGTTTTTGCGAATGAAGCTGGAACCGTTTCATATGTGGACAGCAAAAAAATCATCGTGAAGGATGCAAAAGGAAAAGAACACGCCTATCATCTGGTGAACTTTTCCCGGACAAACAGCTTCGTTATGCTTCACCAGCGTCCGTCCGTCTCGATTGGACAAAAAGTTTCAAAGGGTGATGTGTTGGCCGATATGTCAACTACGGATAACGGACAGCTTGCTCTCGGGCAAAACATCCGCATCGCGTTCATGTCATGGAACGGCGCGAATTATGAAGATGCCATCATTCTTTCCGAGCGGCTGGTTCAGAATAATAAATTCACCACGATACACATTGAGGAATTTTCCGTGAACGTGCGCGATACGAAGCTCGGGCCGGAAATGATTACTCCCGATATTCCAAATGTCGGAGAGGCGAAGCTGAAAGACCTGGACGAGGACGGCATTATCCGCATCGGGGCGGAAGTTCGCCCGGGAGATATCCTCGTCGGAAAGATTACCCCCAAAGGAGAAACCCAGCTTACCCCCGAAGAGCGCCTTTTACGCTCCCTCTTCGGCGATAAAGCGCGCGATGTGAAAGATACTTCGCTTCGCATGGAGCATGGCAAGCGCGGCCGTATCGTCGGCGTGAAAGTGTTTTCTCGCGATAAGGGCGATAACCTTGATTCAGGCATTATCCAAAGCATCTACATTGAAGTGGCGCAGGTCAGGAGCATCACCGTTGGCGATAAACTTGCCGGAAGACACGGAAACAAGGGGGTTATCTCGAAAATTTTACCGGTGGAAGAAATGCCTTATGATGAAAACGGCGAACCGGTAGACATGATCTTGACGCCGCTCGGCGTTCCATCTCGAATGAACCTTGGGCAGATTTTTGAACTCCACTTGGGATTTGCGGCACACACGCTTGGGTATCAGGCCATTACGCCCGCATTTCTCGGCGCAACGGACGTTGAGGTGAAAGCGGAGCTTGTAAGAGCGGGGATTCCGGAAAACGGCAAAGTGAAGCTCTACGACGGACGAACCGGAGAGAAATTCGAGCAGGATGTCGCCATCGGCTACATGTACATCATGAAGTTGCACCACATGGTTGAAGACAAGATTCACATGCGAAGTATCGGACCATACTCGCTCATCACGCAACAGCCGCTCGGCGGAAAAGCGCAGGGAGGAGGACAGCGGTTCGGAGAAATGGAAGTCTGGGCGCTTGAAGGATACGGTGCCGCCTACACTTTGCAAGAAATGCTTACCGTGAAGTCGGACGACATCGTGGGACGAACCGCCGCATTCGATTCCATTATCAAAGGCGAGAACATCAAGCACCCTGGCATCCCCGCATCATTCTCCGTTCTGCTCGCTTCGCTTCGGGGGCTTGCGATGGATATTGAACTGAAACGAAAAGGGGAATAGCGAGCTTTGACAATATGCAAAAGGATTTTAAGAAATGGAATGAAAAGAAAGAAAAAATTCATGAGAATGAAAGAAGGTTGTTCTTTTACGAACGAGAAGTATGGTGGTGTTCGCTTGGGGCGAATGTCGGGGATGAACAAGACGGCACCGGAAAAGAGTTTGTTCGCCCCGTTATTGTCTTGAAAAAGTTTAACAAACATCTTTTTTGGGGAATTCCGCTCACGACGAAAGAGAAAAAAGGGAAATACTATTTCAGTTTTCTTTTATCTGACAGGAGAAACACGGCTATTCTTTCACAAATGCGGCTTTTTGATTCCAAAATAGGACTTACGCACGGTTGCGGAAACATACGGTTTTGGTGTAGAATTTTGGTCGGTTTCTCCGCCTCTTGGCGGTGGAACCGCCAAAATTCTACGCCGGAAGCTGAAGATGTGGCGGAGAGACCGCCAAAGGGCGGACTCACCGACCACATCTTTCATCGGTGCGTAAGTCCTATAAAAGATTGATTGACAGAATGGGGATGGTGCCGGAAAAAGATTTTCTGGGAATCAAAAAAGCCATCAGCGGATTTACCAACTGACAGCCCTTTCGCAACTTTTGTTGTATGAGAAACCCTTACGGATTTCCCGAGGCCGAAGCCCATTTTTTGAGAAACCCTTACGGATTTCCCGAGCCCGAAGGCACTGCTTACTACAAGCGTAGTATACACAAACCAAACTTAAAAGTCAAGCCAACTTATCAACACCATGCCAAAAACAACAAAAATCATCATATCGGTCGTTGTTGTTGCCTTTCTTGCATGGGCGGGATGGTTGTACTCTGTGAGCAAGCAGAATCCGGGCACGAAGGCTATTGAAACTCTACCGATGGAAAATAAAAGTTCTCCACCTGAAGCGCTAAAGACACCTCAATCCGAACAATTGGAAACTGCGCAATGGAAAACCTACCGAAACACGAAATTGGGGTTTGAATTTTCTTACCCGAAAGATGCGATGACATTGAGGGAAGTGGAAACTTTAGAAAATCCGGGACAGCTTCTTTATCTTGAATTTGGAGGAGGAATGCTTTTCCAAGGCGAGATCAAGGTTGAAAAAACAAACATTAAAAATATTAAGGAGTATCGAACCAAGTCAGAAATCGAAGACATTAAAGAACAACACTATACTACTCTTGCCGGAGAACAAGCAAGGATAACAACTTTTCTACTCTCCGAACCCGAAAATGAGGGTCTCGCTGCCGGAATTGAAGGTTCTGAAAAAGATATTTATGCGGAAGTCATACACGATGGAAAGGTTTTCTCTCTCTTGTTGTTAGATAGAAAAGGCAACGATTTTTCAGATACAGTACTTTCCACTTTAAAATTTTTAAAAGGCAACAATTAAAAAACCATTATGGGACAACAAGAAACTACAAATGTAGAACAATACGTCGCCCCGCGCCGCAATGGGGTAAGAGTTGAAAAAATATAAAATAAATGTTACAGTAATTTTTATGAAAAATACACCAGAAAAATCAATACCGGGACCAAGTTTGAAGCAATTGCAAAAAAACCATGCAAATAAGTGGGTTGGATTTTCGCCTGATTACAAAAAGCTGGTTGCCGTTGCTTCAACACTTGAAGGGGTGTTTAAACAAGCGAAGAGCAACAAGATTGTCGTCATGAAAGTCCTTCCCGCCGGTGTCGGATATGCCCCATCATTATTTTCTTAACGCATGAAATACAAGTACGCATCAACCCCCACATTTAGCGAAAATGGCCGCATAGTGAAGCGACCTCTTGTTGAGATTGAGATGGTAGGCAAAGAAAGAAACATCAATGCGCTCGGTCTGCTTGATTCCGGTGCGGACAGTACGCTCGTAAATATGCAATATGCGAAAATCCTCGGTATCGCGCTTGACGAGAAAAAGAAAAAAGACTTTGTAGGTATTCAGGACGCTCGGATGTCGTGCTACCTCGCGGAGCTTTCGTTGCGTGTGAAGCATGTGGATAAAACAATTGTTATTCCCGTCGCTTTTATTGACAGTCCGTCGGTGGATGTTCTCCTTGGGCAAGAAGGATTTTTTGACGCTTTCAAAATCAAGTTCGAAAAAGATCACGATACATTTGAACTTGTTGCCGTGAAAAAATAGGTTTACTAAAAGATAATAATTTAACAAAAAAACCATTATGGGACCGCAAGAAACCGCACACATAGAACAATACGCGAAGCCTTTGCAAAAGGGATTCAATTTCAACGATTTCGACCACATCACGCTCCGGCTCGCATCGCCTGAGACGATTCTCGGATGGTCGTTCGGAGAGATACTGAAGCCGGAAACCATCAACTACCGCACCCAACGAAGCGAGCGGAACGGTCTTTTCTGCGAGAAGATATTCGGTCCCGAAAAGGACTATGAATGTTACTGCGGAAAATATAAAGGCATCAGATACAAAGGTATCGTGTGCGAGAAATGCGGCGTTGAGATCATCCGTTCTATTGTTCGCCGCGAACGCATGGGACACATTGAGCTTGCGGCTCCCGTTTCCCACATCTGGTTTTTGCGCGGCGTTCCATCGCGCATCGGTCTCCTTTTGAATTTGCCCGTCATTGAAGTTGAAAAAGTCATTTATTTTGCCGGGTATATCGTAACGCGGGTGAACGATGATGAAAAGACGCGCCTGGTGAAAGAGCTTGACTCGGAGTACAAAGGAAAGGTAAAACAGCTCTCGGACGACAAGTCGAAAGACAAAATGAGAGAGCTTTTGCTGTCAGCGAAGCGCGAACTTGACGGTTTGCGCGAAGGGGTGGTGCTTGACGAAGCGCTGTACCACAAGTTTTCGGTGAAATATGGCAGTGCGTTTACTGCCGGCATCGGCGCGGAAGCGATTCATTCTATTTTTAAGAATCTTGATTTGCTGAAAATGAAAGAACGCCTTGAGATGGAATACGAAAAAGTCGCGGCAACCGAGCGAGTCAAAGTGCAAAAGCGTCTCGGTCTCGTGAAGTCGCTCTTAAACTCCGGCGTCCGCCCCGAATGGATGTTTCTCACCGTTATTGCCATCACCCCGCCCGCTCTCCGTCCGATGATTCCGCTTGATGGCGGGCGGCACGCGACATCGGATGTCAACGACCTCTACCGCCGCGTCATCAACCGCAACAACCGATTGAAGAAGTTGAAAGAGATCGGCGCGCCGGACGTTATTTTACGCAACGAAAAAAGAATTTTACAGGAGGCGGTGGATGCTCTCATTGACAACTCCGCGCGAAAACAAACTTCCGCGGCCATGAGCCAGTCTCAGCGGCGCGCGCTGAAATCGCTCTCCGATGTTCTTAAGGGGAAGCAGGGACTCTTTCGGCAGAATCTTTTGGGGAAACGCGTTGATTATTCCGGGCGTTCCGTTATCGTTGTCGGCCCGGATTTGAAGCTCAATCAATGCGGACTTCCGAAGCACCTGACGCTTGAACTTTTCCGGCCGTTTGTCGTTTCAAAAATTTTAGAAAATGAGCTCGCGTACAATATCCGCGGAGCGAACAGGCTGATTGATGAAGGCGTTCCGGAAGTATGGGCTCTTCTTGAAGAAGCTATTGTGGGAAGATACGTTCTCCTAAATCGCGCGCCGACTCTGCACCGCCTCGGCATTCAGGCATTTCACCCGATTCTCGTCGAAGGGAGTGCGATCCGCGTCCATCCGCTCGTGTGTTCCGCTTTCAACGCCGACTTTGATGGAGACCAGATGGCGGTTCATGTCCCGCTTTCAGATGAAGCTCAGCAAGAGGCGGGCGACCTCATGTCCGCCGCAAAAAACATTTTGAAGCCTGGAAACGGAGATGCCGTCGCTTCTCCGGCGCGCCTCGATATCGTCCTCGGTATTTATTGGATGACGAAGATAATCGATGGGCTGAAAGGGGAAGGGAAAGCGTTCGCTTCTCCCAACGCGGCGATTACGGCGTATGATTTCGGTAAAATAGACATGCGCGCTCGCATCAAAGTCCTCGGAACGGAAAGCGAGAAGTACAAAGCGTTTGAGGGGAAAATATTCGAAACATCCGTCGGACGGCTTTTGTTTAACAATGTGTTTCCGAAAGATTTTCCCTATATCAACGATGAGACACAAAAAAAATCCGCCGAAAAACTCGTGGACGACATTATCGGGAAATACGGCATTGATGGCGCGCCGGAAGTGTTCGACAAAATGAAAGCATTCGGTTTCAAGTATGCGACTCGTTCCGGCACGAGCTGGGGCATTGACGACGTGAAAGTTCCGGAACAAAAGAAAAGTATCATCGAAAAATATCAGAATGAAGCGGACAAGGTTACCGGAGAATATTTGGAAGGATTGCTTTCCGACGAGGAGCGGTATCGAAAGACCATTGAGGTGTGGCAAGGCGCGCGCAATGATATTGAAAAAATCATTCCGGAAACGCTTGAAAAACACGGATCCGTTTACGATATGATTCATTCCGGCGCGCGAGGATCGCTCTCTCAAATCGTTCAAATGGTGGGAATGAAAGGGCTTATCGTGAGCACCTCGGGGCGAACCATTGACTTTCCCGTCAAGCCCTCAAGCAAAGAAGGATTTTCTCCGTTAGAGTATTTCATTTCAACTCACGGTTCCCGGAAAGGACTCTCCGACACGGCGCTCAATACCGCGAAGGCGGGCTACCTCACCAGGCGGCTTGTGTATGTCGCGGACAGCGTCATTATCACCGAAGAAGACTGCGGCGAGAAAACGGGCATCCCCATCAGAAAAATGAATTTGCACGGCATGGAAATTCCAATCTCAAAACATCTTCGCGGGAGGGTTTTGTCGCAAGATGTTGCGGCGCCGGACGGCAAAGCGCTGTTTAAGAAAAAAACCATGCTGACGAAAGCCGACGCGAAACAGATTGAGGAAGCGGGTGTTCCAGAAGTATTCGTCCGCTCGGCGCTTACCTGTAAATCAATATACGGCATGTGCCGGCAGTGCTACGGACTTGATCTCGGGCGGAACAATCTCGTTCTTTTGGGAGAGAGCGTGGGAGTCGTCGCGGCGCAAGCTATCGGCGAGCCGGGAACCCAGCTGACCATGAGAACATTCCACGCCGGCGGTATCGCGCAAGCTGGCGGAGACATTACCGCCGGTCTTCCGCGCGTTGAAGAAATTTTTGAGCGCCGAAGCATCAGAAGCAACGCCATTATCTCCAAAACGGACGGCGTAGTAACGGAAGTGAGCGTCGGAGAAAAAGAACTCGTCGTAAAGGTACTCGCTCCCGGCCCCCACGGAAAAGACAAGAAAGCGGAAATAGAATACTCTACGGACTTCAGACGGATCGCCCTGATTAAACTCGGCGATAAAGTCGAAAAAGGAGACGTGCTGACCGATGGCGCGGGCGATATCGCTGAAATTTTCAAATATGGCGGAAAAGAGAAAGCCGAAAACTACATTATCACGGAAATCAGCAAGGTGTATGAGCTTCAGGGCGCATCCATTGACCGAAAGCACTTGGAGGTGGTCATCCGTCAAATGTTCTCGCGAAGGGTGATTAAAGATGCCGGCGACACGAGGTTCAATATCGGACAGACGATTGAAAATGTGGAGCTGTATGAAGAGAATGAACGGGTAAAGAAGATCGGCGGGAAAGAAGCAAGGGGAGACATGGTTGTTTTGGGTATTTCCGAAATATCGCTCACCACCAGAAGCTTCCTTTCCGCGGCTTCGTTCCAAAACACATCGCGCATCCTCATTGATGCCGCACTGAAAGGCGGTTCCGACGACCTTTCGGGACTGAAAGAAAACATTCTCATCGGACGCCTCATCCCCGTCGGTACCGGCTTCCGTTCCCGCAAACAGCGTGAAAACGGCAATTGGGAGGGGGAAGAGAGCAGTGCGGATGAAGTGGCGGTCGTAGAATAAGCGTGGGTTATATGAGGATTATGCAATCCACAGACTTTGCTTGACTTGGCTGTTCGTTTGCGTATAATAGGGGATACGCTCGTTGAAATAGCCTCTTTTTAAGAGGTCGCATAAAAAAGTAAATACGTGCAACAACACAAAATTGCAAGTCCAACAAAGACAATAAAGGACTTACGCGCTCGGCGATCTTCGTCGTTGAAACGTCAGATTTTTCCGTCAATGTACTGTTCAGTACATCTCCGTAAAAATCCTTGTTTCGCCTAGAAGCTCATCCAAGTGCGTAAGTCCTAAATAAAAGGAAAGAAATTTTCTTTTGTTTCACTCTTGTCTAAACTTAATTTTAGAGTTTGATCCTAGCTCAGGATGAACGCTGGCGACGTGGATAAGGCATGCAAGTCGAATGCTTCGCAAGGAGCATGGCGAACGAGGTAGTAACGCGTAGGAACGAACCCGGGAGTCAGGGATAATCCGTCGAAAGGCGGGATAATACTTGATAATCTCTTCGGAGCAAAGATTCATCGCTCCTGGATCGGCCTGCGTAGTATCAGCTAGTTGGTAGGGTAATGGCCTACCAAGGCTATGACGCTTAGGGGGGCTGAGAGGCTCTGCCCCACCGATGGAACTGAGATACGGTCCATACACCTACGGGTGGCTGCAGCCGAGAATATTCCACAATGGGCGAAAGCCTGATGGAGCGACGTCGCGTGATTGATGAAGTCCCTAGGGATGTAAAGATCTTTTATGAGGGAGAAAGTTATTGATAGTACCTCATGAATAAGGGGTTGCTAAACTCGTGCCAGCAGCAGCGGTAATACGAGTACCCCGAGCGTTATCCGGAATTATTGGGCGTAAAGGATGCGTAGGCGGTCATGTTAGTCTTTTGTAAAATCTCCCGGCTCAACCGGGTATCCGCAAAAGAAACGGCATGACTTGACGATGCGAGAGGTGTGCGGAACTCATGGTGTAGGGGTGAAATCCGTTGATATCATGGGGAACACCAAAAGCGAAGGCAGCACACTGGCGTATTCGTGACGCTCATGCATGAAAGCGTGGGTATCGAATGGGATTAGATACCCCAGTAGTCCACGCCCTAAACGATGATCTCTAGCTTTTCGGAGTATCGACCCTCTGGGAGGCAAAGCTAACGCGTTAAGAGATCCGCCTGGGGAGTACGGCCGCAAGGCTAAAACTCAAAGGAATAGACGGGGACTTGCACAAGCGGTGGATCATGTGGTTTAATTCGTCGATAAACGAAAAACCTCACCAGGGCTTGAAGCTCACACGAAGACTGGAAGAAACTTCAGTCGTCTCACAAGGACGGGTGGGCAGGTGCTGCATGGTCGTCGTCAGTTCGTGGTTTGAATTGTTCCCTTAAGTGGGGTAACGAACGCAACCCTCATTGCCTGTTAGAAATGTCAGGCGAGACCGCCCAGCCCTTTGGTTGGTATCAGGGAAAAGTATCAGTATCAGGAGTCGTTAAGTCGGCGTCCCCTGATACTGATACTATCCCCTGATACTTGTCAGCGGGCTGGGAGGAAGGCGGGGATGACGCCAGATCAGCATGGCCCTTTGATGCCCTGGGCTACACACGTGATACAATGGCCGTTACAACGGGTCGCGACGGGGAAACCCTGAGCTAATCCTTAAAAGACGGCCCCAGTTCGGATTGAGGTCTGCAACTCGACCTCATGAAGTCGGAATCGCTAGTAATCGCGGGTCAGCTATACCGCGGTGAATACGTTCTCAAGTCTTGTACTCGGGTCGCCATGCGATCGAGTGCGCTAATCGGTGCCCTTTTCTTCGTTAAAACTGCGAAGGATGCGGAAATCCGGTCAAAACAATTTACAGTGTTTTGGAGCGAAATACTAGTTTGCATCCGCGAGGATGCAAATGAAGGAGTAAAGTAGCATTTCTTAGCTTGAACATCAGCTATGGCACATAACGGAGGTCATCCTGCGAGTACATGGAGAAACCTACTGTAAAACAAAAAATCGTTATATGTATCGTGATGTCGAGATGAGAAGAAAATGCACACACGGTTACCGTGGGAGATCTTGTATGGTCTCTCGATGTTTGCTAACATTGAGAGTATGGTAAAAGCAATTGATCCAAAAACCAAACAAGAAGTCAGCAGAGTTCGTAGTACCAAAAAAGAAGACAAGCGTTTGAATCCAAATCTTGCGCTTCCTTTTGGGAAGGAACAAATCCAAAGGAAAAAACTTCATCCTCAATATGTCTCAGGTTTTATAGACGGAGAAGGGTCATTCTCGGTTTCAATCGGGAAACACAAGACCCTGAAACGCGGATACGAAGTGCGTCCGGAGTTTGAAATTGAACTTCGGAAAGATGATCAGGAAATTTTGGAAAGAATTTTGGTCACTATCGGATCGGGAAGAATATATGATTGTTCATACGAACGTTACGGTTGGTATCCGCATGCGAAGTATAAAATTACCAGCATTTGGGATATGAAAAATCATTTGTTCCCGTTTCTTGACGACAGTCCTCTTCAAGCGAAAAAAGCGAAAGTATATAGACATTTCCGCAAGATTGTTTTTATGCTCTGCAACAAAGAGCATTTGAGCGACGAGGGCTTTAAGAAAATTGTCAAACTTCGCGATAAAATCAGAGTTATGGGGAAGAAGGCGAAAACGTTTGCGACGGCGAACAATTCGGAAATCCTTTTGGAAACCGCGAGGGTGCGGGAAAACCGCTTGCCCCGTGGTGTGAGACATTAATTTGGCAACAAATTATTGTGATCTCGATACCGCCCGTCAAGTCAAGGGAGTCGGGAGTACCCGAAGATCCTACGTCGTAGGGTTTAAGGTAAGTTCGATAACAGGGACTAAGTCGTAACAAGGCACGGCTAGCGGAAGCTGGTCGTGGATCAATTTCATTTAAA
>CAYPFT010000018.1:0-26901 GCA_964410165.1 uncultured Candidatus Saccharibacteria bacterium
TTTTCAAAGGGGGAGTCCGCCAGCTGGCGGAGAGAGGGGGTTCGTGTGTAATATCACTCTGTAAAATAAAGATATTTTTAGGGTGTGAGGAGGTACAAATGTATGTATTGACACCGTCATTACCATTTTATATACTTACCTTATGAATACGACACTGCAAATTCGCATAGATTCAAAAACGAAAACCGCCGCGCGGAAGGTTTTTCGCGATTTGGGCGTGGACATGTCTTCGGGGGTGAAGATGTTCCTCCAGCAGGTGGTGAACACGGAATCCATTCCGTTTGAAATTCGCACCAAAGTTAGTGAAAACATAAAAATGAAAAATGAAAAACGACAAGGAAAAATTTAAAACCGAACTGAAACAGAGGATGTATGCTTGGGTCATTCATCTGGTAAAATTCATAGACGCTCTTCCAAAAGGACAGAGCGCGAGCGTTATTTCTCATCAACTCTTGCGAAGCGGGACAAGTATCTGTGCGAATTATATTGAAGCGCAAGCCTCGTCATCAAAGAAAGATTTTACCAACTTTTTTCATCATTCTCTAAAATCAGCGAATGAGAGCAAATTTTGGTTGGCACTCTTGCGCGACTTGGAAAAAGGAGACAAAGAAAAGGTCAATTGGCTCATAAAAGAAGTGACGGAACTAGCAAATATTCTTGGAGCAAGCTTACTCACGCTGAAAGGTAAACGGTGATTTTCATTTTACATTGTCGTTTTTCATTTTTCATTCTTAATTTTTCACTTTTATCGTGGACTATTTCATTCACCTCGCCATTCTCGTTTCCATCTACGCCATCCTCGGCATCTCGCTTAATCTCGTGGTTGGGTTCGCGGGGTTGCTTTCCGTAACGCATGCCGCATTTTACGGCATCGGGGCTTATGCAACGGCGATTTTGCTCACGAGTTTCGGCGTAAATTTTTTCGTCTCGCTCGTTATCGGCGCACTCGTGTCGGGGTTTCTTGCTCTCCTCATCGGCTTTGTGTTGAGCCGATTGAAAGGGGATTACTATGCGCTCGGGTCTTTCGGGTTCAATATCATCGTATATAGCATTCTCTTGAATTGGCAAAACTTGACCCGCGGACCGCTCGGTATACCGGGAATTTCTCGTCCTTCATTTTTTGGTTTTACATTTTCTGAAAACGCGGCGTTTCTTCTCCTCGTCGCTCTCTCCGCCGCGCTTATCTTTCTCGCCGCGCGATTCATTGCCGATTCCTCTTTCGGTCGCGCACTCAAAGCCATTCGCGAGGACGAGCAGGCGCTTCAAATCTTCGGCTATAAAACGCACCACTACAAGCTCGCGATATTCGTCATCGGCGCCATGATGGCAAGCGTTGCGGGCTCGTTCTTCGCAAGCTATATCACGTTCATAGATCCTTCAACATTCACCTTGAACGAATCCATCTTCATCCTCTCCGTCATCATCTTGGGTGGACTCGCGAACCTCCGCGGTTCCGTCCTCGGCGCGCTCTTTCTCGTCCTTCTGCCGGAAGCGCTCCGTTTCGTCGGTTTCCCTTCGGATATCGCCGCGCAAATGAGAGTTTTGGTGTACGGCGCGTTACTGATTCTACTGATGATGTACCGCCCGCAGGGGCTTTTAGGGGAGTATAAGTTGTAGAGTTGAAAGAAAAGTAGAAAAAAAGCGAGAAATATGCTATACTTTTGCTATGTACAATTGGTCTACCGATGAAAATATGTTGAAAAAAGACCCCCGCAAATACGAATTGTGGGAGTTTGGGCAGATGGCGAATTTCGGGCTGGATGGGCGAAAATTCAAAGAAGGGTATTTGCGCGAACATTTGGACGAGATTTTGCTTGACCCATGGCGAAAAAGATTTTTACAGCTTCTTATCGCTTGATTTTTTCATGCGGAAGAATGGAGGAATTTCTTTCGTGAAGAAGCAAAGAAGCTCAAAGAGGAGATTGTGGAATAGGGAGCAGAAAGTTTTACAAAAAGTTAATTCATAAAATCATGAAAAAAACAATTTGGATTATCGTGATTGTTGCGGTTTTGGGCGGAGGATACTTTTTCCTCGGTAAAACGCGTGTGGCGGAAGAAGGCAGTACGGTGAAGATTGGCGCAATTTTAATGTTAAGCGGAGATTTTGCCATGCCGGGAGAAGCGTCGCAAAAGGGAATCGAATTAGCCGTGAAAGATATCAATGATTCCGGCGGTGTTCTCGGTAAAAAACTTGAAGTGGTATACCAAGACGATAAAGGTGATCCGAAAGAAACAGTTAATGCTTTCTATAATCTGGTGAATCAGAAAGTACGCCTCATTGTTGGTCCGAACTTTACCCCTGCGGGATCGGCGGTCGTTCCTATTATCGAAAAAAACAATGCATTATTGATTTCTCCGTCTTTGGGGTCTGAAAAATTTATTGCACAGAGTAAAAATGCGTTCAATGTATGGCCTCCCGATCGTGATATTTCATTTCGTCTGGCGGAGTATCTTTTCGAAAAAGGATATCGGAAGATTGCAATCTTTGGTTCTCAACAAGAGTGGGAAAAATCTCAAGCGGAGTTTGTTAAACAAAAATTTGAATCGCTCGGCGGAACAATAACTGATTTTGAAATTCCTCTTGCTGACAATAAAGACTTGAGAACCGAAGCGCTGAAAGTAAAAACTTCAAATCCTGAGGCGGTAGTATTTACGAATTACGAAGAAACATTTATAGCAAGCGTAAGATTGAGAGAACTCGGTGTGAAATCTCCTTTCTTCTCGGTTTTATTGGATGACCACAGTATTACGAGATCAAAAGGTGCGCTTGAAGGAACAATTTTTGTCACTTCGTATTCGCCGACAAAAGAATTTATTGATAAGTATGCGAAAGCTTACAACATGCCCCCACAGTTTCCTGCTGATTCCGCTTACGATGCCGCATATTTGCTTGCTGAAGCTATCAATAAAGCGGGGAGTACGGATACCGATGCTGTTGTCAAGGTACTTGCCGGCATAAAAGAATGGAAAGGAGCTTCGGGAGATATAACCTTCACGAGCGAGCGATATGCGGTGAAGATGCCCAAATATAACCTTGTAAAAGGAGATAGTTATGTTCCTGTGGAAAACTAAAAAATAACCTATGCCCGCCCTATCCGTAAAAAAACTGGCAAAATTTGTAATATTGCAGATAGACCAGCAAATTTGCAGAACCCCATAATATCCTTATATTTTAGGCATAAACTCGCACTATCTTAGTAACAGATTGGCGATATGCTTGTTTTTTCTGCTGTTTCTTGTAAAATTGAAGATACAATAAGCAAAGATAAATATGAGCAACGATGAAAACATAAAACAATTTTCCGAGAAGGCGATGCCGATATTTGAAAAGTACGGGGTGCGATACGCCGGTCTTTTCGGGTCGTACGCGCGTGGGGAAGAAAAGCCCGAAAGCGATGTTGATATCTTGGTGAAAAAAGGAGACAGACCGCTTTCTCTGCTGGATTTTGTCCGCATGAGAGATGAGCTTTCAACAATGTTCAATAAAAAAGTAGACATCGTTTCCGATACAGCCATTGTTCCGTATTTCAAGGAATACATTTTTAAGGACTTGAAATCTCTTTATGGAGAAAGATAATCTCGCGTATCTCCGCTTGATAGGGGACGCAATCCAAAAAATACAAACGTATTTGGGGCAGATGAACCAAAGCGATTTTTTTGGCGACGGCAAAACCCAAAGCGCGGTCATTATGCAAATACAGGTCATCGGAGAACTTTCCAAAAAAGTACCCGAGGAAATAAAAGCCCAAATTGACGTTCCGTGGAAAGAAATCGCGGGGTTAAGAGATATGGTATCTCACGATTATTTCAGTTTGGACATTGAAGCCATCTGGAACACTGCCACGAAAGATGTTACAGAGCTTGAGGAGAAGATAAAAAATTATCTTGGCGAGTAGTGTGTATTTTAAAAAATTACAAAAAGCTAAATCACAAAAGTATGAAAAAAATAATTTGGATTATCGTTATAGTTGGGGTTTTGGGCGGAGCTATCTGGTGGGGGCAGATGAAAAATACTTCTGTTGCGGATAAGCCGATAAAAATTGGAGTGATTCTTCCTCTCACAGGGAATGCCGCAAATTATGGGGAACAGCTCAAACAGGGAATTGATATTGCTCTCAAACAAATCAACGAAACGCCGGAAGGAAGAAAAATAGAAGTTGTGTATGAAGACAATCAGTTTGACCCAAAGCAAGGGCTGAGCGCATACCAAAAATTGGTAAAGTTTCAAAGCATTCGTTACCTTGTCACTTTCGGCGGTAATGTTTGTCCTGTCATAAATCCACGTGTACAGGAAGATCTTGTGGTAAATTTCGCCACAGGATGCAATACTCTCGATTTTAAGGATCCATTCAGCTATAATTTCAGATTTGATGTTGCTGAGTCCGAGGCAAGCAACGCTCTCGTGTCTTACATGAATACGACGATAAAACCGAAGAAGGTCGCTTTGCTGTATCTCAACAATGACTGGGGGACAATTGTCGCAGAAACCATCAAAAAGGCTCTTGCGAACGAAAAAATAGAAATTATCGCCGAGGAAAAATTCAACGATGGAAGCTTGGATGTCCGCAATCAGCTTGCAAAAATAAAAGCCGTACAACCGGATGCCATTTTCTTTCTTTCACTTTCAAACTTTACGCCCGTCTTATTAAAGCAGGTTAAAGAGCTTGGTATAAAAACTCCGCTGTTTACGAATATAAGCATTCAAAATCAAGAGGTCATAAATAACGCGGGCGGGAATGCGGAGGGTATCGCATATTCGGCGCCGAAACTGGAACAAGCGGAAACATCAAGGAATGTTCCTTTCAATGCGGCTTTTCCTGATCCGAATTCTCGCAATTTCGCCTCATGGGGTTTTGACAGCATTCATTTGTTTGCAGATGCGTTCAATGCAGTGGGAGAAAATCCGGAAAAAGTTGCCGATTATCTTCATCAAGTAAAAAATTACGCTGGGGCGTTCGGGGTCATCAATTATGATGTTCATGGCGAGTTGAAGTTAAATTATGTGATTAAAACAATTAAAGATGGGAAATTTGTCGAAATTCAATAAGCAAAAATTCGTGCGAATATGCCCGCCCTTTCCGTAAAAAATCTCACAAAACATTTCGACGGGGTGCGGGCGGTTGACCGGCTCTCGCTTTCTTTTGAGCCGGGGAAGGTGACGAGCGTGATTGGGCCGAACGGTTCGGGGAAATCTACCCTCATTAATACCATCACCGGGCTTCACGAAATTGACGGCGGGACGGTCGCGGTGGGGGAACACACGGAACTTTCCTGCGTGAGCCCATACGACATTTCGGCGTACGGCATTACGCGCACGTTTCAGGAAGTGCGGTTGTTTGAGCAGATAACTCTGCTTGATAACATCCTCGTCACGCTTACCGAGCGCGGCGTGACTGATGCGCTCTTTGAAAAGCACGGCGCGTTCCACTTAGAGAAAGCGGAAGAAGTGCTTACTCGCGTGGGGTTGTGGGAAAAACGAAACGAACTTGTGTCTGGTCTCTCCTACGGGCAGAGGAAACTCGCCGAGATTGCGCGGGTGTTGGCGATGACGCACTCGCCCATGGGTGAAGCGGAGATTTTCTTTTTTGACGAGCCGTTCGCGGGGCTTTTCCCTGAAATGGTAAAAATCGTTTCTTCCGTCATTAAAGAACTGCGCGATAAGGGGAAGACGGTGGTACTCGTCGAGCACAATATGGACTTAATCCGCGAACTTTCCGATCATTGTATCGTGCTTGATGCGGGGAAACTTTTGGCGGAAGGACACCCTGACGAAGTTTTGTCGAAAAGAGAAGTAATGGAGGCTTACTTGGGAGACTAGGAAATAAATTACAAATTCAAAATTACAAGCTCCAAATAAATCACAAAGTTTAAAATTCAAACACAAAACCCATTAAGCCGCGTTTTGAATTTAAATATTGTAATTTGGCATTTATTTGGAACTTGTGATTTTGAATTTGATGCTTTTAGTAATCACACAAACAGTATGATTGAGAACAACGCAAATAATAAAGAGATACTCTTAAAGGCTGAAAATATCCATGTCCATTACGGCGGCGTAAAAGCGCTTGACGGAGCGAGCGTGTCCATAGACGAAGGCGAGATTGTCGCGCTCATGGGGCCGAACGGCGCGGGGAAATCAACTTTACTCAAAGCTATTTTTGGGCTTGCTCCGATACAGAGCGGGACAATTTTGTGGCGCGAAAGGGAAGTCGCGCCCCTGTCCTACGAGATGGTCGCGCGGGGCGTTTCATTCGTACCGCAAGGACGGAGAGTATTCCAGCATTTGAGCGTAAAAGAAAATCTTGAAGTCGGGGGATACGTCCTTGTCAATAAAAAAGAACTGCCGGAGCGGATTGCGAATGTGCTTGATATTTTTCCGCCGCTCAAAGAAAAACTCACCGAGGCGTCCGGCTCGCTTTCCGGCGGACAACAGCAGATGCTCGCACTCGCGCGCGGGCTTATCATTGACCCAAAAATTTTACTTCTTGATGAACCGTCGCTCGGACTTTCGCCGAAATTCGTGAAAGAAGTGTTTGAAAAAATTCAAGAAATAAACGAAAAAAGAAAAACCGCCATCGTCATCGTTGAGCACAACATAAAATCAATTCTCGGCATCGTTACCCGCGCTTATATTTTAGACAAAGGAAAAATCGCCCGCGAGGGCGAGCCCAAAGAGCTCATCGAAAGCGGGATATTGGAAAAAGTTTTTTTGGGGAAGCTGGAATAACCATTTTTCTCAATTTTGGAACCGTTGTTTTTTACGCCTACAAATAAGGATATTTTAGGTATCAGAGAAAGAAAATTCCCAAAAGCCGTATTTTTGTTTGACAAAAAGTTTTGGTCGTGTATACTGATAATCAGACAGTAAGGATGCTGTCTCAAAAAATGTCATGGATTCGGATTCGAGTAGAAAGCTGCCCCTCCAATGGAGAACATTGATGAAATTTATCACACTGAAAATTTAGAAACTGCCCGGCACGCCAGCATTAGTAGAGTAGGCAGGGAGCAAACGCTTTAAGGATATCGGTTTTTGGTCAGTTTTTCCTCCAAGAGGAGGTGAAATCGCAGAAGACCGATACCGAGAGCGTTGCCGCTCCCAAAAAAGGACGAGACACTTCAGTGTTCTCGTCCTTTCCTTTTTTGTATTATTCGGCACCCATTCGAAATCCGAACCAGATGCCGAGGATTCCGCCGAGGCCACTCCACCATATTGCGGAAATAGAAAAAGCATCTCCGCCCCAGAGCGCCGGAACGTAACCGCCGGCGATTGAACCGAAAGTCATTCCCCAAAAGACCGCAGATTTTCTGTTCATGGAAAATAGTATATCATACCGATGCCCATTCGATGGGTTTTTTTTCATGAGCTTTCAGATACGCATTCGTCTGACTGAAATGTTTACAGCCGAAGAATCCGTTATACGCGGAAAAAGGGGAGGGGTGCGCAGCTTTGAGTACGAGATGTTTTTTCCTATCAATTATCGCGCCTTTTTCCTGCGCATATCTTCCCCATAAAATAAAAACCAGATGCTCTTTTTGTTCCGAGAGTGTGCGGATGACCGCATCGGTAAATTCTTCCCACCCCTTATGCTGATGCGAGCCGGGACTTCCCGCTCGAACGGTGAGTGTCGCGTTTAAGAGAAGTACGCCTTGCTTTGCCCAGTCTTCAAGGTTTCCAGCAATTGGAGGTTCAATCTCCAAGTCAGATTGAATTTCCTTGTAGATATTTTGAAGCGAGGGAGGCACGGCAACATTTTCCGGAACGGAAAAACACAGTCCATGCGCTTGCCCCGCGCCGTGGTACGGATCTTGCCCCAAAATAATCGCGCGTACCTTATCAAACGGACACAGCTCAAAAGCGTGAAAAATAAATTTCGGCGGTGGGTAGACCTTTGCACTTTGGTATTCGTTTCGCACGAACTTTGTCAGTTCGGTAAAATACGGCTTCTCAAATTCGTCTTTGAGCGCGGCTTTCCACGAGGCTTCGATTTTTACTTCTGGCTTCATATGTCTTTTATCATACAATACTACTGTTACGGTGCGCCATAGCGTTTTCTTGCTTTTTGTGCTATGCTAACACGTATGAGAGCATTCTCTAAAAAACAATTTAAAATCATTATAGAAAAAGACGAAGACGGCTATTTTGTCGCCTCCGTTCCCGCTTTGCCGGGCTGTCATACGCAGGCACAGACGCTGTCCGATCTTACGGTGAAAATTCAAGACGCTATCAAGCTCTGCCTTTCCGTTGCGAAAACCAACAAGACCTACGCCAAGAGAATACAAGAACTTTCCTACGAGCCGTCTTTTATCGGGATTGATACGGTAACGGTTTAACACACGTTTATGGTGTCAGCAAGAATGCGACAAGTGAAAGCGAAAGATGTTGTTCGTATTTTAAACGATTTGGATTTTGTAAAAGTACGCCAGAGCGGTTCGCATGCATTCTTCTTGCATCCTGATGGCAGGTCAACAATTGTTTCGTCTCACGGTGGCGAAGACATCGGTCGCGGACTTTTACGGAGAATTTTGCGGGAAATTGAAATGTCTCCGGATGATTTTATGGAGATGCTTTAAGCGGTCACTAAAACGCAAACGCCCCCTTTCGGGGGTACTTGCCTATCCGGACTGCTCCGGAGACCCGCCATACGGTCGGTATTCGGCGAGACTTATATCCGCAAGCGAGAAGAAAATGAAAGTTCACTTTGATTTTCTTCGAGTGCCGTGGATATATACCAAAAAACTTTCATAACCTTTTGTTTTTTGGTATATTTTGCGTAATGTAAGTATAACAAACATATATTGTTTCTGTCAAATTTTATTTTTTCGCCCGTCGCCCCATATACTTATACCAATCCCTTATACTTTATACTTAACGTTATGACCCAAGATGAAGCGCTCGAAATTTTGAAGATGGGACACAATGTCTATCTTACCGGCGCAGCGGGTGCGGGGAAGACTTTTGTGCTCAATGAGTACATCCGATTTTTGCGCGGACAGAATGTGGAGGTGGGGGTGACGGCATCGACGGGCATTGCGGCGACGCATATGAACGGCGTAACGATTCATTCGTGGGCGGGGATGGGAATTAAAGATTCTCTCACGGATGCCGAGCTTCGCGCGCTCGTGAAAAAACGCCATCTCGCCAAGCGTTTCAATAATACGAAAGTGCTCATCATTGATGAGATTTCCATGTTGCACGCGCATCGGCTGGATCTCGTTGATCGCATCGCGCGGGTCTTCAAAGGGAATTTTGATCCGTTCGGGGGGATGCAGGTGATTTTCTCCGGTGATTTTTTTCAGCTTCCTCCCGTGAGCCGATACGGCGAACCGCCGCCGCATTTTGTGAATAAATCCCACATCTGGAATAATATGGATTTGCGCGTGTGTTATCTCCATGAGCAGTACCGCCAGACGGACAGGGAGCATCTGCGCATCTTACAGGCAATCCGCACCGATGCCGTGGATGAGGGCGTCAGGGATTCTTTGGACAGGCGGCACAATGGCGATATTTTCGGGATGCCGCACCATACGCGGCTTTTTACGCATAACGTTGATGTTGATTCTTTGAACCGCGCAGAGCTTGCGCGGCTCGAAGGAGAAGAACGGCGTTTTATTATGGAGGAGAACGGGCATGAAGTGCTTGTTGATATTCTCAAAAAAAGCACATTAGCGCTTCCCGAACTCACGCTTAAAATCGGCGCGCTCGTGATGTTTGTAAAAAATAATTTTGAAAAAGGATACGTAAACGGCACGCTCGGAAAAGTGATGGCGTTTGAAAAAGACGAGTTCGGCATTCTTCCCGTTGTTGAGACGGTCTCAGGAAAACGGATTACGGCGGCGAAAGAAATTTGGGAGCTTGAAGAAGACGGCGAGAGTGTCGCGGAGATAAAACAAATCCCGCTTCGGCTCGCGTGGGCTATCACGGTGCACAAAAGCCAAGGGATGAGTCTGGACGCGGCGGAGGTTGACCTCTCTAAATCGTTTGAGCCGGGTATGGGGTATGTGGCGCTCTCCCGCGTGCGGACGCTCGCGGGGCTTCGGCTCACGGGCTTGAACGAAACGGCTTTGAAAGTAAATCCGGACATCCTCATTTTCGACCACGAACTCAAACGGCGCTCTGATGAGATGGTGTGGAAACTCCGCGAGATTCCGCCGGAAGAAAGAACATATTTGCAAAAAAAGTTTTTGAACTCAATAGGCGTAAAACTAAAAGCTCACAAGTCCGAAGGACTTGGAGGAGATGAATTTTGCAGTCCAAAATTCCAAGCAAAAGAAAAAAAGAAAACGTACTCCGTGGAAGAATTGCGAAAAACAACCGCAAAAGCATACCAAAAATGGACACAAGAAGAAAATGAAAAACTCGTCGAATTATTTGCGGCGGGGAAAAAGATTCCGTATATCGCCATCCTCTTGGAACGAAAGCAAGGAGCGATACGTTCGCGATTGAAGAAGCTCGGGTTACTCGGCGAATAAAGTTACATCTCATGCTGTCAAACTTTGCATATGCAAGAAAGTAACAGCATAAGAAAACAAAAAAAGTCGCGAGCATCCCGCTCGCGACTTGGCTTCTGTTTCCGCGCTACTTTTTTCTTGAGTAGAACGGAAGCGCGGCGATTGTTGCGCGAGAGAATCTGTCTTCCCCCGTTTTAACCAATATCGTGTCGCCTATGTGTTTCTTTTCATCCACATAACCGAGGAATACTCGTTTTTTTAGGTGAGGCGAGAAAGTGGCGCTGGTTACCGTACCGATTTCGTCGGACCCGTGAATTTCCTCGCTTGGGAATATTTTATCCCCATGTTTCGGAAGTATCCCTGTATCTACGATGAATCCACGGAGGTGCTTTTCACCGTGTTCTTCCTGTGCGAGAGCTTCGCGGATGGCGTATTTTCCGATAAAGTCCTTTTTTGAGAAAGCGATAATTTTTTTCAATCCCGCTTTGACAGGGTTCGTCGTTTCGTCAATGTCGTTTCCGTAAAGCAGATTTCCGGCTTCAAGCCGCAATATGTCGCGCGCGACGAGTCCGCAGGGGAGGATGTCAAACGGCTTTCCCGCGTCAAGAAATTCTTCCCATAATTCTACCGCCGCACTCGCCGGGCAGATGATCTCAAAGCCGTCCTCGCCGGTGTATCCCGTACGTGAGATAACCACACTCATTCCGTACCACAAGGCGGTAGTGGTGGTGAACGTATAGCGTTCTTCCGGCAGGTGAATGTGCGGCGCCGAGCGAAACAGCACTTCTTCGGCGCGGGGCCCCTGCAGAGCCAGGATGGCGCATTCTTTTTTTGAAATTTCAAGGCGAGGGCATTCTTGCGAAGAGAGCCACTTTTCTATTTTTGCAACGTTCCCGGCATTTACAACCAGAAAAAAGTGCGTTTCTGATGCCCTGTACACGAGCACATCGTCGAGTATGTGTCCGGAATCGTTACAGATGAGCGAGTACTGCGCATCGCCGTTTCTCAGTTTGTCTATGTCATTCGTCGTAAGACGCTGTAGAAATGTTTTTGCATCGGCTCCGTATATGTCAATCACCCCCATGTGGGAGATATCGAATAGCCCGGCATTTTTTCTCACAGCAGAGTATTCTCGGATTTCGCCCCCGTAAGACAGCGGCATGGCATAGCCGGCGAACGGGGCCATTTTCGCCCGGTGTTTTCTGTTCCAGTCGTACAGCGGGGTTTTCCGCAAATCGTCTAATCTTATATCATCATTCATAACGCCACCCCTCAAGGGAGAAAGTGAATCTTCTTGTATGAAAGCATATGTGACAAAAAATGCAATACCACCCTCGAGATTATTTTTCCTAATGTGTGGATAAGAACGTTGCCAAGTCTTTTTTTCTCTCTTAAAATTACAGGAGAGAAGTCAAAAAACGGCGTGGTCGAGGAGAGGGCGGATACCGCCCGTTATTCCGCCGCTTCAGCGCAAAAATTATTTTTCATCATATAAATTATCAGTTTTTACTTTACTATTTATAAAACAAAAAACCAATGAATACCAGCACAAACAAACAATTGTGGATTGGCATTGTGGTCGGATTGATCATCGGCATCGTTGCGATGTGGATATATGCCTCCCTTCCAGAGCGAAACGTCGAACTCTCCAAAACCGATGCGGCGAATACGGCGATTACCGGAAGCGGCGCCCCGTCAGGGAGCCACTATAATCTCAACATTATCGGCGTTCCGAAAGACAAAACCGCCGACATGACGGGATCCAAAGGGCATCGCATCTTTGTTCCGCTCGTCGGCGGATGCCAAATTCGTCTTTTAGAAGGTGTCTTTGAGGTGCTTGACGCAAATTGCACCGACGGACAATCACAATTCCAGCTTCCGAATCCGGACGCGGACAACGATGGAATAACCACTTACTCCGTGTGGGCGCGTGCGCTTGGCAAACCGGGCGGCTCTTCTGAAACCACGACCTGTGCGACCGAACCGACAACCGGCGATTTGTATTGTTCCGTTTACAGCATGGTGCAAGTTCGCAACACGGGCAAAAGTTCGTTCTCGAATGTTTCAAAACAGCTTCTGTATGTGTATGCCGATATTGACGGCGACGGAACTATTGACCGCATGCCGCTTTTCGACGAACGGCTCAAAGATTACTACTGGCAGTATGACAACAACGGGCTTAAGCTCCTCCAGCTTCGCTTCTACGAAATTCCGACGAACGTCAATTAAACCGGTTTTTGACGGAGAAAACAAAACCCTCGCAGATCCAAGCGGTCGACGGGGTTTTGTTTTTTTGTCTGAAAATGCTATCATGCGGTTATGAAACCAGCCGTATCCGTTACAGAACTCATGACGAAAGATGTTATTTCGGTAACCCCGGAAACGCCGCTCCTTTCCGCCGTTGACCTGATTCTCAAAAATACCTTCGGCGGACTCCCGGTTGTCAACGATGAAGGAAAGGTTGTCGGCATTCTTACCGATTACGATCTGACGATAAAAGGCTCATCTTTGCACCTCCCAACTTTCCTGAAACTTTTGCAGGAATTTCCAATTTACAAAAAAGATACCGGACTCGTCCGCGACGACATTAAAAAGATCCTCGAGCTGAAGGTTGTCGACGTTATGAACCTGAAACCGCTGCTTCTTCACGAGAACACCCCTATTGAAGAGGCGGTGAAGACATTCAGCGAGCACCCGCATATCAACCCCATCCCCATCGTGGACGAGAAAAATGTTTTGGTTGGTATTTTGAGCCGTTATGACCTTGTGAAGCTCTTCGGGACCCCGTCAATTGATTATAAAGATACTCGCGCGATTGACAAAAATGTCAACCGATTCTTGGGCGATTTCGAGCATCGGTTTGTTTTGGTGAGCAAATTCCGCACCCGCTACTGGCTCATCGCAAGCCTCTTTTTTGCCATCGTCGGATTTATTATCGCCTTCGCTCTCATGCTCCGCATCAGCTAGGGGACATTTGCGATTGGAGGAGACTCCCGCTTTCTTTGTTTCTTTTCCTTTGATATACTGCGGAAATGGAATATACAATCACTATCGGACTCGAAATACATGCCGAGCTTCGGACGCGAACGAAAATGTTTTGCGCTTCAAAAAATGACCCCGAAGAAAAGCGCCCGAACATTCATATCTGCCCCGTTTGCATGGGGTATCCGGGAACGCTTCCCGTGATAAACAAAGAAGCCGTACGGCATGTTCTCCGCGTCGGGAAAGCGCTCGGGAGTACGCTCGCCGATTTTACCGAATTTGACCGAAAAAACTATTTTTACCCCGACATTCCGAAAGGCTATCAAATCAGCCAGTATAAATACCCGCTTGTCTCAGGCGGAAGCCTTTCCGGCGTGGAAATTACCCGCGTGCATTTGGAAGAAGACACGGCGCGCTCTCTGCATGAGAAAGGGGATTATTCGCTCGTGGATTTCAACCGCGCGGGCGTGCCGCTCATGGAGCTCGTCACCGAACCGGTAATACATAGCGCGGAAGAGGCGGTGCATTTCGCGAGAGAACTTCAACTGCTTCTCCGGTATCTCGGCGCATCGGAGGCGAATATGGAAAAGGGCGAGATGCGCGTCGAGGCGAATATCTCGGTTTCCAAGACGGAAAAATTCGGCACAAAGGTTGAAGTCAAAAATTTGAATTCATTCCGCGCCGTATCGGGCGCCATTGCCTACGAGGTTGCGCGCCACGTTGAGATTTTAGAGGAAGGGGGAAGCGTTGCGCAAGAGACCAGAGGATGGAATGAGAACAAACAAGAAACTTTTTCTCAGCGCAAAAAAGAAAATGCGCACGATTATCGGTATTTTCCCGACCCGGATTTGCCGAAACTCAAACTCTCCGAAGCGCCGGAGCTTTTGAATATCACACTCCCGGAATTGCCATGCCAAAAACGCGAACGTTTCGATCGCGAGTACGGCGTGAAAGAAGAAGATCGGGAAATGTATATCGCCGACACGCGCATGGGGGAGTTTTTTGAAAACACCGCAAAGTCCGTCGGCGATGTAAAACTTGCGACGCTCATATCAAACTACATTACATCAGATTTCGCGGGGCTCATGAAAAACAATGAAGAAATGGACCCGTTCGCGCACATTTCCCCCGAAACCTTCGCCGAACTCATCAAGATGGCGAGTGAAGGGAAGATTTCCTCCCGCGGCGCGAAAGACATTCTCGCCGTGATGTTTTTCGATGGTGGCAGTCCGCTTACAATCGCCGAAGAAAGAGGTTTGCTCCAAAAAAGCGACGAAGGCGAACTCAAAGCGATAGCGGAAAAAATCATCGCCGAAAACGCGCAAGCAGTCGCCGAATACAAAGCCGGAAAAGAAGTGAGTATCCAATACCTTGTCGGACAGGGGATGAAGGCCACAAAGGGGAGCGGCAACCCGGAAGTTTTGAAAAAGCTCTTGACAGATTTATTAAAATAATATACACTATTTTTGTACGTACATCAATAAAATCCTTGAGGAGGATACATGAAAACACAAAAGTTGCGGTTCAAAAAACGCCCAAAATCAGGGGCGCCGGTTAATGTTGAAACAATGAGGGGGGGGTGTTGGCACTTTGCTGTCGGAATAGACAGAGAGAATGGAGGGAATAGGAGCCCCTTGTTGTTCCTTGAAGGACCGTTTGTTATTCTGGGGAAGCCATCTCGTGACAAGAAAGTCTACGGTTTCTGGAAAATTAACGCCAAAAAAGAAGGAAGGCATGAAAGGTATGTCTTTTCTGTAATATACCTTTCCGACTATGGGGTGTTGCCACACAAACACCCTCATTCTCTGGGGAGGACTTTCCGGTATGCGGAAAAAGTCTGGTCTTTCTATAAAGACCTCGTCAACAGACAAGACTTAGAAGCCTACAAAGAAGCCATCAAGGCAACCCTGTAGGCGTTTTCACAAAAGAATAAAAAAAGAGCGGACACCATGCCGCTCTTTTCTTTTGTTCCCATGTTTTCCTTAACACGCTCGCTGTTATTTTCTTGCATATGCAAAGTTTGACAGCATATGTTATGATTGAGAAACAATAAAAACAAACAGATGAAAAATCAAATGAAAAACAGGAAAGAAAGAAAAAATAAAGAAAGCATTGAAAAGTCGTGGAGTACGAGCGAACAAGCTTTCCATGTTCGTCTTGCCAAGCAAAAGCAAACAGAGCGTGAAAAAGCAAGGCGGGTAGCACAGCTTTCATGGGGAAAACGAGCGAAGGATTTTCTGGAATCGGACTCCGTTGCGGCGCAGACGACAAAGGTTGCGCTTGCTTTAGTCGTTGCGGCGGGAATTTTAACGACACTGGCTGTTGCGCCCGGGTTGACCGTTTTAGCGAGGCACTACAAGCGTTCGCAATATTATTCCGAAAAACAGATTCGCGATGCGGCGCAAAACTTAAGAAGGCGGGGCTATATTGAAACGTCTCACGATAAAAATCAGCCGCGCATTCGTCTCACGAAAAAAGGAGAAGAGTATTTCCAAAAAATGCTTTTTGAAGAATCGCGGCTCACGTCGCAGGCACAGTGGGACAGGAAGTGGCGGTTCGTACTCTTTGATATCCCCATTAATTATACCAAAGCGCGAGAAGCGCTCCGCTTTCGGCTTAAAGCGCTCGGTTTTTTCCAGTATCAAAAAAGCGTGTGGGTATATCCGTATCCGTGCAAGGATGAAATACTCTTTGTTGCCGACCAGTTCAATATCGGAAGGTTCGTGGAGATTCTTGACGCAACGGGACTTTCCGACGACACGGCACTTAAAAAACATTTTAAGCTGCCGTAGCGCCCTGTTCTTTTTATCCTTTTTATCACACATCATCACCTGTCAAGCGCACATGTAGTCAAACTTTGCATATGCCACTTAGCCGGATTAATTTGGTTGATAATCAACTCGGATTGCAGGTAATGTGCCTCGTACACCGGCTTCTTCTCTCCTCAAAACGAACGATTTTAAGCTCGCAACACGATGATTTCGCATGTATTTTTTTTATACACGCGAATTGTTTCAAAAAAACGAAAAAAATGCTTACGCTACCGAACTAAAACGACTACGCTATCAACCAAATTAATCCGGCTATTACGCATATGCAGTAAAATGACTATATCTTTTTCTGTATGCTTCTCGGCTTTGACAATCTGGCAAAAGAGTGTATCCTATTTTTAGGACCCGTTCTTAGATTTACTATAATTTTTCCCCTGAAGGAGGATACCATGGAATTTGAGAAACTTACAAAAGTGTGCGTGCGAGTTGCCATGGCGCTCATGTTTTCCCTTGGCGTAGCGAATCTGCTTGAGGTTATTGTCTCGGCATCTTCCGCTGTCGCAATTGGCTTTCCGGCGGGCTTTGTTGTCGGGTGGTTGTTTTGGGGCAAAATAATGGAAAAAGATAAAAAAACAGCGATGACGATTCCGAAAAACATCCCCGAAAGCGGTTTTTACTACCATTACAAGCATAAACCGAACGGTGAAGTAAACCATTATGCCTACGAGGTTCTTGGTGCCGGGTGTCATACGGAGGATGATTGCCGTCCGGCGGATGCGCATATGGTAGTGTATCGCCCTTTGTACGAAAGTGCGAAAGTATACAAAGCGGGAAAATTGTTCGATCTTCGCCCGCTTTCGATGTTTATGGAAACAGTAGACAAGGATGGTGCGGTAAAACCTCGTTTCCAGAAAATTACCAGTCCGGACGTAATTACCCAATTGCAACAAATAAAAGAGAAAATGTACTCATAACCAAAGGAGCGGACACTATGCCGCTCTTTTTTCTTTTGTCGCTTTTTTGCTTGTCATGCGCAAAAAAGGAGGGGTGTAGTCAAACTTTGCAAATTTGCGCCATTTGACCAATTCGTTTAAGATGAGCGTATAATTCATTCTCTATGGGGCTTTTCGTTAAAAAACTCGGCATCGATCTTGGCACGGCGAATACGCTTGTTTTTTTGCCGGGAAAGGGGATTGTTTTGAATGAGCCGTCCGTGGTGGCGGTTTCTCCGCAT
Organism: uncultured Candidatus Saccharibacteria bacterium; assembly: GCA_964410165.1. Classification (GTDB taxonomy): domain Bacteria; phylum Patescibacteriota; class Minisyncoccia; order Phycocordibacterales; family CAIJYI01; genus CAIJYI01. The sequence continues at coordinate 17,437 of CAYPFT010000018.1, forward strand.
GACAACAAAGTACTCGCGGTTGGGATTGAAGCGAAAGAAATGGTCGGGAGAACCCCGGACGACATCATCGCGTACCGCCCGATGCGCGATGGCGTTATTGCGGACTATCGCGTGACGGAAGCGATGCTTCGCTATTACATCAACAAAGCGATGGGGAAGTGGAATATCTGGAAACCGGAAGTGATGGTATCCGTCCCGGCGGGCGTCACTTCCACCGAACGCCGCGCGGTTATTGAAGCGGCGGTGAAAGCCGGTGCGAAAAATGCATACGTGGTCAAAGAGCCGATTCTTGCCGCCATCGGTGCGGGGATTCCGATTCAGGAAGCGCGCGGGCATATGATTGTGGATATCGGCGGAGGCACGACCGACGTCGCCGTCATTTCTCTCGGCGGTATCGTCGCCTCAAAGTCCGTGAAATGCGCGGGGGACAAAATCGACCGCGCCATTGCGGACTACATAAAAAAAGTATTCAACCTCGGCATCGGCGACCGAACCGCCGAAGCCATTAAAATGAAAATCGGCTCGGCTATCCCGCTTGAAGAAGAACTCACCCTCACCATCAAAGGCCGCGATTTCGTTTCCGGACTCCCGCGCTCCGCCGATGTCGGCACCAACGAAATCGTCAAAGCGATACAAATGGAACTTTCTGAAATCATCAAAGCTATCAAAGACGTTCTCCAAGACACCCCACCCGAACTCTCCGCCGACATCATTGACCAAGGCATCATCATGACCGGCGGCACCTCCCAGCTCCGCTCTCTCCCCGAACTGGTATTCCGAAAGACCGGCGTCAAAGCCCGCCTCGCCAACGACGCCCTTTATTGTGTGGCGAAAGGGACGGGAATCGCACTGGAGCATTTGGATGTGTATAAGAAAAGTATCATTGCGAAAAGATAGCGAGCCGTCTTTTTCGCGATCTTCGCTTTATTTTTCTGCGGTGCTCGCGGGGCAGTATTGCTATACAGCCCCGCGACCTCCTCGAAAACTAAAGCGAATCTCATCGAAAAATCCCGTCTCGCCCGACGACGGATGTCCAGGGTTCTTGATTAAGTGAAAATTCAGCGTAAAAAATTTTATGAAAAAGTTATTTCTCACGTCAGTTTTTAAAAATGTTGCCGATGAAATAAAAGAGCTATTACCCGAGCCACCGAGGGAGTTAGTCGTTGTTTTTGTGCCTACCGCCGCGGACGTTTATGATGATAAATGGTTTGTGAAAGCAGATAGGGACAAGTTGGTAGAAATGGGATTTACGGTTGTTGATTTACATCTCAAAGGCGCTACTAAACAAATTGTAGAAGAAACATTAAACAAAGCCCATATAATTTTTGTAGCTGGCGGTAACACGTTTTATTTACTCGAACAGGCAAGAGCGAGTGGCTTTATCGATTTAGTTCCTCAGCTTGTTGAGCGGGGAGTTATTTATATTGGTTCCAGCGCCGGAAGTTATTTAGCTTGTCCCACTATCGAGGTAGCTAACTGGAAGCATCAAGACCGAAATATTGTAGGATTAACCGACCTTACCGCTTTGAGTTTAGTTCCTTTCTTGATGTCCGTCCACTACAAACCCGAATATATTGACGCTCTTAAGGAAGGTGTTTCCAAAGCTACATATCCACTAAAGATATTAACCGACAATCAAGCGCTGTTCGTTCATGGCGAGGAGGTGAAATTAATAGGGCAAGGTGAGGAAGTAAAATTATAAAAACAGAAATTATAAAATCAAGTTCGTTTTGCTGACGTCACGAAAACGATACCAATGCCGAAAGGTGCGAGTACAGAAATCGCCGTCGTCTTTCTCGCGAACGCGAGCAAGGGGCCTTTTGCAGAAAATTGATTGCACTTTTGTAAAAAGTTTTTAAAATGCTAAAATTTAGAAATATGAAAAGCCCAGAATACAGTCCCGAAACAACTAAAGAAAACGGAGCAGAAAAGCCCCCGGTGTTATACCACGGTACGCTTCGTAATGATATTGAAGAATTTAACCCTCGTCGAGGCCCAGAAAGGCCGGATGAAGGCGCGAAGGTGTATGCTTCTCCATATTTTGAAATCGCCGCTCAGTCAATGGCCAATAAATTTGTCTCAAACGGAGGTATCGTGAATGGAAGAAAGTTTATTTGCATTCCCATGTCTCGCGAAGAATTTATTGCTCAAGATAAAGGAGGAACCGTATACACGTTTCCGAGCGAATCATTTAAAATAAATACCGACAAAGGTTTTGGGGGCGACAAAGAATGGGTTTCTGAGACCTCAGTTAAACCCATTGGAAAAATAGAATTTCCGTCTTTGTTGGAAAAGATGCTTGAGCAAGGAACGGAAGTCTATTTTATAAAACCGGAGATGATTCCCGAAATTACAAAAGCTCAAGACGAAAATTCGAAAGATTTGGAAGTTTTGTTGAGAAGCATGGCGCAGGAACAAAAATCGTGAGTATATACAAAAGCTTCATTAAAAAAACCATAACCTCGTTAAAGCTTTTTTTGACTTTTGACCCTTATTTATGGTAAGATTTTTGTATGGCTACTTTAACTATTTCTAAAAATTTAATGCAAAACGATGATTTAATTGTTTTGCCGCGCAAGGAGTACGAAAACATGAAAGCTCGCATGTTTCCTGTTTTTGAGCTCAAAGGAAAAAACGCGAAAAATCTTGATAAACGAGTCATCGAAAGCATGAAAGAATACGAGGAAGGGGAAACGAGCACATTGGAATCATTTTTGAAGAAAGAATACCCCGAACTTCGCAAGAAATAACATGGAAATCCATCTTTCTTCCCGATTTAAGAAATCTTTCCGAAAGCTCCACCCGCAGATTCAAAAGAAGGCGGTTTTGAAAACCTCTGTTTTTAAAGATAACCCCTTTACGCCACAACTCGACACCCATAAATTGCATGGAGAGAAAAAAGAAGAATGGGCTTTTTCAGTAGATTATTCCTATCGAATCAGTTTTGTTTTTGTCTGGAATAATGCCATTCTTTTTACGGATATCGGTACTCACGATATGTACAAATAAGCATGAACAACCCATCTTGGAAACAAAAAATTGGCACGGCTGAAAACGGTTTTTTTCACCATGTTTTTTTGATTGAGGGGAAACATGAAGAGACGAAGCCGGCACTTCTCGCATTTCTTGAAGAAGAGTTTGACATAAAAGCCGCGGGGAATCCGGATTTTCGGATGGAAGATTTTTTGTCTTTCGGCATTGATGAAAGCCGGATGCTCAAGATGATGCAGTTTTCGCGGGCTTTTACCGAGGGGGCGAAAAAGATTTTTATCGTGGCGGCGCATACATTCACTTCCGAAGCGCAAAACTCTCTTCTGAAAATCTTTGAGGAGCCGACGTCGGACACGCACTTTTTCATCCTGACGCCTTCCGCGCAGTTTTTTCTCCCGACGCTTCTTTCGCGGGTGGTTGTTGTCTCGGAAAATATCCGCGAAGAAAATTTTGAAGCGGTACAAAGTTTCTTGAAAGAGCCGTATTTCAAACGGCTTGAAACGGCGCTTGAAATGTCGAAAGATGCCGCGCGAACACAAAAATTTCTCGATGAACTCATACGCTTTTATTACCGGAAAGGGTTGAAAGGACAGGAGGGGGAGCGTACACAAGAAGAAACGCGCGTCCTCGAACTCGCCTCAAAGTACCGCTCGTATGCGCACGCCCGCGCCCCATCGCTTAAAATGATACTTGAACATCTGGCGCTCGTCTCTCCGCCCGAAGTCTCCACATAGCTGATTTCCACGTGCATTTTTCAAAAAACAGTGGTAGAGTTAATATATCCAAAAGCCACAGGTTTGCGAATCTTTTGGGTATATAACCACGGCACTCCGAGAAAATGAAAGAAAATCTTTCGTTTTCTCCTCGCTTGTGGTTATAAAATGGTTTTTTATTGCCTTATTTGTTAACGACCATCACTATGGGAAAATATAAATTGGTAATCGCCGAGGACGACGCTCTTCTGCTTCGGAGTCTAAAAGACAGATTCACGCAGGAAGGCTTCACTGTTTTTCCGGCGCAAAACGGGGTTGAAGCCGTGAAGTTTTCTTTAGAGAATCATCCGGACATTATCCTTCTTGATATTATTATGCCGATCATGGACGGCATGACGGCGCTTAAGCGCATTCGTGAGGATGCATGGGGGAAAGATGTTCCCATAATGATCTTGACGAACTTGAGCGATTCTGAAAAAGTCGCCGAAGCGATATCGCGCGGCGTCTATGATTTTCTGATAAAGATAGACTGGAAACTTGATGATCTCGTGAAAAAAGTTCTTGGCCGGTTGAAAATAAAACCGGAAGGCTAGAAGTTTGTAAAGTAAACGCTTTTTGGTATGCTAAAGGTATGAAAACAAAAATCAAAAAAGCAAAGAAAACCCCGACAAAAAAAGAAAGCCATACAGATGAGATAAAGCGGTATATCGGGGCAATATCGGAACATTTCCAAAACGGCATTGACACGATTGTCGAGCAATTTTTAGGGTTTAAAAAAACACTTGATTCTCACACGGAAATGATAGGGTCCATTTTGGAAGACGTGACCGTCTTAAAAGAAGACATGAAAGAAGTGAAAAGCGATGTCAAAGTATTACAGAAAGACATGAAAGAAGTGAAGAGCGAATTGAAAGGCGTGCAAGGCGCAGTAAAAGGATTACAGGGTGAAATGAAAGAAGTGAAAAGCGAACTGAAGATAGCGAATAGCCGGCTTGGTAGCATTGAACAGGAAATCAAAGAGATAAAAAACGAGCTTCAAGAAATCAAAAAAACCCTCAAAAACAAAGCCGACATTGAAAGAGTTGAAAGGCTTGAAATGCGCTTGTACGCCCTTGAGGAGCGACTGAAAGTACCAGCGTAAATTTTCAGCGCTTTGAACCATTATGCAATCCAATCGTCCACAGGGGTCGACGTTATCGTCGGCGGAAATTCGCGAACGATTTTTGAAGTTTTTCGAAAAGCGCGGGCATACGATTATCCCGAGCGCTTCTTTGGTACCCGAAAACGACTCTTCGGTGTTGTTTAATACTGCCGGAATGCAACCCTTGGTGCCGTATTTGCTCGGGGCTTCGCATCCGACGGGGGCAAAGCGCATCGCAGATGTGCAGAAATGCGTTCGCACGGTGGATATTGATGAAATCGGCGACAATACGCATGCGACGTTTTTCGAGATGCTCGGGAATTGGTCGCTTGGGGATTACTTCAAGGAGGAAACGATACGGTGGAGTTTTGAGTTTTTGACTAACGGCGATGATAAGCCGGAGGGCGACAAAGGGCTCGAACTTGACCCGAAACGGCTGTATGTGACGGTGTTTGAAGGCGACGAGAACGCTCCGCGCGACGATGAGGCGTTTGCAATTTGGAAAAAGTATATTCCCGAAAACCGAATTTATTTCATGGGGGCAAAAGATAACTGGTGGAGTCCGGGAGACAACGGGCCATGCGGTCCGGATTCGGAGATGTTTTATGATGTTACAAAAGACGGACTGGGCGATATGACAAAAGAAGAGTTTATGAAAGCGAATGATATTGACCAAGATGTAGTAGAAATTTGGAACGATGTGTTCATGGAGTATGAGAAGAAAGACGGAAAAGTTATCGGCAAGCTCAAACAGAAAAATGTGGATACGGGAAGCGGGCTTGAACGTATCACCATGGTGGTGCAGGGGAAGAATAATATTTTTGAGACGGACTTGCTTGCGCCGATAATTGGGGGAATCAGGAATCAGGAATCAGGAATCAGGGACGACGAGATGGTGCGGCGGGCGGAGCGGATAATTGCAGACCATATTCGAACGGCATCATTTATGATTATGGATGGCGTTCATGCTTCAAATACGGACAGGGGATATATACTTCGTCGGTTACTTCGTCGTGCCATACGTTACTCGGATAAGTTAAATATTCCAAAGGGAAAGCTTTCTGAAATTGTTGATATTGTGTCCGAAATTTACTCAAAAGCATATCCTGAATTTATTGGAGACAGAGAAACCATACAAGGTGAAATTCATAACGAAGAATCTCGTTTTAGGGAAACCTTAGACCAAGGAATGAAGGAACTTGAAAAGATAATTAAAAAAGGAGCTGTATCAGGGGAAGATGCATTTATTCTTTTTTCTACACATGGTTTTCCTATGGAATTTACAAAAGAAATTGCAACAGAGCGCAGTGTTGCGGTTGATGAAAAAGGTTTCTGGGAAGCATTTGAGAAACATAAACAAATTTCCCGCCAAGGCTCCGAACAAAAGTTCAAGGGCGGGCTTGCCGACCATTCCGAGATGTCGGTGAAGTATCACACGGCGACGCACTTGCTTCATCAGGCGCTTCGGACGGTGCTTGGGGAAGGGGCGGTGCAAAAAGGGAGCAATATCACCCCCGAGCGGCTTCGTTTCGACTTTGTGCACGATACCAAAATGACCGATGAGGAGAAAAAGCGCGTGGAAGATTTAGTGAATGAAAAAATCAAAGAGGCATTGCCCGTGAGCTATGAAGATATCTCAATGGAAGAAGCGAAAAAGCGCGGCGCGATAGGATTGTTTGAGGAAAAGTACGGCGATACGGTGCGGGTGTATCAGATAGGAGGCGGGGACAAGAGGTTCTCTCTGGAGCTCTGCGGCGGTCCGCATGTGAAGAACACTTCCGAGCTTGGGCATTTTAAGATTGTAAAAGAAGAGGCTTGCGGCGCGGGAATACGGCGCATCAAAGCGGTACTTGACTAGAAGTTTATGGCGGTATATAATTTTTGTCGGGTACGTCCCTTCGTTTCTTTTGGAGAATATCATGCAATTTCCTATCGTCCCGTTGCCGGAGTCTTTGGCAACATCATTTTCGGATTTCCACACAGCCTCGGTTTATACTTTCCTAGTCGTTTCTGTTGCACCAATAACAATGCTTATTTTGGGATCAACCAGTAAGGATAAAGGTTTTCTGAAATTTTCATGGGCGATTCTCTTTATGTCGCTCGCGGGAATCTTTCTTGGCGGGTACATGATGGCGGCGATTTTCTTCGCTGTCGGTATTTGGATGGTGTGGCGCTTATGCGTTGCCGCGAAAGCGACATTTAGCGGCTCACCCGAATAAAAAAAGCTTACACACAGAAATAGCCCCGCACACGGATGTGCGGGGCTTGTTTTTCCTAAAAATCATGGCTCAACGCCAAAGATGTCGCAAAGAATGGCCATTCGGACATAGAGTCCGTTTTCGGCCTGTTCGAAATACAGGGCCTTTTTGTCGCGGTCTACTTCCTGTTTAATCTCGCCGTTTATGGGCATTGGATGCAAGAGTATCGCATCATTTTTCATTATCTCAACTTCACGAAGTCCGATAGTGTATTTTTCTGCAATTTCCGGACGAACGCGGATATCTCCGCGTTCGGTTTGAGTACGCGTCCAATAGACTACGTCGGAAGAAGCAAGCGCGCTTATTTCAAACCTATCGGAATGGAATGGAACATTATGGCGGGAAAGGTACTCGAGTATATCTTCTCTCATGGCAAGTTCCTGCGGAGAGAGGAAAATGAATTCTATCCCCGGGTATTTTGCGAGAAGATATACGAGAGAGTGGCATGTGCGCCCGCGTAAAAGGTCTCCGCCGATTGCGACAGTCAGGTTGTTGAGGCCCCCCTTCTTTTTGAAGATCGTGTAAATATCAACAAGCGCTTGCGTCGGGTGCTGTCCTTCTCCGTCGCCGGCGTTGATGATTGGAATGCCCCTGAAGTATTCGTCGCTTATGCGTGCCGCGGTTTCCGCGACGCCCTCAACAGAATGGCGTATAACAAAAACATCGGGACGATAAGATAGGAGTACGCGAGCGGAATGCTCGGAGACTTCGCCCTTTACGGAGGAAGAAAACTTACTGGCATCTTCCGTCCATTGGGGGTGCATCCCGAGACGTTTCGCCGCCATGGTAAACGAGAAACGGGTTCTTGTTGATGGTTCCCCGAAGATGGCGTACATTATTTTCCCGCGAAGCAGAGTCGCAAGCTGTTCCCGATACCGAGTATCTTCGTGAAGATAGCGGTATTTAAGCGCATCGGTTAAGGTAAAGAGGTTCTCGAGCCACGGAATCGTAAAATCCTGCGACCGAAGGATGTGTTTTGGTTTTTGCGTCATTGTCGCTCTCCTTATGTGTAATTTTAATAATACTGTAAGCCATAGTTAACAGTACCAAAAAATCGGCATATTTCAACCCCCAGTTGTTATTCACAGGGGTTTCCCTTTCGTTTTGTGGTATAATCTTTATGCATACTATGGGCATATTTTCATCAAAAAAACCGAAAATCGCGATTGTGTTTGATGTCGGCAGTTCAAGCGTCGGGGTGGCCGCGGTCGAGCTTTTTCCGCAAAGGAAGCCGAAGGTGGTTTTTTCCGCGCGGGAACCGATGGCGTTCCAAGAAAACCTGAAATTCAATCGCTTCGCTTCTTCCATGCTCGGCGCTTTGGAAAAAGCATCGAGATTACTTGAACGCGCCATTCTTCCGCCGCATTCGGAGAAGACGTTTTCCGTTTTTTTCGCTTCCCCGTGGTATGCATCCCAGACGCGAATATCCAAAAAGGCTTTTATAACGCCGACGTCCGTTACCGACAAACTGCTTCGGGATATGCAAAAAAAAGAAGTGGATGATTTTCGGGAATTTGAAATACACAAATTGGGGACGGATGCCGTTCTTATAGAAGCGCAAAACGTGCAGGTAAAATTAAACGGCTATGAAACGCCCGTTCCGGAGGGAAAGAACGCCTTAACGCTTGAAACCGCCACCTATGTGAGCATTGTCCCGCGAAAAATAGCGCATATCGTCAAGGAAAAAATAACGGGCATTTTTCACAGCCAAGACGTTTTTTTTCACACGTTTTCTTTTTCCTCGTTTGCGGTCGCGCGGGATATATTTTTTCATAAAAAAAGTTTTTTTTTCCTGGATATCGGCGGCGAAGTAACGGATATTTCAATCGTGCGGGATAATGTATTGCAGGAAACGAGAACATTTCCGATGGGAAAGAATTTTTTGCTCAGGAAAATCGCTCTGGAATTCGGCGCGCCGTATGAGGAAGCCCTCTCGTATTTTACGATGATGACGTCGCATAAACTCGCGGAACAGGAAAGCGGAAAAGCGAAAAAAGCCATGGAGGCGGCGGGGACGGAATGGCTCTCGGAGTTTCGCGGCGCTTTATACGAGCTTTCCCGCGAAGGCGGTTTTTTACCCCATGACATTTTTTTTACCGCCGACGAGGATGTCTCGGCGTGGTTTGCGGAAAACATCCAGCATCAAGAAATTCGAGAAATTGTTCTCGCCGAGAAAACTTTTACCGTCCGTCATTTGGATGCGGCGTTTCTTTCTTCATTTTGCGAGAGCGAGAAGGGTGTCGCGCGAGATCCGTTTTTGATTATTGAAGCGGTTTTTTTAGCGAAACTGCTTGAATGATTTTTTGGCTTTTGAATATACTAGGATTTACGCACTTGGATGAGATTCTAGGCGAAACAAGGG
>CAYPFT010000019.1:0-25745 GCA_964410165.1 uncultured Candidatus Saccharibacteria bacterium
GACCTCCAAGAGGAGGACTCACCGACCAAATCTTTCCGGTCGTGCGTAAGGTGAGTTACTCTCTTGTGTTTGTGTTCTCGGCTGTATCATCAGTCGCATTCCCGACGTATTCTTCATCTTCGTAAAATTCCTTCAGCAACATGCCGGCAATTGCCAAAAGCGCGGCAAAAATGATGACAAGCCAATAAGAAGCGACGGCACGAGAAACCGCTGTGTAAGCGGCGCCAAGCGCATTGCGAAACGCGCTTCGCCCGGTCGGAAAAATAGAGGTATCATCCACAAGCTCTGCGAGGGCATCCTCATTTCCTTCGTCTTCTTTCTCGCCGACCGTATCGGTCATCATATCAATATCCGAAGGAGAAATTCCATGCGCTTTCAGTTCCTCAAGGAACTTCTTGAACGCCGCAACTTCTTCCCGCTCTCTCTGGTTGAGAGGAAATGCCGCGCGGCAATAAATTTCATTTACTTTTTTACGCGTTGTGAGATACACATATCCGGTAGGCGCATCGTGTCCCCATGGGTCAAGGATATCAACTTTGTGTTTACTTTGAAAGGCATTAACCGCATCTCTTGTGGAAACATCATAGATGCCGGTTACTGTGAGGTTTGTTTTTTCAAAGCTGTTCAAAAATACTTGGAGTTTTTTTACTTCTTCAGGGTTATTGTTTGCGCCGAATTTAATGAATTCGCGAAGATAATAGCAGGTCTTTGACGTTACGTCCGCAGTCGGCACCGTGGCGCTCGGAGAAAAAACGAGTTCTTTCCCGATTGCGAATAAATCTCCTTTTTTGGATACCGGGCGGAAATAGTAACGTGTTTCCGGTTTCAACCCAGAAATAGCAATGAGGTGATCGGTCGTGAGTTCCGTTATTCCGGATGTACTTAATTGATAGCCGTAATTTTCACTCACCACCGGAGAAGCCACGGATGCTGTCCCATAGACCGCGCGGCTGTCTGAAGGGATATTCGTCTGCCATCGAACCAAAACGATCCCGGGAACAGGCCCTTTTTCAATCGTTTCGTTGAATATCTGAAGCGAAGGAACGAGCATGACAACGCCTCCGCCGCCGCAAGCCCCGCTACAACCGCCACCCCCGCCGCCGCTTCCGCCCGGAGGAGAAACGACCACTGCCGGTTTTTCTGCCACTATTATCGTTCGCGTCTTCTCTTGCGCAGAAAGTCCTTTACTGTCCTTTACATTGTACCGCACCGTGTACGTTCCCGCGGTAGTCGTGGAAACGGCGCCGGTAACCGCGATGCTTGAAGTGGCGATATTCCCATCTTCTTCATCAAAGGCGGTAGCGCCGGGATCAGTGAAGGTATCTCCTGTCGTGAGGTTCATCGGGTTTGCGCCAAGGAGTGTGATGATGGGAGCGGAGTTTTCAGAGTCCGCCGTCGGAGTGTAGGTGTCGGTGTTATCCGGATCGCCGTCTGAATGGCAGGCCGGATCGGCCGCATCGGTTTTTCCGTCTCCGTCATTGTCGGTGTTGTCTCTGCAGGCGGGAGTGCTTCCGCCACCTCCTCCTCCACCGCCATTTGAATTTGAAACAACCACAGTGCGTGTCTTTTCCGCCGCGGCAAGCCCTTCCGAGTCGGTAACATTGTACCGCACCGTGTACGTTCCCGCGGTAGTCGTGGAAACGGCACCGGTAACCGCGATGCTTGAAGTGGCGATATTCCCATCTTCTTCATCAAAGGCGGTAGCGCCGGGATCAGTGAAGGTATCTCCTGTCGTGAGGTTCATCGGGTTTGCGCCAAGGAGTGTGATGATGGGAGCGGAGTTTTCAGAGTCCGCCGTCGGAGTGTAGGTGTCGGTGTTATCCGGATCGCCGTCTGAATGGCAGGCCGGATCGGCCGCATCGGTTTTTCCGTCTCCGTCATTGTCGGTGTTGTCTCTGCAGGCGGGAGAAGGCGCGGGACTCGTTATTTTATTCAAAACAATTATCGTTCTGTCGGGGCGGTTTGCAGACAAAACGATTTGCCCATCGGAGTTTTTATTCCAATGTTCGACATCCTCGTGTCCGTCAAGGGAAAAACGGCGGCTGTAAGGAAAAAAGTCGGCAAGCGAAGTAACGGAAGCCGTATACTGATCATTGTAAAGCGGCTCGCCCCAATCTGATCCGTTGATGTTTTCCTGTGCGTAAAAGTACGCGCCGAGGTGAAGGTTGAGGTAGGAAATGCACTGCGCATCATTTACTCCGTCATTCCCGATAAGATCGGCATTCAAAACAAGCGGGGAAGCAAAATGAGTTGCCGGAATGGTTCCGGCCGCATGAGGAACATATGGCGGAAGAGGAGCCTCAACTTCGGGAAAATTAAAATCACCGGAATGCGCGCCGCCATCCGTCATATTTCCGTTTTGATCGACGATAATTTTGCACAGCGTAATGGAACCTGTGCTTTCATTCCCGGTCTCATCAAATGGGAGAATATCATCAGCGAAAATGCCCGTCGCGTTGAACGAAAGAGTGAACACAGCAACGATAAACATGCTTATGAATGATGGTAAATATCGCAACATTGTTCTAAAAAAATAATGATAAAAATAGAAAAATAAAAAACAAAGTTTTAAACAAATTGAGCGTATCACAAAAGATACCAAATTGTCAAGCGTTTTGCACGGTTTTTCCAGGGTAACAGGAATCAAATCGTAACAACGTGGAGGCATCTGTAAAAAACAAGTATTTTCAATGGTTTTCTAACGGACATTTTTGTTCTTCTTGTGTCTTTTAGAATGTCCTTTACTGTACTCACTGGCTCAAAAAACAACTCGCTGCCCGAGCGAGTTGTTTTTTCTTTTGTTTTTACATTCCTCGTTTTTGTCGGTGGCAATCGCGGCAGAGAAGTTCTCCGAGTCGCGAGTCATCCGGCTCAAAAGGAAGTTCGGTGATAGCGTTTCCGCACGACGAGCATTTCCAGTTTCCCTGGTGCATCGGTCGTGCAAAACCGCCTTGATTTTGTTCGTACGCCATTATACTTTTCTAGGACTTACACAAACGGATGAGATTCGCGTTTTTCCGCCCGGATGACCTCGGAGAAGCTGTATGAACCGATACTGCTTCCCGAGTCGTCCGGGAGAAAAACGCGAAGATCGCCGTTTTGCGTAGGTCCTATTTTTGTTATTTATTTTCTCGACCTATACGATTAAGGCATCCGGCGTACTTCTCATAAACAAAATCGTTTAGAATTACCTCCCTCGCCCAAACGCTTGATGCTTTTTATTATATATCCATAAACCGGAAGTTGGCAAATCATCATGCTTCATATACCATAATCAACATAAGATATCGGCTTGCGATAAATCGCCCCCCGTCGTTCAATGGATAGGACATGAGTTTCCGGAACTCAAAATGCAGGTTCGATTCCTGCCGGGGGGACATGGAGCGAAGCGGAATGTCCGCCCGGAGGAAGTGAACTGCTTCACTTCCGTCAGGAATCGAACGCCGGAGTCATGTTTTGAACGAAGCCGTTCAAAACAGACGAGGCGGTGCCCAGACAAATTTTTCCGCGGAAAAATTTAGTCGAGGGAGATATTCCTGCCGGGGGATTAAAACAAATTAAAAATGAAAAATGAAAACGTAAAAATGAATGATAGGGGCATCGAATCCCTCCATACCCATACCACCCTCTCCGACGGCAAACTCTCTCACCGAGAGATGTTTGAGCTGGCGCAGGAACTCGGCGTTTCCGTCATCGCTTTTACCGATCATGACACCTTACCGAACGCGGAAGTGCTTGCCTTTCTTGAGAGTGTCCGAGACTCTTCCGTAAAATGGATTGTCGGCATTGAAATAACCACCGCACTGCCCAAAGAACTTTCGAAAACTTCTCGCGGCGGTCTGCATGTCATCGGACTTTTTGTTGATCCGAAAAATAAAGCGATTCTTGAACACTGTACTCTGGCGCAAACCGCGCGCATACAACGAATGGAAACCATGGTCGCTAATCTCAAAAACCTCGGATTCACTATCAGTGCCGAGGATTGTCTTAAGGCATCCGGCGGCGATTCCGTCGGCCGTCCGCATATCGTCGAAGCGCTTGCGATGCATCAGGAAAATCAAGCGGTTATGAAACGCCTTCTGGAAGAAATGAAAAAAGACGCCGAAAACAGCCCGACGCTTCAAATACAGTATGACCGCATGATTGAAATCGGAGAACGCCAATACCCCTACACGCTTTTTTTGTCCGAAGATTCTTACAAAAAAGCTTACGTGGAACCCGCCTATTGTCCGGATCTTGACGAAGCGGTCGCGCTTATTCGCCATGCGGGCGGCGTTGCCTCTATTGCCCACTATTTCACGGTAAAGAAAAAAATGCCGCTTCCTTTCATTGGGCAATTATTGAAAGAACGGCGGATTGACGGCATGGAAACCGTCTACGGCATGTGGAATCTTGACACAAGCGCCGGAACGGAAAATGAGAACGACCAAAAAGAATTGAGGCAACTGCTTGCTCTCTTTGGCGGCGTAGAAACCGGCGGTTCAGATGCTCACAACGAAGAAGACTTGCGGCAATACGCCTCTCTTGCGGACTTTTCCGCAAAAAGCATTGGTCTAACGGAAAAAATACTGGGAACGGGCCGAGTTGACCGCCGGTTCTCGTCTTTTTGACCCCCGCTGAAAGATTTACATTTCTTATTTTTTATATTAGTGTGTATTCGGACCAAAACCATTTGAATGAGGTTTTCGCAAATGAACCTAATCGAAAAATATCACGACATCGTACAGCTTTTCCTCTCCGAATCGTACATGAAATCGTTCGGATTTATCCCGCTTTGGATTGACGAAACGAGCGCTTTTGTAAAAATGCCGCTTAATCCCGAACATGCCAACTTCTCCGGCATTTTGTGGGGAGGGGTTACCGCATCCCTTGCCGATGTCGCGGCGCCGATTATTGCGTTTACCAAAATCGACATGACAAGAGAATCTCTCCGCCTCCATACTTGCGAAACGGTTCTTTTAAAGCCCGTCCTCTTTGAGGAAGAAGATCTTCTTCTCTTTTCGGAAATTGCGGAAGAAAAAATCGGTACGAGCAGGAAGGGGCATCCTCGCAAAAAGATAACGGTTATTACGACCGTTTTCTCCGTAAAAACGGGAGAAGAAAAGGCATTGCACTCTTCTTTGTATGACGTAATCCCGAAAGAAGTGGACAAAAAACTCATTGGAATCGAGAGAAGCAAAGCTCTCGGTTAAAAAATACCCCCCTCCCGTGCAAACGCAGGAGGGGGTTATTGCATATTTTTAGCCGCCATGGTAAGATTGCACTCATGATAGTCATAGAAGTCGACAAAAACCCAAATGAAAATACCGTAACCTTGCTTCGGCGTTTTACGAAGAAAGTTCAGGGTGCGAAGATATTGAATGCCATTCGAGACAAAAAGCATGCCACGCGACCGATGTCCAAACTCCGCAAAAAACGGCACCTTTTGAAATCCCTTGAAACGGCGGCACACTACGAAAAAATGAAAAAGCTCGGGAAACTCAAGCTTCCTGTAAAAAAACGCTAAATGGGGGACGGATTGAGCATACTCAATAAGACAAAAGGCAATCCGCTGGCAAGCGGATTGCCTTTTGTTGATATCAAAAACACCATCCTCGGGAAAAAATATGATCTGAGCCTTGTTTTTATCGGCAGTACGCTTTCCCGCCGCCTCAATAAAGAATACCGCGGAAAAGATACGCCCGCGAATGTTCTCTCCTTTCCGCTCTCAAAAGAAAGCGGCGAGATGTTTATAGATATCAGAGAAGCGGCAAAACAAGCCCCGCTGTTTGAAGCATCGGAACGGAAATTCATGGGACAATTATTTATCCACGGTTTATTTCATTTGAAAGGTTTCGCTCATGGGAGTAGAATGGAAAAAGAGGAAGAGAAAATAAGAAAGAACTTCGGACTCTAGCTTACAATTTTTTCTTCTTCAGTTTCAAGGAAGCGGTTTTAATCACTCACCTTACGCACGATTGTGATACCGTACGGTTTCGGCGTAGAATTTTGGTCGGTTTCTCCGCCCCTTGGCGGTGGAACCGCCAAAATAGAGCGTCGGAAGCGGAAGATTTGGCGGAGAGACCGCCAAAGGGCGGACTCACCGCCAAATCTTTCCCGTCGTGCGTAAGGTAAGTTAATCATACGCGCGTTTTTTGCATGTTTTTAAAAATTGAGAATTGAAAATCTTGCGAACATATTATGCAAAAAAAGAGAGATATAGTAACCGGCATTGACATCGGCACGCACTCCGTTCGCGTCGTTTCCGCCGAATGGCGAAAAGGCGAGCCATTGCCGCACATCATTGGAACCGGAATTTCCGAATCCCGCGGTCTTCGGCACGGCTATACTATCAATATCGAGGATACCGCGAAAAGCATCCGCGCGGCGCTTCGGAGCGCTGAAAAAATGTCGGGGATAAAAACGAGGCGAGCATTCATTTCCGTTGGCGGCGTCGGATTGGAAGGAATACACTCCCTCGGAGCCGCCATGGTTTCACCCCCTTCCGGAGAAGTGAGCGATGCGGATATTGCAAAGGCTATTGAAGCAAGCGAAACAAACCTTCGCGAACTTCAAAACAAACGAATCATACACACTATTCCCATAAGCTATCGGCTCGACGGCAAAGAAGTTCTCGGGCGGCCGCAGGGAATGAAGGGGGTGAAAATTGAAGTGAAAATCTTGTTTATCACCGCGCTTTCCCAACACTTAAACGACATCATCCGCGCAACGGAAGAAGCGGGCATCGAAATAGAAGATATTTTCCCCTCCCCGCTCGCCGCAGGATACGTTACGCTCACGCGCCACCAAAAAACCGCCGGATGCGTTCTGGCAAATATCGGTTCGGAAACGGTTTCCATCGTCGTATTTGAAAACAACATCCCCATTTCCCTCAAAGTCTTCCCTATCGGATCGACCGACATAACGAACGACATCGCTCTCGGATTTAAGATATCTCTTGAAGAAGCGGAAAATATAAAGCTGGGAGAGACGCCGCAGGACCTCCGTTTTCAGAAAAAAAAGCTCGACGACATCGTTATGGCGCGGCTTTCGGACATTTTCGAGCTCATTGAACATCATTTGAAGAAGATTGACCGAAACGGGCTTCTCCCCGCCGGCATCATCATTACGGGAGGCGGCTCGGGAATCCATTCCATAACCGAACTCGCCAAAGGAGCCCTGCGCCTCCCCTCCCGCATCGGCTATCCGGCATTCGGGAAAGACCCGAACACGGCGATGGGAAATAAAGACGAAGACACCGTTTTCAAAGGAGAAGTGAAAAATCTTCCGGCGTGGACGGTTGCTTACGGTCTCTGTATCCTCGGTTTTACTTCCGAAAAAGAAGAAAAGCAAGCATGGAAACATTCCGTAAAAGGGGCACAAGGAAAAATGCTGGAATTCTTCAAACAGTTTCTGCCGTAATCGTCAATGTTGGCTTTTTCTCCTCTTCTTGATACAATGCAACGATAAAAGCAGAAAAGTAATTCCAAAAAACACACCTATGGCAAAAATAAATCCGGAAATTGAAGCATTCGCGCGAATAAAAGTTATCGGTCTCGGCGGCGCCGGGAAAAATGCGGTCAACCACATGATAAACTCCAAAGTGAAAGGGGTTGAATTTATCGTGATGAATACCGACTCGCAAGACTTGCACCACTCTCTCGCGAGCAAAAAAGTGCATATCGGAAAAAATCTGACACGAGGACTCGGTGCGGGCATGAATCCCGAGATAGGCAAACGCGCGGCGGAAGAAACCAAAGAGGAAATTCAAAGCGTCATCAAAGGCGCCGACATGGTATTTACCACCGCCGGCATGGGCGGGGGGACGGGTACGGGTGCAGTATCCATTGTGGCGCGCACGGCGAAAGAACTCGGCATTTTGACCGTGGCGGTGGTAACCAAACCGTTCTTTTTTGAAGGCGCGCAAAGAATGCGCATTGCCGAACAAGGTCTTGATGATCTCCGGCGCGAAGTGGATGCCATGGTGGTCATTCCGAACGATCGCCTGCTCGGTCTTGTCCAAAAAGAAACCACTCTCGGCAATGCGTTCTCCATGTCGGATGAAGTATTGAGGCAAGCGGTGGAAGGCATCTCCGATCTCATTACCACTCCGGGCATCATCAACGTAGACTTCGCCGACATCCGCGCCATTATGGAAAATGCCGGGCCCGCGCTTATGGGCATCGGTACCGCTTCGGGTGAAAAGCGCGCAACGGAAGCGGCGCGGCTTGCCATCAATTCTCCATTGCTTGATATTTCCATCAACGGCGCGCGCGGAATACTTTTTGCGGTTGCCGGCGGCGAAGAAATGACCATGTTTGAGATTCAGGAAGCGGCGAAAGTGGTAACGGAGTCCATTGATAAAGATGCGAAGGTTATCTTCGGAGCCATCAAGGACGATAAGCTCAAGAAAAATGAAATAAAAGTAACCGTCATCGCCACCGGATTCCCCACTGAGTTCACTCCGCGAGCCGCGGAAAATGCTACGCAAAAGCCCTCACAGACACCCCAGAGCGCCGATGAACCGAAAAAAGGACGTATTTACAATGATTTCAATTTTGACGATGCAAGAGAACCGGCTATAAAAGAAAAACCCGCTTCACCGCAAGCATCTCCTCTCCGCCAGCCGGCAGACTCTCAGCCGAAAGAAGTCATAGAAGATGACGATAGCGACAGCGAGTGGGGCGTCCCGGCATTCTTGCGGCGGTCAAAGTTGAAATAGACAACAAATGAAAATCGAAAAATGAAAAAGTAAAAATGGCAATTTTTCGTCTTCATTATTCCTTATTCATAATTCTTTATTCATTTCGTATGTACGACCTCATTATCATCGGCGGGGGACCGGCAGGATCAGCCGCGGCGGTGTATGCCGCCCGCAAACGTCTCAAGACTGCTCTTATTACTTCCGAGTTCGGCGGGCAATCCGTCGTTTCCGAAGATATTCAAAATTGGATTGGTACGGTTTCCATTTCCGGTTCCGAACTTGCGGAAAATTTCAAAAAACACGTTCTCGCTTATGCCGCCGATGTGGTTGAAGTAAAGGAGGGCGAAAAGGTGCTTTCGCTTATCAAAGACGGCGATGTGTTTTCCGTAACCACAGACGGCGGACATGAATACAAAACAAAAACCGCGCTCATCGTTACCGGCAGTAAAAGGCGCAAGCTCACCGTCCCCGGCGCGGAGCAGTTTGAAAACAAAGGCATTACCTACTGCGCGTCCTGCGACGGACCGCTCTTCTCCGGAAAAGACGTAGTGGTCATCGGCGGCGGCAATGCCGCTTTTGAAACCGCGGCACAACTCTTGGCGTATACCAAAAGCGTTACGCTCTTAAACCGCACCGACGATTTTCGCGCCGATCCGGTGACTGTTGAAAAAGTCCGTTCTCATCCGAAGATGAAAATCATTACAAACGCCGCGCTTTCGGAAATCAAAGGCGAAAACTTCGTCAAAATGCTGACATATAAAATCAACGATGAAGGCGAACCGATTGAACTCCCGACTGATGGCATCTTCGTGGAAATCGGCCTTGTCCCGGCCACAGACTTTGCAAAAGATACGGTGGGGCTCAATAAATACGGCATGATTGTCATTGACCCGCGAACCCAATCCACCACCGTCCCCGGCATTTGGGCCGCCGGCGACTGCACGGACGTACTCTACCACCAAAACAACATAGCCGCCGGCGATGCCGTCCGCGCGCTTGAGGACATTTATGTTCACCTTCACACGAAGTAAATTTGACTTATGTATAAGCATTATGTTATAACCGCTTTAAGTTTGGTTCATTGATTTCACAACAGAGAGGAACAAAAGATGTCAACAAAAAGAGATGAGGTTTTCATGGTAGTAGGTCTCGGACTTATCGGTAGTGCCGTAGTGAAAAAACTGGAAGCGCAAAAACATAGAGTAATTAAAGTGGTGCAGAAGGAGCTGAACAGACCGAAATACATGACAGGAGCGGATTACTATCTAACGGATGTCAGCAACTTCAATGAAATAAAGCAGGTGGCACTCCGTCTGAAACAGGCTCGCATTGTCGTTAATGGCATAATTTATGCCGTCGGGAAAGACAAGAAAACCATACCGTGCAAGCAGAGACACACTTGTGGGAGACATTTCTCCCCGAAGATGTTTGCGGAAGAAACCGCCTTGCAATATCTGGGAACGCGTTACGTATACGAAGCAATGGTCCGTAACATGTCGGTTGGCGGATCAATGGTCTTTGTGAGTTCACCCACTCATGAATATGATTCATATGATTTTTCGTGTTTGCAAAAAGAACTGCTTCTCGAAGAATTGAGGCAGAAACCGCAGACAAAAATTCACCGTGTGGCGATACACCACGTTATGTTTGAACACAAAAAAGTAGTATGCTCATCCGAGCAAATGGCGGACGAAATAATTGCCGCGATACTTCACTAATTCTCTATAAAAACAACCGACCGTATTCCATACATACGGCCGGTTTTTGTGCACCCTGGAAGGCTCGAACTTCCGACCTCACGCGTGTGAAGCGTGCGCTCTGACCAACTGAGCTAAGGGTGCGAATTCATATAAGCATCATAATCTTTTTTCGAATATATGGCAAAACGAGGCGTTCCGGAAAGTATCTGAACATTTACAAGGCTTTTCTTGTTCGGCGGGCGCATGGAAACACGCAAGCCGTACATTTCCAAAAAATACTTTTTTATCGCCACGCGCGACACAACCCCTCTCGGCATCATAAACGGCTCATATGTCTTTTTATTCTTCGAAAAATACTTCTTATGATTTTCGTGAAGCACGACACATACACAGGGTAGTCCTGTGTATGTGTACACAGGACTACCCTGTGTAATTCGTTTTTCGCGAATCCGGCACGCGCTTGCGTAATCCATCACCGCGCTGTTGAAAACTGCGCTTGAAACCGACGCTTTTTTGAAAGCGGCCTTAGCTTTCTCCCGCGTCTTGAAAATCTTCCTGAAATTCGTGTCAAAAGCAATCTCCGGCTCATGGTAGGCGAAAGAGAGGATAGCGGATGCGGTATATTCTCCTATCCCCGGCAATTTCATAAGTACGTTTTTTTCTCGCGGAAATTCCCCGCCGAAATCACGCACGACAATTTTCGCCGTTTCAAGCATATTCCTCCCGCGGGCATAGTATCCAAGCCCTTCGTAGTACGGCAAAAATTCTTCCCAATCCGCGCGCGCAAGCTTCTCTACCGTCGGAAATTTTTTAAGAAATCGCTCGTAATATAAAATGACGCGCGACACCTGCGTCTGTTGGAGCATTATTTCCGAAACCCACACCTCGTATGCGGAAATGGAATCTTTGCGCCACGGGAGAGCACGCTTGTTTCTCGCGTACCATTCCAGTATTTTTTTTGAATTAGGAATCATGAATCAGGAATCATGGAAACGCCGCCTGATTCCTAATTCCTAATTCCTAATTCTTTTTTTACATCTCATATCTCCCCAAAGGGCACCCCGAATGGTTTTTCGTTCGCGCCGTGCAATATTTCCTCCCGTACTCAATGGCACGATATGTGAAAGCAAACCATTCTTCTTTGGGTAAAAGCGCCATTAAATCTTGCTCAATCTTTCCCGGGCGTTCCTCTTTTGAAAGCCCCCAAAGCCGGGCGAGGCGCTTCACGTGCGTGTCTACAGCGATACCTTCCACCACGCCATACGCATTTCCCAAGACGACGTTTGCGGTCTTGCGCGCCACGCCGGGGATGGTGAGTATCTCTTCCATTGTTTTCGGAATTTTTCCGTCGAATTTTTCATCCACCATCTTCGCCGCCGCGAGGATATTTTTCGTCTTATTCTTGTAAAACCCCGTCTGAAAAATATCTTTCTCAAACTCCCGCGGGTCGGCATTAACATAATCCTCAAGTTTCCCGTACTTTTTGAACAGCTTTTCCGTTACCTCATTCACTTTTTTGTCCGTACATTGCGCGGAAAGCTCCACCGCCGCCAAAAGCTCCCAATTATTGCGGTATGTAAGCATCATTCCCGCATCGGGAAAAAGCGCCTTTAATTCCCGCAATACCCCAAGCGCACGTTTCTTTCCAATCTCGTTTTTCATAACCATCATCATACCAATTTCTCTCACATTGCAAAAGATAATGTTTAGCTTTAGTATATAAGAGGCTACTGAACAAACGAGGAAATAAGTATGTGCGCCACAGAACTAACAGAACTATCGGAAGAAGTGCGTGAATTAAAAGCGCAAGTAGAGGAATTGCGAAGACTTGCAAAAATAAAACATAACCTTCTTGGGGAGTCGCTCGGCTCTCCCTATGATTGCAGCATTAATCGTCGCGGAGCAGGGAAAAAGACCTCTCGGCGTTCTCCATATGATTGCGGCGGCCCACTTCGCCTCCACAGGTAATCAAATACCCTGGCAAGCACAAAAGCTTGCCTTTTTTTATGTCTACCGTTGTCCCCATCTTTTCCCCGATTCATCAAAATTCTCAAAATGCCACTACGTGTTACAATTACCCTATGGCACAGAAAGCACACAACGGATTTCGAATTCCCCCTCAAAGCGTCGAGTCTGAAAAAGCGCTTCTTGGTTCCATTATGCTCCGCCCGGAAGCGCTCTACGACATAATGGACATCTTGAACGCGGAGTCATTTTACGCTGAAAAACATCGGCTTATTTTCCGCGGAATCTTCGACCTCTTTTCAAAACACGAGCCGATTGACCTGCTTTCTCTCTCCACGCGGCTCAAAGAGCAAAATCTTCTTGATGCTATCGGCGCGAATTCCTATCTCGCCGAGCTTGTAAACTCCGTCCCCTCTTCCGCGAACGCCAAGCATTACGCCGAAGTGGTTCAAAAAAAGCATGTTCTCAGAAATCTCATTAACGCTTCAAACCGCGTTTCGGAAATGGGGTACGATGAAGCCGAAGACCTTGAGCATATTCTCGATCGTTCGGAAAAAGAGGTGTTTGCGGTTACCTCCATGCTTTCAAACCAGAAATTCATAAACATGAAAGATACCTTGAATGAAGCGTGGGAACGGCTTGAGCGTCTCCATAATTCCAAAGAAGAAATCCGCGGGGTGCGTACGGGTTTCCATACCCTCGACTCAAAGCTCGCCGGGCTTCAAAAATCAGACCTTATCATTCTCGCCGCCCGACCTTCCATGGGAAAAACCTCTCTCGCTCTTGATATCGCCCGCCAAACAGCGCTGGAACATAACACGCCAGTCTGCATGTTCTCCCTCGAAATGAGCGCGCAGCAGCTTGTGGACCGCATGCTCTCATCGGAGGCGCGAGTGGACTCGTGGAAAATCCGCACGGGGAAAATTTCGTCCGACGAAGAATTTTCGCAAATTCGCGATGCTCTCGGACGCCTCTCCAAAGCCCCGATTTTCATTGACGACCAATCAAGCAACAACATCATGCGCATGCGTTCCACCGCGCGGCGCATCAAAAGCGAGCATGGCCTTGGACTCATCGTCGTGGACTACCTTCAGCTCATGGTGCCGCATCGTGCGACAGATTCAACCGTTCAGCAAGTAACGGAAATTTCCCGCGGACTGAAAGGTCTCGCCCGCGAGCTCGACGTGCCCGTGCTCGCCCTCTCACAGTTAAACCGCGCCGTGGAGCAACGTGGCGGCAGGCCCCGCCTCTCCGACCTTCGCGATTCGGGTAGTATAGAACAAGATGCCGACGTGGTCATCTTCATCCACCGCGAGCAGAAAGAAGACGGCGGAGGGAGAAATCAGACCGCTGAGATATTAATCGAAAAACACCGAAACGGCCCGACGGGAAAAGTGGATTTGTACTTTGACGAACAAAAAACCACGTTCTTGAACGTCGACAACAACATGATGGGCGCCCAGTCCGGCGGAGGAGCTAGCAGCGGGATGGACGACTTTTCCAGTTTTTGATAAAAAAAGGGCTTCCTTAAAGAAGAAAGCCCACACACTGATTTTATGCCACACCGGTATTGTCATCGCCATCAAAAATCCAAATGTATATCACTAATCCGACATATGCGATAACAGCCATGAAGACAACGCCGACAATAACCCCAAAAACCCCAAAAAAACCGCACAAAAAATATTCTAACATCTAAAAATCCTCTTGAATTCGAACTGAACCTTCAGGATATCACAACCACAACTATATGTCAAGTATCGAACAACTCGCTGAACATTTCTCAAAATTCCCCGGAATCGGGCCTCGGCAAGCGAAGCGGTTCGTGTATTTTTTGCTGGCTCAAAATCCGGATTATGTTTCGGAACTTTCAACTTCCCTTTCCGACCTCCGCAAGGATATTTTTCAATGCTCCTCCTGTTTTCGCTTCTTTCAAAAGGATTTGTCGGGTGAACATATCTGTCCGACCTGTAAAGACCCTCATCGCGACGCCTCCGCGCTCTTAGTGGTGGAAAAGGATGTCGATTTGGAAAACATCCAAAAAATGCATGCGTGGAACGGCTTGTACTTCGTCCTCGGCGGCTCGCTCACAATTCTTGAAAAAGACCCGCCAAAGAAAATACGCTCCAAAGAACTGTTTTATGCCGTACAAGATAGAGCGAAGGAGGGCGGGCTGAAGGAAATAGTCCTCGCTATGAGTGCGAACGTTGAGGGCGAGAATACTCTCGCGTACCTCTCAAAAATCCTCGCCCCGCTTGCGGAAAAATACTCCCTCAAAATCTCCACCCTCGGTCGAGGTCTCTCCACCGGCACGGAGTTAGAGTACTCCGATGCGGATACCTTCAAAAACGCCCTCGAAAACCGCCGAGCAACCTGACAATTCAAACACTTCGTAACTTCGTATCGCGTACTGTCAAACTTTGCATATGCAAGAAAGTGACAGCGCTTCAAACTAAAAAAATCCCGTGTGGGATTTTTTCTTTATGCTTTATGCTTTAATTTTTTCAACCTTGACGGCCGTGTACGGCTGGCGATGGCCTTTCTTTTTGAAATAACGGCTTTTTTGTTTATATTTTATGACGATAACCTTTTTTGCCTTGCCACTCTCGATAAATGAGCAGTCAACGGTGGCACCTTCGATATACGGAGTGCCTACCTCTACTTTACTATCGTCCGAAAGCAAAAGGACTTTGTCGAAAGTAACCATCCCTCCCTCTGTAGCGCCATCAATTTTCTCCACGCGAAGAAGAGCTCCCGCTTCAATGCGATACTGCTTTCCTCCTGTTTCTATAATGGCGAATTTCATAATTCTTTCATTTTACACGAATCGGAAAAAAATGCAATAGCGCCGTCGCCGCTAACACGTTGACGGCGGTCAAACTATTCCGTTGTTGTCGTGGCGGCGGTCGTTTCTCTGGTTTCCTCTTCCGGCGAGGAGGAAGCGTTTTTATTTTCCGCTTCGGAGATTACCGCGACGGCAGGCGCGGGGCCTTCCTGTTTTCCTTTGAGAGCCGAAAGTAAAGACAATATACCTTCGGTTCCGCCGAAGGACGACCACTGCTCTTGAATACCGCCTATTGATTGGCGAATTTCCCCTCCGACAATGGAGAGGGGCGCCATCAATTCTTCGCCGCTTTTTTGTTTTTTTTCTTGCCGGGCATCTCCGGAATCAGTGCCGGGCGACGGAAAAATCGCAAACGAAATAAGGAGGAGTACCGTGAGAACGCCCGATGAGAAGAGCGCCACCGCTTTCCTGTCGCCCTCAGGGAGCGCGCGCAGTTTTTCGATGAATTTCCGCATGAACAACGAATAAGATACTGTTATACTACGGAAGAAGCCAGCACGACAATCTCGCCTTCTTTCCCTTCCAAGTCTTTCCTTTTTAAGGTAAGTTTATCCATCGGCTTGACCGCTTCCGCACCGCCTTCTTTCAAAAATGTTTTGAGGGATTTTTCGCCGTTTTCTCCATAATACAGAGGGATGATAATCTTCGGTTCAAGCTCAACGCAAAGCTTATACGCGCGTTCGGGAGACAAAAGTCCCTTGCCGCCAACCGGTACGAAGAGTACGTCAATTCCCTCAAGCTGTTCTTTGACATCGCTTCCGAGATCGCTCTCTGAAAGAGCGCCGAGATGGCAGAGTTTCATGTCTTCAAGCGAGATAAGATAGATGGTGTTTAGCGTAAAGCTCTCCTCGTAGTCGGCCTTTGAAAGGAAGCCCTTGATGGAAACGCCTTTTATCTCATACTCGCCGGGACCATTTATGACGAATGGCGCCTTGTCAGCAAAAGCAAGATTTTCAACGCCGGAAAAATCCCGGTGTTTATTCGACACGAGCGCGATGTCGGCTGAAAAACGCCCGCTTTTATGCTTGGAGTCCTTGGCAACCGGGTTAATGCCGATAACCGTATCGCCGAGCTGAAGTTTCAAAAACTCCACGCCATAATAGATGATAATCATACTCATTCAGTGTAGCAAATTCCCTTTGAACTTGCAAAATCGACGCGGACTCGCTATACTTCTCTGTACATTATTAAGAAACCGTTATTTGGAATAACCCCGCCTTTTCAGTCCATAGGAAAAGAGGCGGACGCCAAAGAACATTATAGCATTATGTCAACAATAATCACTGACGGAGAAATTCCGGAAGTTTCCGATGAGAAGTTTGAGGCTTCCGAGCTTGTCCCAAAAGAGGGAGAAGAAAAAGATATTGAAGAAAAACCGACGGTAAATTTGGAAAAAATAACGCTCGAATCCCCCGCTGAAGGAGGGATAAGCATTATGGAACAGTATGTGCTGAAACTTCCAAAATTATTCGAAAATGGAGATCTGGCGGAAGGAACGGTTATCGGAATAGAGAAATCGGCGCTGTACGTAGACCTCCCGCCTTTCGGAACCGGCATTATTTTCGGGCGGGAGTTTTTGACCGCTCGCGATATAATCAAAAAGATTAATATCGGCGATACCATCACGGCAAAAATCGTTGAAAAAGAAAACGAAGACGGTTACATCGAACTTTCGCTTAAAGAGGCTCATCAGGCCATTATTTGGAGCGAAGCGGAAGAACTTATGAAGGGCAAAACCGTTCTCCGTGTTTCTGTCAAAGATGCCAATAAGGGCGGGCTTCTTATTGAATGGAAAGGGTTGCAAGGCTTCTTGCCGGCGTCTCAGCTTGGTCAGGAGCATTACCCGCGCGTTGAAGACGGAGACAAGGGGAAAATTATGGAAGAGCTCAAAAAGCTTGTGAACGAAAAAATTTCCGTTTCCATTTTAACCGCCTTACCGAAAGAAGGAAAGCTTATCTTCACGGAAAAAGGAAATGACCAGAAAGAACGCGAGGGAATCGTTGAACGGTATGCCGTCGGCGACGAGGTTAATGGGGATGTTACCGGCATCGTGGACTTCGGAGTATTTATTAAAATCGAAGACGGACTTGAGGGGCTGGTTCATATTTCGGAGCTTGATTGGGGGCTCGTGGATGATCCGCGCAAGATGTTCAAAGTCGGCGAAAAAATCCGCGCGAAGGTGATAGAGGTGACCAATGGGAAGGTCTCGCTTTCAATCAAGGCGCTCAAAGAAAACCCATGGGTGAACGCGAAAGAACGCTACAAGAAAGGAGATACGGTAAAAGGCGTTATCATCAAATATAACAAGTATGGCGCGCTTGCAAGCATCGAAGAAGGGGTTGCGGGGTTGGTGCACTTATCGGAATTCGGAACGGAAGACAGGCTGAAGCAGACGCTTGAACTCGGGAAAACCTACACGTTCAGGATCAGCCATTTTGATCCGAAAGACCAAAAAATGGCTCTGTCCTATAAAGTCGCGGCCGACTCCGAATAAACGCGAGAAGTAAAAAAATATCGCTCGCGGGCGATATTTTTTAGATGAATTGTTGAAATTCGCTGATCTGCGCTCTGACTTTGGTGATTTTTGGGTCCCGACTGGCCAAGAATTCTTCCTGCTCTCTTCCTGCGGCAATCGCCTTTCCTGCGAGAACGGACTGTTCTCGTTTTAAGCTGTTCCATTTGGTCAGAAGCGGCGCTTTTATTGGATTCGAATCGTCAACTTCCA
Source organism: uncultured Candidatus Saccharibacteria bacterium (assembly GCA_964410165.1). GTDB lineage: Bacteria > Patescibacteriota > Minisyncoccia > Phycocordibacterales > CAIJYI01 > CAIJYI01. Next base: position 17,919 of record CAYPFT010000019.1, read on the forward strand.
TTGCCCACATCTGCTTTCCAAGTACAGCCATTTCACAGCCGACTTGCATTATTTCTACCTTAAAAAGGAGAACTTTTACCGCCATCATGGTTTCCTCATCGTTGTTCCGGTCGATGATTTCGCTTAATGTCTTGTGTTCGCCGGCGAGAGTATCGCGGATAGTTTTGTAAACAGACTCCGCCTTCTCGTATGGCGTGTCTTTTATGCTCTCATACAGAGACGGTATGTATGCTTTATTTTGCGCTTCGATGTTATAAATGGCTTGCTTCTCATTATTGAGTACCTGAGAATCGCCGTGTTCCACGAAATGACGGTGTTTCTTCAACCATTCTTCTTTCTCTTTCTGCTTTTTGTTCATGTCTTCCTCCACTTCTGTACTGCCGCCAAAAGCAGACTGCCCGCCATCTTGACTGTGGTTAATCCCAGTGCTATCACTGTTCCCAGGTAAGCCTGTGCCTTCGTGTAAATTTTTCATGGCGGAATAAATAAAAAGTTACCTTCTTATGTAAAGGATACCTCAATATGAAGCGTCTTGTCGAATAAGGAAAGTGGATAACCGTTTGCTTTCGATGTGCTACTTTTTCAAAACTCTATCAATATGTTCCGCGAGCCTCACCATGTCTTTCTCTTTGGCGCCGCGGGTTGTAACGGCGGCCGTCCCGAGACGGATGCCGGACGGATCAAACGGATTGCGGGTTTCAAAAGGAATCGTATTTTTATTCACGATAATCCCTTCTTTCTCAAGACGCTTGCTTGCTTCGCCGCCGGAAATTCCTTGCCCGTCTTTCCAGACGTCCATGAGGATTAAGTGCGAATCCGTACCGCCGGAAATAATCCGCCAGCCGCGCTTCGAGAGCCCATCGGCAAGCACCCGCGCGTTTTTTACCACCTGCTTGGCGTACGTCTTGAAAGCCGGAGTACTCGCTTCGTTCAAGGCAACGGCAATGGCGGCAATGGCATTCATGTGTGGGCCGCCGGCAAGTCCCGGGAAAATCGCTTTATTGATTTTTTCGGAAAAGTTTCTCTCGTCATTCTTTGAAAAAATAAGCGCCGCTCTCGGACCGCGAAGCGTCTTATGCGTGGTGGTGGTTACAACATCCGCATATTTGAACGGCGAAGGATACTCGCCGCCCGCGACAAGCCCGGCGAAATGCGACATGTCCACCATGAAAATGGCGCCGGAATGATCGGCAATTTCGCGAAACTTTTTGAAATCAACTTTTCGCGGATACGCGGTAAACCCCGCCACAATGATGTCTTGTTTGTCAATCATGGCTTGCGTCAGGAGTTCTTCGTAATCAAGCCGCTCAGTTTTTTTATCCACGCCGTAAGGAATCTGCTTCCATGCTTTCCCGGTAAAAGATACTTTCTGCCCGTGCGTGAGGTGCCCGCCATCGGAAAGTGTCATTCCCATAATTTTCCCTCCGAGCGGAACAAGCGCGGCATACACGGCAAGATTAGCGGGAGAACCGGAAAGAGGCTGGACATTCACGCTCCAGTTTTTCGGCGAAAGTTTGAAGAGTTGGAGCGCGCGCTTCTGGCAGAGCAATTCAATTTCATCCATGACCTCATTTCCTCCATAATACCGCCGCCCCGGATACCCTTCCGCGTATTTGTTCGTCAGCTCCGTCCCGAGCGCGGATAAAACATCCGCCGAAACATAATTCTCGGAGGCGATCAAATTCACAACCTTCCCCTGCCGCTCCCTCTCGCGCTGTATCAATTTTTCTATTTGTTTGTCCTTCATAACTTTTATTTTTTACTTGGCGGTCGAACCGCCAAGTAAAAAAATTAGTCGATTGATAAACGTCTGATTTCTTTTTCATTCTTTTTGCGTTCCAACATTATGCTGAGCGCATCTTCGGCGTACACCTTATACTCATTTTTATTTTTGAACTGTCCAAGGGTAACGTCTTTCTCACACACCTGCTTTTCCGCTGATTCAACATATTCGCTCCAGCTTGACCTCACCAACTTTGCAAGCTCATCGTCAATTTGATGCACCCTGTTATTTAAATTTATATAAGCACTAAGGTGTAAAAGATATTTATCGGTATTCACGTGAATGGAACGAAAAGGTCCCTGAAAAAGATGCCCGCGCCTCTTATATCTATTGTTAAAATACCATGTATACCCGCCCGAAAGTCGTTTCATAAACTCGCTAATACCTTTTTCTGCAACCTGCTCCAGGAGTAAATGAAAATGATTTGGGTTAAGACAATAAGCGACAATGTTTACCAATCTTTCATTTGACTTGGCGGTTCGACCGCCAAGTTTGTTGGACTGTTTTCCCTCAAACGACTGCTCATAAATGCTCCCAATGGGATCAACGCTGTTAAAGATAGACATGCTTACCAGAAAACGGTTAGCATCATACTCATCCGAGCAAATGTTACGCTTCTCTACTCCTTGATTGTAGACATGATAAAATTCCCCTTCAACAAATGGTTCTCTTTGCATAGACTCCTCTAGTATATCACTTGGCGGTTCGACCGCCAAGTAAAATTTAGTCTTTGACTTCAAATATCTTTTTGAGTTCAGCTATGCCGTCTTCGAATGGTATGGTTGGCTCCCATCCGAGAAACTCTCGCGCGCGAACATTGTCTGCGAGTGTGTCGCGGGGTTCAGGGCGCGGGGCAATGTGTTCGACTTTGCCGCCGATAAGCTCCGCGAGACGGTTAATGGTGCAATTTTTCCCGGCGCCGATGTTTATGACCTCGCCCTTGCCTACTTTTTCGCTTTCTGCGGCAAGAATGTTCGCGCGCACGACATCGCGGACATGCGTAAAATCCCGCGTCTGCGTACCGTCGCCCGTAATCGTGAGTGGTTTCCCTTCCGCCCGCTGTTTTAAAAATTTCCCGATAACGAGCGCATAGGCGCCTTCCGGATCGAGTTTCGGGCCGTAGACGTTGAAATACCGAAGCGATACGGTCGGAAGTCCGTACACTTCATACCATGTTTTCGCGTACAGCTCGCCGACATATTTTTGCAGTCCGTACGGACTTTTCGGATGCGCCGACAAATTTTCATGCAATGGCAGAACCTCGCTATCGCCGTAGGCGGAGCTCGACGCCGAATACACCACTTTTACCACCTTTGCTTTCTCGCTGGCAATAAGCACGTTTTGCGTCCCCATGACGTTTACTTCGCTCGTAATATCCGGATGTTTAATCGAATACTGTACTCGCGGAAGAGCCGCGAGATGGAAGACGAATTTCGCGTTCTCAAAAATTTGCGAAATTTCCGCAAGGATGCGAATATCTTTTTCGTGGAAAATGGCTCTCGGATTCACATTTTCACGCTTCCCGCCCGAAAGATTATCAATGACGTGTACGTCATATCCGCGTTCCAAAAGCGCATCGGCAAGATTTGAGCCGATAAACCCGGCGCCGCCCGTTACAATAACTTTTCCTGTTTCCTGTTTCATGATGTATGTTTTATGGATGTTAAATCCCGCTTCGCAACAAAAGCGTGCGTATCGTCAGAAGCGCTATTTTAATGTCGAGCAGGAGAGAACGATTCTTGATATAATACAGGTCATACGAAAGTTTGTTCTTGGTTTCAGTCACGCCGACTCCGTGATGCGTGTGTTCGCCATAAATCTGCGCCCAGCCGGAAAGACCGGGTTTGATAAGGTGGCGGATATTGTAATACGGAATTTCTTTTTGATACTGCGCGACCGGATCCGGAAATTCGGGACGCGGACCGATGAGAGAAATGTCCCCAAGCAATACATTCCATAATTGCGGCAGTTCATCAAGGCGCGATTTTCGTAAAAATTCCCCGACCCGCGTAACTTTGTTTTTCACGTCAGCGTCCCACTTCCCCTCGTCATTGCGCTCCATCGTCCTGAATTTGTACAACCGGATGATTCTCCCCCCCCGTCCGACCCTTTTTTGCAGGGTAAATACCGCGCCGCCGTCATCAAATTTGATGGCGAGAAAGATGAAAGGATAGACCGCAAGTGAAACCGCGCCGCAGAGAACAGCGGCGACAATATCCATCGCGCGTTTCATTATATCGTACACGAGATGCGAACGCGCGGAAATATTTTCTAAAAACCAGCTATAGCGCAATATGGAAAGCGGCACGCGGTCAAAAATATCCTCGTATACGTTGTGCATATCGATAAAGTGCACTTTTTGGAAAATAAGATTATAAAGCCGCGGAAGAAACGGCTCTATCTTCTTGTTTTTAATGTCAACAACGACGGAGGAAACCTCATCTTGGTATACTGTCCGCAAAAAATCTTCCTCAAAATCCATGCCGTCAATTTTATCGAGATCAATCGAAGAAACGAAGAGGAGGCCGTAGCGGGGATTGTGATTCACCTCCGCGTACAATTCGCGCATTTCGCTTCCCTCGCCGATGAGAATCGCTTTCTGCTTCTTGCGAAAACCGAAGGCGGCGGCCATGCGGGTGCGCCACAAAAGCACGAGCGCAAATGAAAACACGAGGTATAAGAACAATATCGTCTTCGGCGCGATATCAAAATACGGGAGCAAGTAAAAGAAAAGCACCGCAAGAACGCTGTTGATGATTTGCGTATGAAGTATTAAAGTGGGGAGACGGCTCTTAAAAAGGAGGGTGTGCTTGCCATAAAGTCCGGCAATGAAGAAACTCCCGGCCCAAGCGGCAAAAAGAACGGAAAAAGGCGCGAGATGGGTAAAAAATACTTCTTTGCTCGGAATTTCAAAATAACGGACGGCGAGCGAAAGCCAAAGAGCCGCCGCAAAGAATAGAATATCCCCGAAAAACAGGATCGCTCCTTCTGTTTTGTTATAAATACTCATATCCCGTAGTATAATGGAAAACATGGAAAAAAAGAAGCGGAAAACAAAAATTCTCTACGTCATCACCAAATCAAACTGGGGCGGAGCGCAGGCATACGTGTACGACCTCGCAACAAACCTTCCGGAGGAGTTTGACGCCGTTGTTGCGCTTGGAGGAAATGGTCCGTTGCAAATCCGCCTTGAAGAAGCCGGCATACGAACCGTGTCGCTTCCTTTTCTCGAGCGGAACGTCAAATTATTCGCCGACCTCGCCATACTCGTAAAACTCATCTCGCTTTTCCGAAAAGAATGCCCCGACATCGTTCACTTAAACAGTTCAAAGATAGGCGGGCTCGGCGCGCTTGCCGGACGCATTGCCCGGGTGCCGAATATCATCTTCACCGCGCACGGGTGGGCTTTCCGGGAAGAGTGGCGGGGCGTTTTTCAAAACAATATCATAAAATTTCTCTCATGGTTCACCATGCTTTGGTCTCATTCCGTCATCGCCGTTTCAGAAAGAGACTTGCGCGAAGCGCTCGCCTTCCCTTTCGTAAAAAGAAAAATAATCCTTATCTCCATAAGCAAGCCGGAAACAAAACTTCTTTCTAAAAACGCGGCGCGGGAAGCATTGTATGAAAAAAATGCCGCGCAAGACGCCGAAAACGCCCTCTGGATCGGCACGATCGGCGAACTGCACAAAAATAAAGGCCACAAGTACGCCATAGAAGCAATTTCGGCGGTGCGGGCAAGACACGACGTGTTGTTTTTTATAATCGGCGAAGGGGAAGAACGCCGCGCGCTTGAAAAAATGATTGCCGAGCTTGAACTTCAATCGAGAGTCTTCCTCCTCGGCAATAAAGACGCCGCGGCCGCTCTCTTGCCGGCTTTCGATGTGTTTCTCTTCCCTTCCATAAAAGAGGGGTTGCCGTACGCTGTCTTGGAGGCCGGTTCTGCCGGTCTTCCGATCATCGCCTCGGCGGTCGGCGGAATTCCTGAAATCATTACCGATATGGAGTCGGGCATTCTCGTACGCCCGAAAAGCGCGGATGAAATAGTGAAGGCTCTTGAATACATTCTTTCTCACCCGAAAGAAGCAGCGGTCTTCGGCGATAAACTGCGCTCACATGTGAAGAAGCGCTTTTCGTTCGAAAAAATGCTTCGCGAAACAATCGCCGCGTACCGCAAGAAGCCGGAAATGAAATGGTAACCTGTGAAATGCATGGGCTATACGTTGCCGAGCTTTTTCAACCGTTCGGAAAGATCTTTGCATTTTTGCAAAAGCGCAAGTTCCCTCTCCGTGTCGTGGAGAGCTTCGGCGCGGCGGAGTTCCGTCATGGCTTCCGTGAATTGCTCTTTCCTGACTTCTTTTTCAAAATTCAAAAAAAGTTCTTCGATATGCTCCGCAAGCGCGTCTGTGCCTCCATAGAATGTTTCCGCTTCAAAGATGAGGGTGGATTCTTCGTCCTGCCTCGACGGGATGTCTGGCGCGGCAATCTTTTTGTATCGTTCGGTAAGTTCTTCGTCTGAAAATTCAGGCTTGGAAAGCGATTTTTGCCAGAGTATTACTCCTTGAATTTTACGTTCAAGCGCTTCTTTACGCGTGGACGCAGAGAACGGAGGCTTTACTGAAACATTATTTTTAAACACCGCTTCGTCATGCGGGCGTGTGGATTCTTTTTTCACCTCCTCGTGCATTGCGTTTTCTGATACGCCAATCTTTTCCGACACAACATGTGTCCAGTGAGATTGTTCTATCCCATTAGCAATACAAGCGATAAACGGCACGATATATTTCCCGGCTTCTTTCTGTAATGCTCTTCGGTCCAGATTTCTTTTTTCAAGCGACTCAAGAAAAAATTCAACGACATGCTTTCTTTCGGCAATAGATTTCTCCCACTTCTCCGGAAGCTGAAGAATGAGGTCAGCAGGATCCATCCCTTTTGGCAACGAAACAGCTTGAACGGAAAAACCAAAAAAAAGTGCGCTGCGTGCCGTTTTTGCCGTGGCAGAAATTCCAGCGGTATCAGCGTCAAAAAGCAGTACGAGCGTTTCAGAGAATCGTTTCAGATTTTCCAAGTGATGTTCCGTAAGCGCCGTGCCGGAAACCGCCACGGCGTTTTTCGTTCCCGCTTGATGCGCCATAAGGAGATCCATCTGCCCTTCGACAATAATGCAAAACCCGGCTTCTCTGATAGCGTTCTTCGCTTTATCAAAACCGTACAGTATTTTTGATTTGTTATAGAGCGGCGTTTCGGGACTGTTAATATATTTCGCGGCAACATGTTCGCCGCTGTCCGCTTCTTCACCGAAAATCCGCCCGGAAAAAGCCACCACGCGGCCGGAGCTGTCCGAAAGCGGAAACATGATGCGCGAACGGAAACGATCGTAATAGCGCGAGCGAGATTCCGGTTTTGCCGAGTGGATGATCATTCCCGCCTTTTCCTGTTCTTCCTGCGAGTATCCTTTTTCGGAAAGATGGTCGCCGAGCGCGCGCCATTCGCGAGGCGCGAAGCCGACTTCAAATTCATCAATGGTTTCGCCGGTAAGCCCGCGTTTTTTCAGATATTCCAGCGCTTCGGAATTTTTGCGCAATTCTCTCCGAAAAAAGAGCGCCGCATCGGCAAGAAGCGCGTACAGACGCCCTTTTTCAGTTCGTTCTTCGGGGTTGCCGCGCCGCAATATGACCCCCGCTTTATCGGCAAGAGTTTTGAGAGCCCCGGAGAAATCCACCCCCTCTATTTCTTCAACGAAACTGAAAATGTCGCCGCCTTTGTTGCACCCGAAACAATGCCATGTCTCGCGCGACGGCGACACGAAAAAACTCGGCGTTTTTTCATTATGAAAAGGACACCGAGCGCGATAATTTCCGCCAGCTTTGTCAATCTTGATATACGACGACACCACCGCCGCGATATCGAGCTTTTCTTTGATCTGTTCTACGGGAGATGCCATCGTAGACGCAGTATATCATAAAACGCCACGGGAAAAAACGGGCGATTCTAGTATTTTCCAATCATTAAATGTACCCTGAAACGCTTTCCGCAACCGGAGGCGT
>CAYPFT010000020.1:0-25428 GCA_964410165.1 uncultured Candidatus Saccharibacteria bacterium
CGACCAAAAACCGATACCGTAATCGTGCGTAAGGTGAGTAAATAAGTAAAACTTTTTTATTTGCAACATGCATATTTTATTTGATTTGGGGAAAACAAGACTTCGCATAGCGGGGACGCGTTCTTTCGATTCTTTCGTGGAACCGCGGATTTTTGATACGCCAAAACACTACGAAGACGCACTCTCTCTTATCGAAAAAACCGCGCGTGAAATCGCCGCCGGCGATAGCATTGATTCAATCGGCGGCGGGATTGGCGGACCGCTTGAGAGCGGGAAAAGGGCGCTAGTGGAAGGCGTGAATTTCCCCGGTTGGGGCGCACGGCCGTTTGCCGGCGATCTTTCTTTGAGTCTTGGTGGCGCGCCGATATATCTTGAAAACGACTCCGCGCTGGTGGGGCTCGGTGAATCTGTGTACGGCGCCGGGCGCGATTTCGATATCGTGGCTTATATTACGATTTCAACGAGCGTCGGCGGCGCGCGGATTGTCAGAGGGAAAATTGACGCCAATGCGCAAGGATTCGAGCCCGGCTGGCAGGTGCTTTCTCTTGACGGAAAATATGCCGCGGATTATCTTGGCGGCGCCGCCATGGAAAAAGAAACGGGGAAAAAACCGTACGAAACGACCGACACCGCATTTTGGAATGAAAAGGCGCGCATTCTTGCGCACTTTTTGAACAACATCGTCGTCATGTGGTCGCCGGACGCGGTCGTGCTCGGCGGTTCCATGATGAAGGAAATAGGGATTCCGATTTCCGCGACTGAAAAATACCTCAAAGAAATTTGCCGGATTTTCGCCGATATTCCGCCGCTCAAAAAAGCGGAACTCCATGACATCGGCGGACTGTGGGGAGCGATGGAATTTCTCAAAACGCGGTGAACGGAAGAGGGTTATTTCTTCGCCCGCAATTCTTCTATATCCTTGAGGAGTATTTGGAGAGTTGTTTCTATTTTTTGAATCTGCCGGTTTCTTTCTTCTTTTTCCAATTCTTCCCGGCTTTCGTCTTCTTCCATGTCCTCCGAAATTTCCTCGAAGTCTTCGCCGAGCCCTTCGACGTCTTCTTGGATTTCTTCGATGTCTTCCGAAATCTCTTTAATGTCCTTGCGCACCATGCGAAGGCGGGCATCTTGTCGGTTGACGCTCATCTGAATGAAGATGCCAAGATAAATGGCTTCAAGCGACACGGCGGTAGTAAGTATCAGTAAAATTTCTTCCGTCGTATAGCCGAACCTCCTCATAGAGAAAATCCCGATAAAAAATACGGTATGAACAAGAATGGAAAGGGGGGTTCCTATCCATTGCGTTGTTTTTATGGAGAGTTTTTCAACGGCGGAAAATTCCCTCATTTTATGAGGCTGTGCGTTATTCATAGATAACATCGTAGATTGCCAAACACGAAGGTTCTAAACAAAAACAAAATCAAGGGTGCGCGCTTGCATATCCGCGCGGAGAAGCTTCACTTCCGCAATGTCTCCTAAAGTATATTTCTTTTTCGTGTTTTTGCCAAGGAGGCAATAGTGTTTTTCGTCGAGCGTGTAATAATCATCTTTCAAGTCGCGCAGGCGTATCATTCCTTCAACAAGGGTTTCTTGGTCTTCCACATAGATGCCCCATTCCGTTACGCCGGTAATGGTGCCGGTGAAGGTTTGCCCGACCTTATCAAGCATGTATTCCACTTGTTTGTATTTAATGGAAGAGCGCTCGGCATCGGCGGCGAACACTTCTCGTTCCGAAGCGTACCGGAGCATCGTTTCGTATTCTTGCCAAAGTTCTTCGGGGATTTTTCCGTCTTTGAGATGCGCTGAAAGGAGGCGGTGCGAAAGGATATCCGGATAGCGCCGAATAGGGGAGGTAAAGTGGGTGTAGTGTTCAAAACCGAGCCCGAAATGCCCGATGTTTTTCGTGGAATATGCGGCTTTTGCCATAGTGCGAAGCGCGGTGGTGTGGACAATGTTTTGGAATGGCCCGCCCGCGGTTTCTTCAAGGAGGGCATTCAGATTTTTCGGCGAAATGTTTCCCTCGTCGTCTATTTTCAAAGACAAACCGAGAGTTTTTAAGAATATGGAAAGTTCGCGAAGGCGTTCCGCATCAGGCTCTTTGTGTATGCGGTACACAAAGAGCCGCTCTTCGTTTCGGCCGATGCGAGCGATATGCTCCGCCACTTTTTTGTTGGCGAGAAGCATGAAATCTTCAATGAGCTTATGGCTTCGTGTACGCTCTTTTTTTACAATTTTTACGGCGGTACCGTTCTCGTCAAGGAGAATTTTAACCTCATCTTTTTCAAAAGAAATGGAACCTTTCGCAAATCTGTCGCGAGAGAGGTTTTCCGCGATCGAATCAAGCGTCCGCATTTCATTTACATGGTCGCCGTTGCCTGTATCAAGGACTTCCTGCGCTTCTTCGTAGGTAAAACGGCGGTCGGAGTGAATGATGGTTCTGCCGTACCATTCTGTAATGATTTTCGGGAACACGCCAGGCTCTTTCGCGTTTTTCGCGAAGGTAAAAACCGCGGAAAAGGTGAGTTTGTCTTCATTCGGTTTCAGACTGCACACATCGTTCGAGAGGACTTCCGGGAGCATGGGGAGTACGCGGTCAACAAGATATACGGAAGTGCCGCGATACGCCGCTTCTTTATCAATGGCGCTTCCGGGGGTAACGTAATATGAAGCGTCCGCGATATGCACGCCAATCTCAATATCGCCATTTTCAAGCGTTTGAATGGAAATCGCATCGTCAAAATCTTTCGCGTCCGCGGGGTCTATGGTAAAAGTCAAAACATTCCGGAAATCTTTCCGTCGCGCGATTTCTTCCTGCGAAATGATGCGTGAAATTTTTTCCGCTTCATGTTCCACGGGAGCGGGGAACGATATTTCAAATCCTTTTTCAAGAACGATAGCTTGTATTTCCGCGTCATTCTCGCCCGCATTTCCGAGCGTTTGCAAGACTTCTCCGGAAGGGCTTCTCTTCGGGTCGCTCCATTCCCGTATTTTTACGAACGCTTTCTGCCCGTCTCTCGCATCCATTGAATTTTGCGGAGCGATGAAAATATCACGGTACATGCGGCGATCGTCGGGAATAAGAAAAATAAGGTTTCCTTTCTTTTCAATTTTTCCTACAAAATTCGTTTTGGCGCGAAAAAGCACCTCAACCACTTCGCCGCTTTGCCTTTTATTCGGAACTTTTGCATGAAGCAGTACTTTCACTCGATCGCCATGAAGCGCCGTGTTAAGCAGGGAGGGGTCAATTTCCACGTCTTCCTCCTTCTCCGCCTCCGGGGCAAGATTCTCATCAAGAGGAACATACCCCACCGCTTTCGCCGTAAGAGAGATATTCCCCTCAATCATTCGTTCGTCTTTACGCCCCATTTTTTGAGTTTTTTCGTTCATGTAGCGATGATAACATAAAATGCTTGATTTGTGTAGTTTTTTGATCAGTTCTTTGCAAAAATGAAAAAGACCCCGCGTGGTGATGTTGCTACCACGGGGGCCTTGAGACTGGGCTAGAGTACCCGATGCTTGTTCTTGATCCTCGTGATCAGATAGATCATGAGGATTGTCGAAGGCACCGCACGGGCAAGGTAAATCCACGCAAACGGATCATTCTTGACCCACGCGGGATAAAGCGCGCAGAGGTTTGCGAACACCATCGCAACCCAGAGGAAGAGCGGCTCCGTGCTTCGTTCCGCTTTCCACAGTTGCTTCACTGTCGCGAAGTAGCCGATGAGTGCAACGCACTGGACTAAAATATAGGAGATGAGCGGCTTGTCTGTGAAGAACCAGAACACTACAACTCCTGCTCCGCCCGCGAGGCACCACTTCTGCACCTTGCTGAAAATCAGCGAGAGCGTCCCGTAGCGAACGTTTATCGCGATCACTCCCAAGAGAATGATTGCGATGCTCATCGCGCTAGCGATGACGCCTATGTTGGCAGTCCATGACCTCCGCGGACTATCCCAGTACATCCAGAGTGAAAGACCCATCATGACCATCATGAGGACCCACGTCACGAGTATCGGGTTGGTCTCGCGAATCCACGCGCGGCGGACATAGTCCACCGCCGAAACCACCATGAGAACGACGGTTCCGAAAACGGCGATTTCATACATCGCGCACCTCCTTCTTTTGATTTTGAGATTTTTCGAATCGCGCGTTCTATTCGCGCAAATTTACAAAGAACAAGAGCAAAAATTGTTCAAAAACTACATCAATTTTTACACCATCAGTATAGCAAATTCACGTCAGTTTGTCAAGGTTTCCCAATATTTTTCTTGACAATAGAGATTAAGTATGATAACACTTAGTTTAGACAAGGGGGGATCATTTTTTTTATATTTCATTTTTTACCGAGGAGGTTCCATGAATAATCTCGTAGCGGCACTCTTACAGGCCGGTGTGATCACACAGGAAAAGCACGATGAAATCGTTGCGGGAGAAGAAAAACTCACAGGAGTGCAGGTAAAACAAAAACAATCGCAATTGACTCGCAAGAGCCACGCGCCGATTAACATTGATCAATTGGATACTGCCACTTCGGTCAGCAACTTCCGAAGAGCCGCACTCAATATTCTACTTTTGGACAGTAGCAATGGCGCTATTGCGCAAGCGATAGAGAAGGCACAGCGGTTCAAAGAAGCGGACGGCGGAAAAAAATTGATTTGGCAAATGCACCAAGTCAAAGACGGTTTTAAAACCGTCAAATCGGAAGAACGGGAACAATTTTTACGCAGGGCGCTCCGGCGTGCCGGCGGCACTTTTAAAGAAGTGGAAAAATAAACTTCTTCGACCGTATAATTATTTATTGGGTTTCAATTTGAAAGATTGGAACCCTTTTTTGTTGTTTTAAATAAATGCAAATGGCGCGTTTTTAGAAATTTGAATGGAGGTTTTTTGTAAAAGAATACGAAAAAAGGTAAACTACTGACCTTTCCATATTAGGTTAAGGAAAAATCTGCTATTTTCCCCGAGTACTTGCCATTCACCGAAAAAGCCATTTCACTGTACTGCCAGTACAGCTTATGCCTTTTTCGGCTCCATGGCGTCATACTCCGGAAAAATAACAAAATTTTACCTATTAACCTAATATGGAAAGGTCAGTAAAATAGTCCATAAACTTTATCAAAAATAAAAAAACAATACTTATGTCGGAACAACAACCAAAAGAGCCAACCGTGGAATTTTCGATTACCTCGGAATGGATAAAGGAAGTTAAACGAGATTTAGCCGAAATTGAAACTGAACTTCAAAAAGCAGAAAAAGACAAGCGCGAAGAAATTGAAGAACTTCAAGCGCAACAGGAATGGGTTGCGACAATGAACGAAATTGCGGAAGAAGAAGGTTTTGAAAAAGTTGCGGACAACAAAACGATGTTTGAAGAAGCGATTCAAAATATTCGAAACTTTATAACAATGCTTAAACATTACAAAACCGAGAATGAAGAACTTATCGCGGAGTACGAAAAGCTCGGCAAAAAATATACGGAAATACTCAAGAGATACGAACCGCAAAGACCGCAAGATATTAATTGAGGAATTTTGGCACAAAACACCATCTAGCAAATTCTAGCATATGCTAGAATTTGCTAGATTGAAGGTTAGCGAGTATACTGGAATAGTTAACAGTATGATGAAAGAAAAATAAAAGCAAAATGAAAATAAATAGAAACCCTATGAAAACAACAAAGGTGCTAAAAACAAGACGAAGCGTGCGTTCAATAGCAAAGTCGGGTGCGATTTCCGCTCATGATCCTTCTCTTGCTGAGCGAGCGGAGGAATTTCTCAATTCCGGCACCCCCGCATCTTATGCAACATGTGTGGCGCTCGCGCTCGTGATTCTTTCGGGCGTAGCGGTAGTTGCGACTGTTGCGCCTGGACTTTCAATCCTTGCCCGCGGTTATCGTCGTTCAAATGGATACTCCAGAGATCAAATCTATGGCGCTATACAGAATTTAAAAAGAGGACAGTACATTGAAGAATCAAAAGGTGCAAATGGGACACCCCGCGTTCATCTCACAAAAAAAGGCGAGAAATATTTTCAAAAAATCTTGTTTGAAGATGTAGAGCTTCCGCATTTATCCAAATGGGACAAGAAGTGGAGATTCGTGCTTTTTGACATCCCTATAAAATATACCAAAGCGCGCGAGGCTCTCAGGTGGCGATTGAAAGCACTTGGCTTTTATCAATACCAAAAAAGCGTTTGGGTTTACCCCCATCCGTGTGAAAAGGAAATACTCTATGTCGCCGATTATTTCAACGTGGGGAAATTCATAGAAATTCTTGAAGTCACCCGTCTTTCAAATGACAAAGACATCAAAAAACATTTTGAACTATCTTGACCTATGATTTTCATTCATTTTTCTTTTTCACCAATCTAGCACATTCTAGCATATGCTAGAATGTGCTAGATTTGACTTGTGGGAGAGTACGGAATAGGGAGAAAGGGTTTAGTGTCAAGAACAGAAGCCGTAGGTTCAACAATTAAATGTTGTTTTTAGAAACGGGCATGTATTTGTGCTACAATATATGCATGGAACGCTCCCATCGACATTCTTTTCAAAAGCCTTCTTTTGTTCCAAAAGATTTTGCACACGGATGGAAAATCATCGCCGGATATTTAGGGAGGTATCGGAAGGATATGATTTTCCTTTCCGGTCTCGGGCTGGTCTCCGCGCTTGCGAACGGCTTTGCGCCTTTTTTAATCGGGCGGTTTTTTGACGCGGTTACGAAACAGGATACTGTATGGTTCGGTTTTCCTTTGTGGGTCGTTGTGCTCGCGATATGGCTTCTCGTGCAGGTGTCCGCCGACGTGACGGATTGGATTATGCAAAACAAATCGCGATATATCGGAATTACGCTACAAGGAGTATATGTTGCGGAAAATCAGGCAAAAATTCTGTTCTTCCCAATTTCGTTTCATAAAAATCAAAAGACCGGAGAAACGACTGACGCGATTGGTCGTGCCAGTTGGCAAATCGATAGCATTGTAAGAGATGTTCTCTTGCGTCTTGCTCCCGACTTTTTGAGTATCATAATCGGTCTCGTGGTCTCTTTTTATATTTCTGTGACAGTTGGGGCGGTTATGTGTGCGGGGATTATTACCTACGTTTACATGCTTTCTCGGATTTTACCCGAGTCGGTAAAAATGCAGAAAGACTCTATGAAGGCGTGGGGTGATGCGCACGATGCCGCATATCAAGCCGTTTCAAATGTCTACGCCGTGAAGCAGGCGATAGCGGAAAAATATGAGGAACGAAATCTGAAACGAAGATTCGTCAATGTTGCCGCACTTTTGTGGTTTAAGATTGAAAAGTTATGGAGCAAAATAAGTTTTTCTCAAAGAGTGCTAATAACTCTTGTACAACTGTTTATTTTTATTTTCGCTGCCATTTCCCTTAGTTCGGGCGATATGACTCTCGGTGATATGGTTGCTCTTGTTGGGTATTCGGCAATGGTCTTCCGACCGTTTAGCGCCCTCGGACAATCATGGCAAATAATGCAAAATGGTCTTGCGACTCTCGTACGGGTCGAACAGGAGGGATTATGGATATAGCGCGCGTTGAAAAAATGCTCGATCAAGCGCCCGAAAAGTATCATCCCGAAAACGCGGTTATTTTGAAAGAACTTCGCGGAGACATTGAATTCAAAAATACGAGCTTCTCGTACAAGCGCGGACAGAAAGTGCTTGATAATGTTTCCTTCACAGTACGCGCGGGCGAAGTCGTGGCGCTTGTGGGCGAGTCCGGAGTGGGGAAGTCAACGCTCATTGAATTGCTTTCCGGCTATTATTTTGCGAACACCGGAAAAGTACTCGTGGATGGGCGCGATATCAAGCGGCTCGATTTGAATTTCTTGCGCGGGAGTATCGGCGTGGTTCCGCAGGAGGTCGTGCTCTTTAACGATACGGTGAAAAACAGCATCAGATACGGAAAATTCGGCGCAAGCGAGGAGGAAGTTTTGAGCGCGGCGAAAGAAGCGTACGCAGACGATTTTATTGAAAAGTTTCCGAAAAAATACGAGACGGTCGTAGGGGAGCGCGGGATAAAACTTTCCGTCGGACAAAAACAACGCATCGCTATCGCTCGCGCCATTCTCCGCGACCCGAAAATTCTTATTCTCGACGAGCCGACATCCGCGCTTGATTCCGCGACGGAACGCTCCGTTACGGAGTCGCTCGAAAAGCTCATGCAAGGACGCACCACATTCATCGTCGCGCATCGTTTGAGTACCGTGCGCAAAGCCGACAAGATTCTCGTGCTTGAAGCGGGGACGATAAAAGAAGCGGGAAACCATGACGAACTCATGCAAAAAGAAGGGGGCGCGTATCGCCATTTGTATGAAATGCACATCGGGCTTGAGTAACTCGTGCTGTTAAAACCTTGCATATGCAAAGTTTGACCGCACGGTTCCTTCCGTGGTTTTTTGTAAAAGTCCGCGGAAAAAGGTAAAATAAAGGAACACATGCGGCTCAAACGGCTTGAACTCACCGGTTTCAAATCTTTCGCGCGGAAGACCGTGCTTGATTTTTCCGCGCCGGTAACCGCGATTGTGGGGCCGAACGGGTCGGGGAAGTCCAACATTGCCGAAGCGATGCGGTTTGTCTTGGGCGAGCAGTCCATGAAGTCCATGCGGGGGAAGCGCGGGGAAGATCTTATCTGGAACGGCTCCAAAACGGCGGGACGGTTGAACCACGCGACGGTCGCTATTGTTTTTGAAAATACCGACCGTATTTTCAATATTGATTATGATGAGGTCGCGCTTTCCCGCGAAGTGTTCCGGGACGGGACGAACGAATACAAAATCAACGGCACGGCGGTGCGCCTGAAAGACATTGTTGAGTTGCTTTCCGTCGCGCACATCGGCTCCTCCGCGCATCACATTATTTCACAAGGCGAGACAGACCGTTTTCTTTTTGCTTCGATTAAAGAGCGGCGCATTATGATTGAAGATACACTCGGGCTTCGCCTGTATCAATATAAAATAACCGAGAGTCAAAAAAAACTCGCGAAAACGGAAGAGAATGTCCGCGAGGTGGGACTGCTCCGCAAAGAGCTTGCTCCGCGCATCGCGTTTCTTAAAAAACAGATGGAGCGCATCGAGCGCGTACGCGAGTTGAGAAAAGAGCTGAAAGGAATCTACGCGGAATATCTGAAAAAAGAAGAACTGTATTTGTCTCACAACCGCGAGAACCTTTCGGAAGAAATAAAAAAACCGGAAGAAGAACTGAGGATGTTTGATGAGGGCATACGGAAAGCGAAAGAACGCATCGCGGTTATCCAGGGCGAAAGCACGCACGCGCAAGAGATTCTTGCCCTTGAACGGGACATGCGTTCGGCGCGAGACAAAAAAGACGAGCTTTCACGGGCGCTCGGACGCATTGAAGGAATGATTGAATATGAGATGCGCCGAAGGGAGAAGGAGAAACAGCCCGCCGCGTCCGTTTCGGAGAGTACGGAGGACACGCTCGTCGAGCTTTCTCGCGTGCGGGAGATACTCGATGTTGCCGAAAGCTGGATTGACGAGGCGCTTTCCTCGGGACGCGGCGAAAAAATGCAGGAAGTTTTGAAGAAGATTAAATCTCTCCTTCGCGATTTTGTCGAAGTATCCGCCGAGAAATCGGATGATGCCGGCGAAAAAGAAAAAATACAAGCGAGTGGCGAAGAAGATATTGAAAAAATGAAAACGGAAAAAATCGCCGTTGAGGAGCACATGAGCGCCTTGCGTGCGGAGGAAGAACGGGTGGGCGAGCTGTACGCAAAGATGAAAGAAGCGGCGGAGAAAGAAAGAGACGCAACTCGCGATACGGAAAGGGAACTCTTCGATCTGATGTCAAAGAGAAACGATGTATTGCTTCGCGCAAATTCTTGCCGGGGAAAACTTGCCGAGATCGAGAGAGAAGACGCGGACTTCAAAGCCGAACTCGCCGAAGCCGGCGTTCTTATCGGAATGGAAATTCTTTCGTACGCTGATTCTCCGATTACCCTCGAAGACGCACTCGCGGAAGAGCGTGAAAAAGGAAGAGAATGCCAGCGAGAGCGAAAAAAGAAAATCGAGCGCATGAAAATCCGCATTGAGGAAGTCGGCATAGGCGGGGGAGATGATATTGTGAAAGAATTCGACGAGGTTACCGAACGCGACATATTTCTTGAGCGCGAACTTGCCGACCTTGAGAAAAGCGCCGCGTCCCTCCATGAACTCATTGAAAATCTCTCCGAAAAGCTAGAAATGGAATTCAAAGACGGCTTGGAGAAGATTAATAAACAGTTTCAAGCATTCTTTCATCTTCTTTTCGGCGGAGGAACGGCGGGGCTTGTTCCTTTGGTGCCGCCAAGAAAGAAAAAGAAAAACGAGGTTGATGAACTGCTTTCGGCCGGAGAAGAAGGTGACGATCTCGCTTTGCCGGAAGAAGAGGAAGAGGGACTTGATATTCATATTTCGCTCCCGCACAAACGCCTCCGCGGCATCCAGATGCTCTCGGGAGGGGAGCGGACGCTCACTTCCATCGCGCTTCTTTTTGCGGTGTCGCAGGTCAATCCGCCGCCGTTCCTCGTCCTCGATGAAACGGACGCCGCCCTCGACGAAGCTAATTCCAAAAAATACGGCGACATGCTTGACGCACTCTCAAAAACCTCCGAGCTGGTCATTATTACGCACAATCGCGAAACCATGAGCCACGCAGGCGTTATTTACGGCGTTACGGCTGGAGCGGACGCAGTTTCAAAAATTCTTTCCATTAAGTTTGAAGACGCCGAGGGGATGATGGCGCGATAAAATCAAAAAAATTTGACTTTGGAAGCCAATATGCTAGCATAAGAAACATGTTAAAAATACGATTACAAAGGGTGGGAAGGAAGAATGACCCGTCATTTCGGGTAGTTTTGACCGATTCTAAAAATGCGACTCAAAGCGGGAAATTCCTTGAGATTCTCGGCTCATACAGTGCCCGCCAAGGGGAGCCGATCATGAGCGTGGAGCGAATAAAATACTGGATGTCCGTCGGCGCAAAGCCGTCCGGTACGGTACACAACCTTCTTATTGCCAAAAAAGTCATCACCGGCAAAAAAATCAACGTTCTTCCAAAGAAGACGGTTCCGAAAAAGGTAGAAACAGAAAAAGCCGAAAAGGCTCTCGAGGCTACCTCTATCGCAGTCGCCGAGTAATCCACAGTTTTGGGCTGTTCCGCCCTTGACAAGGAATAAAATATGTTTATACTATAGTCAAGGGTGCTGTTTTGGTCGGCAGTTTCCCGCACATTAAAAGAAAAGTAAATCAGGACATATGGAAATGCATTCGGATCAAGAGTTTCTGGAGTTCGTCGTTAAAAGCTTGGTAGACAACCCGTCTGCTGTTAGGGTCAACCGAACCGTTGACGAAATGGGGGTTCTTTTGCTCCTTGACGTCGCCCCGGAAGACATGGGTAAGATCATTGGCCGAAGCGGAAAAACCGCACAAGCCATTAGAAACCTGCTTCGCGTCGTCGGGATGAAAAATCACGCGCGCGTAACGCTCAAAGTAAACGAGCCGGCCGGAAGCACCAGAGGAATGGGAAGCGCCGCAACGCGAGCCGTTGATGATGTCATGGAAGACCTCAAACTCTAATTTTGACGTATATAGGACTTGCGCATCGGGCGTTTACTTGCCAAAACCTGCGATACTCGCTTACCGTATTTCTATACGCCTCGCTCCGTTTCTCTCCGCCAGCTGGCGGATTGACGGCGTATCTCATCCAAATGCGTAAGTCCTAGTATAGTTTAGAAATTACAAAAACCGCACCGTATTTCTCGGCGCGGTTTTTGTTTGGAATAAGAAGATGATTAACTATACGCGAACTGGTTTTCGGGAAACATTCAGAATGCGTGTCAAATCATTTACATATTTCTTTTTATATGGTGGAACCGATGAGTTATGGTGTCATTTTAGGTGATAGAATGCGACCCATTGCTTTTTTTTTACGTCTGTGATAGGGTAATACCTGTTCGGTAATGCTTGCATCACGCAAGACCCGGGCCTCATTATGGGGCAGGGCAAGTGCACAAATGGCCGCATTTTATCGCTTAATTATTCAAAGTGAGCGGCTACAAGTAACCTTTCGGAGTTGGCGGAGCACAACCGCCTCAAATGGGTAATCTTCTCCTACAATTTACGCAGTCCGTCGCGCAATCCGTTTCTCTCGTACCGTTTCTTGCGATGGGACTCACTTTCCCCTTTATTTCTGCCGATATATTCCAGCCATCGCTTTCGGGCGTAATTTCCGTGGTGGAGGAGCAATCGGACGAAGAAAGAGAAAAAGAAACGCTTCGCGGCGAAAGAGCGGGTAAAATAGACGCGTACTTCAAAGAACGCGCCATGCCCCTTGCCGGCTTCGGCGCGAAGATGGTTGTCGCCGCTGAAAATCATGATATTGACTGGCGGCTTTTGCCAGCCATCGCGATACGCGAGTCAAGCGGAGGAAAACAGGCCTGCGGATATAATCCTTTCGGCTGGGCTTCGTGTAAGATAGACTTTAAGAGCTATGATGAAGCGATAGACACACTCGCGCGGAATCTCGGAGGAAACAACCCGAACACGGCGGCGTATTATAGCGGAACAACGGAGAAGAAACTTCACCACTACAACGGCACCGTCGTGCCGACCTATACGCAGGAGGTTTTGAGTATTATGGAGAGTATCGGACGGTAACGAGTATATGGGGCTTGTATATGCATATGGGGACGATGGGCGGTATGTGAATTTTTTTGTAAAAATCACGAAGTTGTGATATGTTTTTAATAGGGACATTCACAGACAACGGACGTTCTTTAATTGGAGAAACACGATGAAAACCACCACAGTACCTTTTGGGGAAATCAGCGCACCAGTTTTCTATCGCGTCTGTTGATTCGGGTGGGTTAGATTTTCAGGAGAGCTTGCGAAAGCTCTCCTTTTTTTATTTTTCAACCTATAGCTAATTCTAGCATGTGCTAGAATTAGCTATAGGCACTTTTTCTGGAGATTTTTATGGTATACTGTGCCAATGAAAGACCACATCATAAAAAATTACGATGCGCTTGCAACGAATCCTCTTCGCAAAGACGCGCTTGATATTTTGGAAGCGGGGTATGAAGCGATACTCACGAAGAATGTTATTCGCGGAGCGGTTACGCGCGAGGGGGATACTATTTGCATTAAAGAGATGAATGTCTGTTTCGATGATTATGAGCGGGTTTTTTTCGTCGGGGTGGGAAAGTGCGCGGTGGATGCGGGCGAAGCGCTTGAAGAAATTATCGGGGACAAGATCACGGAAGGCATTGTGCTGGATGTAAAGAGCGGCATATTCAAAAAACTTGTGTCGCGCGTGGGGACGCATCCGTATCCGACGGAAGCGAACGTCGAAGCCGCAAGAGAAATTAAGGCGATGCTTGAAAAAACTACAGAAAAAGACCTCGTGCTTACGGTCATTTCCGGCGGCGGTTCTTCTCTCCTTTGCCTCCCGCACGAGCTCAAATGCGAGAGTATCACCAAGATTACGAAATCGCTTATGGATAGCGGTGCGCCTATCCATGAAATAAATACGGTTCGAAAGCACCTCTCGGAAATCCAAGGCGGATGGCTTGCTCAAATGGCGTATCCGGCGAAAGTTGTTTCGCTCATTTTTTCCGATGTACCGGGGAACGACATCGGCACCATCGCTTCTGGTCCGACGGTTTTGGACGCAACCACAAAAGCCGATGCGGAGAAAATACTGATGAAATATGATGTTTTCAAAACATGTGAGGTGCCGTACTGCGAGATTCTTGAAACACCGAAGGATGAAAAGTACTTCAAAAATGTGCACAATATCCTCGTTGTAACGAATGACACAGCGCTTACCGCGATGGCGCAAAAAGCGAGCGACCTTGGATACGGGGCGGTAATTTGCAGTAATTGCGCACAGGGTGAAGCCCGCGAATTCGGAAAAAAAATCGCCTCCGACGAGTACGCTGTAAAAGGATGCTATTTATACGGCGGTGAAACGACCGTAACCGTTTCCGGAAAAGGAACGGGCGGGCGCAATCAGGAAGTGGTGCTTGCCACTTTTCCGTACATGCGGGAAGGAATGCTCATTGCAGGCGCGGCGTCGGACGGCTGGGACAACGGCGATGTCGCCGGTGCAATCGCGGACAAGGAAATTTTTGATTCCGCACAAGATATGAAACTCAATTCGGAAGATTTTTTGAAAGAGAACAATTCCTACGAATTTTTCAAACGTATCAACGGACAGATTAAAACCGGACGGACTGGCGCAAATGTCGCGGATTTTTATTTTGTCTTGGCGGCGTAATTTCGGATAAACGCCAATGCGGTCAAAATCTTGCATATGCCACTTAGCCGGATTAATTTGGTTGATAATCAACTCGGATTGCAGGTAATGTGCCTCGTACACCGGCTTCTTCTCTCCTCAAAACGAACGATTTTAAGCTCGCAACACGATGATTTCGCATGTATTTTTTTTATACACGCGAATTGTTTCAAAAAAACGAAAAAAATGCTTACGCTACCGAACTAAAACGACTACGCTATCAACCAAATTAATCCGGCTATTACGCATATGCAAAGTTTGGCCGCATGGATATTTTTTTGCATATGTACATAAAAGTAAAAGTAACGGCGGGGGCGAGAAAAGAAAAACTTGTACAAACATCAAGCGATCATTTTGAAGTTTCCGTTCGCGAAAAAGCCGAACGCAACATGGCGAATACTCGCGTGCGGGAGATGGTGGCGGGATTTTTCAAAATTCCTACCGGCAGAGCGAAACTCATTTCCGGGCACAGCAGTCCCGGAAAAATGTTCAGCATAGAGACAGCCTAAAACACACGAGCCATTATGGACTCAAAAACGCTTCTGACAAAACCGTGGCGTGATTTCGCGAGAATGACGGTTTTGCGAGATCTTTGCGCCACGTATTCAAGCGTTGAACCGACGCCGATAGAACGATTCACTCGTCCGTTCGCCGCGGGGAGTATGATGATGTCATGCGCATGCCCTTCTTTTACAATTGTTGACGCGACCGTATCGGACGGAACAATCTTCATATCGGGAATGATTGACTCGCCGAGCGCGAGCTCTTTTATTCGTTCGGAAAGCAACGTCTGATAGTCTTCATATTTTGAAGTTCGCGTATTTTTCGGTACGATCATAAGAACGGTGATGGTCCCATTAAACCAGCGAGCGAGAGAAAGGGCGGTAAGTCCGGCGAGGCGGAGATTCGGATTTTTGTCTACCGCAACGGGGATAAGAATTTTTTTCATGTTCTGCAGATCAAAAAGTTTGATGATGAGCAGACTGCATTTTGATTGGCGGAGAACGGAGTCTATATATTTTCCAAAGATAAACCCCTTGTTTTTCACGTAACCGTCCCAGCCGAGAATAAGAAGATCGGCATTTTCAACGCTTACCGTGTTGAGAATCGCACCCGTAACGGAACGCGCGACAACTATTCTGGTGTCTATGTTGATCTGTTTTTCCGCCGCCGCCGCCTCGATTTTTGCAAGCGATTTTCCTTCGCTCGCGCCTTGAAACCCGGCGTGAAGCGGCAAAGTCGGAGGGACGGTATGTACGCGGAACGCCAAAATGTCGCCCTCGCGCTCGCTTGCTACGGCAAATGCAATCTGCGAAAGATCGTCCCCCGTTTTTTCTGAAGGAATCGGCAAGATGGTCAGGTGGCTGCCTTTTTCATGAAAACGGGTCGAGTGCTCGTAAGAAATTTCTTTTTCCATGTCTTCGCGCTGTTCCGTTTTCGTATAGGCAAAATAATTGATAAGCCCGAGGAGCGCCCAGAAGCACGTGAAGTAAATGGCAATCGGGCTTACGTGGAAAAGTGAAATGCCAAGCGCTATGTATAAGAGAATGGCGGCAACGGGAAACACAACTCCGAACGGCACTACGTAATGCCAGTGCGCGTCCGGACGTTTTCGTCGAAGCTCTATATACGAGAGGTTCAATTGAAGGAAAAGAACGATAAAAAGAACGTCCGCCGCACTCGCGATATCTTTCAGTGGCAGAAAAAGACAGATGGAAATAATCATTCCAAGAGAAAGAGCAAGCGCTCGATGGGGCGTTTTATTGAGCTCATGCGTTTCAGAAAGAGGCGCCCACGCGAACTTGTCCCGCGCCATCGCGAAGAGTACGCGGGAAGAGGAATAAATAGTGGCATTCAGCGCCGCGATATTCGCCAAGAGCCCGCCGAAAACCATGAGAAAATACCCGAACGGCATGAATTGCTTCGCCGACTCGATAATGGCGCGCTCGCCGTTTCCGTTCAAAATTTGCCACGAAGGCGCTCCCGCCGCGCCGCTTGTCCCGCCGACGATGACAAAAGCGATCAAAAGATAGAACACCGAAATAACCGCCCAAGAACTGAAGAGGCCGATTTTGAGCGTTCGCGCCGGATCTTTGGTTTCTTCTCCCGCTTGCGCTTGTATTTCGGAACCTTCGAAAGCGATATAAAAGAGCCCCGCGGCTTGCAGGACGCCCGCCAGTCCGAGAGGAAGAAATGGGGTGTAATTTATCGTAAAAACATCAATGTTCCCCCCTATCTGTTTGAAGCCGTAAAAAATATAAAAAGCGAGAACCGCCAATATGGCGAGCGATATATATCCGCCGATTTTTCCCGAGAGAGCCACGCCGCGGTAATTGATAATACCGAGAAGAAGAATAATGACAACGGCGAAAAAAAGCTGCCACCAGCGGTCGGAAAAATCACCCGCGGAAAAACCAAGAACCTTGAAAGCAAACTCTGAAGCGAAAAGTCCGAAGGACACGGCGTACAAGGCGCACGCGACCGATGATGCCATCCATGAGAACCAGCCGGAGAGAAAACCCTGAATATCTCCGAGTCCGGCGCGTACCCAATTGTACCCGCCGCCCGCAACGGGAAATGTCGTCGCAAGCGATACGTAAGTGTTTAAGTTCAAAAAAGAAATCGCCGCGCCGAGAGCCATAGACACGACAAGACCGCCGCCGGCAAGTCCCGCCGCATGTCCGAGAAGGGTGAATATGCCGCCGCCAAGGAGCGCGCCGATGCCGAGAAGAGTAACCTCCCAGACCCCGAGCGTTCTATTGAGAATGATTGGCGGGTGAGAATGTTTATGTACGGACATGAATGGGTAGGCGTTGCCACAACAAAATCTACTGCCGTCCGTGCGCGCACTTGGAATCGAACCAAGGACCTCTGTCTTATCAGGACAGCGTTCTACCCCTGAACTATGCGCGCACGCGCGACACTAAATTAAAATGGGTTACTAACGGTTTACGAGTATTTTGACACTATACCAAAAAACAGGCAAACCCGCAATTTTTTTTGAACACGCGTTTTTCCCATTTTACCGATAGAAAATGAAAGTTGAAAAATTGATCAAATATGTTATTTTAGAAATATCATGCGAAACAAGCCAATCATCCTCACTACATCTTTCGCGGATGAAGATTATGAGCGGAAAGACTTTGAATATATCTGCGTTAAACGCCCGTATATTGAATGTATTCATTCTGTCGGCGGTGTTCCCCTCATTGTTCCGTTTCAATCCGAAAAAGAAAATCTGCGCGAGCTTGCCGCAATGGCGGACGGTCTCATTCTTCCAGGCGGCGACGATGTGCACCCGCGGCACTATGGCACAGAAGATGTTCACGAAAATTCCGGTCCTTTTTCGCACGAGCGCGATGAAATGGAAATTACTCTTGCGGGATTTTTCATAGAACTCGCCAAGCCCGTTTTCGGCATTTGCCGTGGGGCGCAGGTATTGAACATAGCGCTCGGCGGGACGCTCTATCAGGATATCAGAAGCGAACACGACACTTCCCTGCGGCATGAATATGACGATTCCATTCCGAAACTTGAACGGTATACAAAAGACGTGCACGAAGTGCGTTTTACGAAAAATTCCGCCCTCGCATCTTTTTTTGGGTGTGAAAAAATTACCACGAACAGTTTGCATCATCAAGCGGTAAAGGATGTAGCGCCGACCCTTTGCGTGAGCGCTCGAAGCGATGACGGCATTATTGAAGGGATAGAGTCGAAAGATATGAGCGCGAATTGGATTCTCGGAGTGCAATGGCATCCGGAGACTATTACAAAAGAACATCCGGAGCAGACGGTATTGTTTAAAAAATTTGTTGAAGCGGCAGGCCGCGCAGTTTGAGGAATTGGATTAATTTGGTACAATTTATGATAGACTCTCGCGTATTTTTTGCGGTAAGGGTAGTGGTGGGCGGAACATGAAGAGGTATTGACTTTTTTGTAAAGAATGTATACAATTAACAGTATTATTACATAATCTAAAAAAACAGCATATGCAAAGAAAACTTTTTGGAGCATCTTTATTTCTCGGAATTCTTGCCGCAACGGCGGGACTGGTCGGCGTGGCCGAGGCGGATCACGCATGGGGAAGTTATCACTGGGCGCGGACAGCAAATCCCTTTACGTTGAAATTGGGGGATAATGTATCCTCGGCGTGGGATGAGCGTCTTCGCGTCGCTTCAGATGATTGGAGCGCCTCACCGGTGCTTGATACCGCTGTTATTACAGGGACGAAGGACCCGAGAAAATGCAGTCCGACAGCCGGACAGGTCGAGGTCTGCAATGCCTCATACGGCAATCGCGGCTGGCTCGGCATCGCTTCAATTTGGGCAAGCGGCAATCATATCACGAAAGGGACGGTAAAGTTGAATGACACGTATTTTAACACCGCCAAATATAACACGCCGGAATGGAGGCAATTCGTCATGTGTCAGGAGATCGGGCACACGTTCGGACTTGGTCACCAGGATGAAAATTTCAGTAACGCGAATCTTGGCACCTGTATGGATTACACAAGCGCACCCGGAGATAACCAACACCCGAATGACCATGACTACGCACAGCTTGAAACCATTTATGCGCACCTTGATAACACCACCACTGTAGGCGCATTCGATGGTGGCAGTAAGGGCAAACCGGCACTCGTCGGGCAAGACATTGATCTCGATAACCCTTCGGCATGGGGGCAAGCCGTGAAGCAAGACGCGCAAGGCGATAATTCTCTCTTTGTGCGCGATCTCGGCAATGGCGAAAAAGTGTTTACTTTCGTCGTTTGGGCTGAATAAAAACGGCACAAGTGTCGACAAAAAAAACTCCTCAGGAGTTTTTTTTGTGTGCGAATTGTTCAAAGAATCCGATACCGATACAGAGCCAAAAAAGACCGGTGAGGTACCCTGCGAGAATGTCGGTCGGATAGTGAACGCCGAGATAAAGGCGGGAAATGCCAATGCCGAAAACAAGGAAAAGCCAGAGAAAAAAGATGTTGATACGGGCGATTTTAGTTTTGGCGATGCCGGCGGCGAGGTAAGCGATAAGCCCGAAGAAAGCGATTGAGAGCGCGGCGTGTCCGCTTGGAAATGAAAAAGAATTCTCACTGATAAACGGAGAGAGAGACGGGCGCGGTCGGTGTACAAGAATTTTCAGTAAAAAAGCAAGGGACGCATTTCCGAATATGATTCCAAAGAAGAGCAAAAAATACGAAAATTTTTTTTTGTAGAAAAGAGCGGCGCCGAGCAAAGCCGTAATGAAAAGAATGAATGCGGGATTTCCTAAAAAAGTGAATGCGAGAAAAAGTTTCGTAAGCGTCGGACTTCGCGCGCCGTAAATGAATTGCAAAAGATAATTATCAAACGATTGAAACATCCCGAAATAATTCACCGCAATCGTTAATCCGGCGAGGAGAAAGAGCGTAATGACAGCTGTGATAATGAGACGTGAAAATGATATTTTAAGCGGAGGCATTTTTATTTTGCAATTTTAAAATCTTTTTCTTCGCTTGCTGTATCCAATAAGCATCTTCTTTTTCATCCGCCAAGTCAATAAATTTTCCATATGCTTTAATTGCTTCGTCGTACCGCTCAAGTTTGGAAAAGACATCGCCGAGATTGAGGTAGGGGTCGGCGTATTTTGGCGCAAGAGTGATGGCTTCATTGTACGCTTCAATCTTTTGGTTAACATCGGAAAGGGCGTTACCGAGACCAGTATAAAGAACAGCGTCCTTCGGATGTAAGGCAGTCGCTTTGCGGTATTCCGTAACGGCTTCATTGTCTCGCCCCATTCGGTGAAGGGTCATGGCAAGATTGTAGTAGGTGTAGGAGTATTTCGGTGCAAGCCTCGTTGCCTCTCGGCAGGCCAAAATCGCTTGGCGGTAATAGGCGTCTTTTGTCTCCGGATTTTTTTCATGATCGCCGAGTTCTATAAGTGCACCACTTGTATTGTTCAATATTTGGAGCCGTTGTCCGTATTCGGGTTCAAATACGGTTATGTAACGTCTTTGGCTTTCATTAATCCAAGGAATTTGTTTCTCGTATTCTTTGTTAAGGTCAAACATCAACCCCTCCGGTGTCGGGGTTTTATTGAAAGCGGCAATGTCGGAGACGTCAATCGGCGATCTGTCTGCTTTGTTTCCCGAAATGTCCCGGTCTTGTAACGTTTTGTTGAGCGACATGTTCAGCATATCCCGCCATTCAATGTTTCCATCGCTCGTTACCAGTAACAATACGGAATGTTTCGGTACGCTTCCTACGAGATATTTGAGCCCGACTTCCCGCATCAAAGCTCCACCGAGCATGGATGCCCCGACGCAGTTTATGTGTCCAGTCGCTATCATTTCCGAAGGGTTGTTCGCGTCCCCTTTATAGGGGAAATTATT
Organism: uncultured Candidatus Saccharibacteria bacterium; assembly: GCA_964410165.1. Classification (GTDB taxonomy): domain Bacteria; phylum Patescibacteriota; class Minisyncoccia; order Phycocordibacterales; family CAIJYI01; genus CAIJYI01. The sequence goes on from CAYPFT010000020.1 coordinate 20,675, forward strand.
GACGGCGTATTGAATTTTATCCGCAACTTCACGTTCTTTGAGGCTAATTTTTCGAATATCGCCCGTTTTTCGAACGGTTTCCAGTTCATCCTTAAGCTCGTCAATCCCGAGCGCTTCGCGGAGCGTGGTTTCGCCGTTCAGCCAATGTAAAAAAACATGTTTTATATAACCCGGCAGTGTGTCAAAAGGCATGTTTTTTTGGAGTAATTCCATGCCTCTGCGAAAAATCGAATTTGTCAGCTCACTTTTCGGCGTTTCGATTTCCCGAACCATCGCTTCTTCGATTTTTTTCAGAAATGCGGCGTGGAAAGGCGTGTCGTTCCGCCACGGTTTCAAAGGAGTTTTGCTTTCTTTCAATTCTCCGTTTTCGTTTTTCCTTTCCAACTCGAACGCTTTTGCTGAAACTTTGAAAAATTGAGAGAGGGTATTCAAACGCTCTTCTTCAAAGAAATCAATTTCTCCGTCCGGTTCGGAGAGGGTATCTTCTTCCGCGCGCATTCGGCGCGATTCATACAGATTCTTCCCCGCGAGAAAACGGTCTACGGCTTCGGTCTCGGATTCGGTGAGCTCTTCTTGCGCGATATCGTCCGCCGACGAAGGTTCTTCCGATTTTTCTCCGCTTGCGAGCGATTGTCCGTAGTTGTAAAATTCTTCGGCGAGAGCGCCGGCAATTTCCCGCCCTTCCAAAATCGAATCGAGCCTTTGCGCAATGTACACGCCGGCGTCTTGAAGCATGTAGCCGAGTTCCAGAATTTTTTCTTTCGCTTCGTCTTTTCGTTCGGGCTTGTCGGCAAAAGTGTCATGGTCTACCGCCTCCACCACCCCGACCATTTCCCACAACTGCAAATCCTCGGGGATGTATAAAGTTTGCTTTCCGTCTCCCCGTTTCTCTAGGAGGCTCGTAGAGACTTTTTTCTCCCAATCTTCGCGCGAAACCGTCTCTGGCACGATGGAGTCGTTAATATCGCACCATTTGGCAAAAAATGACTGCACCGCCGGATTTTCAAACGGCCGCTGTTCTATGGCAGAGTGAAGATTAAATGTCGGTTGTTCTTCGAGATGGGGCATGGCTTTAAGCATAGCAAAAAGAAAAATAAATACCATGTTTTTAGACCATAAAAAAACGGGCTCTTGTGAGTTGTCTCACAAGAGCCCGTTAAATTTAGTTTTTCCGCAGTGCTCCGGTGCTTCGTATCGCCGGTTTTTAGGCGTCGCGCCACTCTTTTTTGAGGAAATTCAGAAGGCCGTAGTCGGATGGGTGGTACACAGTGAACCATTCACGGCGGATTTCGCGAAAACCGGACTGCTTGAGATGCTTCTCGATTCCACGGAGATGCGCGGCGCCCCAGATAGTTACGACGTTATTTTTTGCCAAATGCTCATTGATGCCATTTACTGCTACAATGTTCCGTTCGTCGAGAATGGATTTTTTTGCAAATTTTTCGTTTCTCTTGAAGCAGGTAAGAAGCCCAACGAGAACAGTGAAAGGGACGAAATGGCTGAATAATTTGCCGAGGACCCACCTACCGTATAGGCGAAACGACTTGTCGCGAAACAAATCATCCGTTTTCTTCGTGAGGCAGATGTCATGCTTCGCGAATAGTTGTACGAGGTCGTGCAGCCGCACGTCGGTATTGACCCAGCTTGAGTCGTAGGACAAGCCATCTTTTTGGTATTGAAACGACATTAATTCGCCTATTTTGTGGGTCATTTCAAAAACATAATCAAATTGCATTACGATATCACGTTCTTTTTCGGTGAGGTGTCGTCCCTCTTCCTGAGATAATTTTCCAACACCTTCAAAGAGAATCTTGTAGCCGGACAACGACTCGATGATTTGTTGAAGCGATGCGAAATATTCCGGCTCGGCAAAGTGAATCGTTGCGATGAACACAACCAATCTTTTGGTCTCCGGATGTTCGTAAAACACGACAGGGGTTTGAAGTTCCCCGTCCCTGTTACGAATTCCCTTAACTCCAATGAAGTTGGTCACCCAGACGAACAGCTTCCAAAACGGATAGAGGATTACCAGGAGGAGCAGAAACAGCCCGACAAAAAATAACATGCAGAGACCCGTAAAGAGGCCAATTTTTTTCTTTTTCATGTATTACACTCCTTTCAGCGTACAGGGTTTCAACGTCAAAAAAAGACGTTGGCTATTCCTACGGTAACACAATCAGCCATGTCAGTCAATAGCGATAGCGGAGTTGGTATTTAAAAAAATCCGCTCGCGTGTTCTGCGGGCGGATAAACTTTTTCTATTCTCTGATTTCTCCAAGCTGTTGAAGTTCGACGAGGCGGGCGTACAATCCATTTTGTTCCAATAAGCGGTTATGGTCGCCTTCTTCAAGTATTTTTCCGTCTTCTATGACGTAGATTTTGTCGGCTCTGCGGATTGTCGAGAGGCGGTGCGCGATAACCACGATGGAAACGTCCATGGTGTTTCGTATCGCGTCAATGACTTCTTGTATGGCGCGCTCGGATTCGCTGTCGAGATTTGAAGTCGCTTCATCAAGAAGCAATACTTTTGCTCCGTGATTTAAAGCGATGAGCGCTCGGGCGATGCCGAGACGCTGGCGTTCTCCTCCGGAGAGTCTGACTCCGCGGTCGCCGACGTGAGTCATGATACCATCCTGAAACTTCGCTTTGTCTTTCAGAACCTCATCAAGATGCGATGCGCGCAAGCCTTCAAAAATTTCCGCATCAGTCGCTTCCGGAAAGGCGTACGCCACATTCGCTCGGACGGTGTCGTCAAAGACGTCAACGTTCTGCGAAACGATAGCGAAGAGTCCTCGATACCAATCGCGAGTAAACTTTCGGATATTCGTGCCGTCGAGAGATATCTCGCCTTTTGTCACATCACTCATCCGGGCAAGGAGACGCATAATGGTTGTTTTTCCGCCCCCGGAATGTCCGACCATCGCTACCATTTCTTTGGGCATAATGTGAAGGGTGATACCTTGAAGTACCTCGTTCTCTTTGCCTTTGTAAGAAAAGAAAACATCTTTGAAACGAAAATGCCCGCGGCAATTTTTTGGAATGAATGCTTTCGGCAAATTCAGGGTGTCTTCTTTTTCGTCGAGCAATTCTTTCATGCGGGTAACCGCTACGAAGTTTCTCATTATCCTTGAATAGGCTTGAATGAGATTGAAAAAACCCTGAACGGTTACGCTTCCCGTCGCTATGACATATACTACCGTACCCGCGGGAATTTCTCCGATAGAAACGAGATATATCCCGCACAGAATCATTGAGACAAAAGAGATTTGCAGTATCGAACCGATGACGAAAAAATATTTTTGTATCCGGCACGAAAACTCCAGGTCAAATCCTTCCATTTCACGGCGTACGGCGGAGAAACGTTCGATCTCATGTTTCTCTTTCACAAAGTTTTGCACTGTGTTCACGTTAATCAGCGACTGGCAAAAATACCCGAGGGAAATTTCCTTTTTCTTTTCCCACTGTTCCCAGAGCGGAATGAGTCTCATGTAGTATTTCAAGTTTACTCTTGTCGCAATGCAGAGGGGCACGAAAAAAAGCAGTCCGAGCCTCCAATCCATAATCAAAATAATGACGGCATTTATGAACAAGTAAAAAAGCTGCGGAAAAAATACCCAGAAAAGATTTCCGACGATGTCGAGCATCTTTTCGCATCCTTTGTTGATTTTCGCAATTTTTTTGCCGGTATTTTCTCTTTCGTGGTAGGAAAGGGAAAGCGCCAGTAGTTTCTTTTGAGCGAGCACGGGCCAAAAATTTTCGAGCCGAACAATGGCTTTGAGAAACAACTTTTCTTTGACAAAGTGGTTCAGGACAAGCGAAACGAATTTCACCAGAGCCATGCCCGCGAGAGAATAACAGAGCATGAGACTAATCCCTCCTCTTTTCACCAGCTCCGGAATTTCATCAAACACGAGTTTCAGAAAAAACGGGAACGAAAGGTCGAGAAACGTGAGAAAAACCAGTAGTAGCGTTACGAGAACGATTCGCCGTTTTTCCCCGTACAAGAGCTCCCAGAGCACGGCGATACTTTTGGTGAAGAATGAAAATTCTAAGGTATTTTTACCTTTTTTGATATGTGACATGGTACCTCCTTGGGGGGGTAGTGCGTGGAATAATATGCAGTTTTCAATGAACAAAAAACATCCTGGTTTAAGAGCAGGATGTTTTTCTTACCTTTATTGAGTTATTGGGTGCAAATTAGGTTCTTTGCATAACATAAAAGTGAGAAAAACTCCCCGCCCTTTCGAGAGAATTCGGGCGCACGGCGACCATGGAGAGGGTTGTCGGAGCAGACCAAACACGGGACAAAGCGCCGAAAGAGACCTTTGCGCCGTAAAGCATATGCGAGATGAATGTTTGTTTCTTCATGTTCTTTGTATAGCATATAGACACTTTCGTGTCAATGCCGTTTATTTCTGTTCAATAATGAGTCGGGATACCGAGAATCGAACTCGGTCTACGCAAATTTCTTCGAAATTTCCGCGGAGTGCATTAGGGCACTCCGGTTAAAAAATGAGTCGGGATACCGAGAATCGAACTCGGTCTACGCGAACCCGAATCGCGCGTACTACCGGTATACTATATCCCGACTCATTTTTTAACCCCAAATCGTGCGTACTGCCGTCCGCCAGCTGGCGGATATATCCCGACTCATTTTTTAACCCCAAATCGTGCGTACTGCCGTCCGCCAGCTGGCGGATATATCCCGACTCATTTTTTAACCCCAAATCGTGCGTACTGCCGTCCGCCAGCTG
>CAYPFT010000021.1:0-23767 GCA_964410165.1 uncultured Candidatus Saccharibacteria bacterium
AATTCTACACCAAAACCGTATGTTTCCGCAACAGTGCGTAAGTCCTATTTATTTTTCCAACAGGTCATCTTCAAACTGTTTAATCCCCTCTAAATCTTTTGTATATGGTTCCGTATCCGGCAAGTCAAGCGCGATAATTTTCGCATACACCGCTTCAATGAGCTTTTTCGTGCGTTCGGTTTCTTCTTCGGTAATTTCGGCAACCAAGTCGTGAATTCTCCCCTGCTTGTCCGGCTCGAGAAATTCAAGTGCGCCTTCGTTCACTGCGTACCTATTGTAGTCGCGCGAATTTTCAACGAGGATTTTGTAGAAAATAAGCTGTCGGCGGTATTTGTAGAGTTTCACTTTTTCATCCGGGCGCGAGGCCTCCCATTCGTCAAATGTCTTTCCGGTCTTGAAATCCACCACGCGCATTTCGTTGCCGCGTGAAATCATCTTGTCTATTTTCCCGGTTATTCGCGCTTCGCCCAATATCACGCCTTGATTTTTGAAATCCGTTTCTATTTTATGCAGAGGGTCAAACATTTTTCCGCGTTCTTTCAAATATGCCGCAAGCGCATCGTGTCCCTGCTTTGAAAAGTGCCGATGGTCGCGCGAAGAAAGCCGCTCGTAGAGAAGCCCGTCTTCAAACCACGTAAAAATCTCTTCACTTGCGGGCATGTTTCCGGTACGCCGAAGGTACGTGTAAATTTTTTCAATCGTACCGTGCATCGCGGAGCCATACGCTCCGGCGGGACTTTTCGCCTGCGGAAAACGCAAAAGATTGTGTTCAAGAAAAGTCTGCGGCCCGCCCCGCGTCACATCGAGGAAATTATTGAGGTGCGTAACACTCATTTGATATTCTTCGAGGAGCGAGCGGAGCAGAGCTTGTTCGTCGGCGATGAATGGCGGGGCAAGTACCGCTTTCCATGCGTCAAACAACACAGTTTCATTTGGTTTTTCTTCCATCTTGCTGTCCCCCTTTTCCGCATTGCCCGCGTCCACAAGAAATTGCAGCGGGAGCGATTCTTTTCCGTTGTCGCTCATTTCATACGAGGTCATATACAAATGCCGTTTCGCACGAGTGAGTGCCACGTAAAAAAGGCGGAGCTTGTCATCAAGCGTATCGCCCGCGGGTGCAAGCAGAAGATTTTTCGGAAACGGAAGTTTTGAAGACATCCCTCGCCCCGCCCACACTTCGTCCTGGCACGAAAGCGTGAAGACCGTATCAAACTCAAGACCTTTGGCTTTGTGTGCGGAGAGAAGCGACACCGCATCAGTGCCGGAAACAAACGGACTCGTATCGGACACCCGAATGTTGTTTTTTTCGTGCAAATCAACGAATTCCACCAAATCGGAAACGCGCAAGAGCGTCCCCTGTTTATACTCCCGAAGCGCCCCGACGAAGACGCGGAGCGACGAGAGAAACGTGAGAAATTGCGCTTTGTTCTTTTCGAAGTTTTTGCGGCTGAAATAATATTCCTTGAACGGACTTTGAAATTTTCGCGCGCTCTTTTCGTTCGGCGCTTCAATATCCTCATCTTCGGAAAAAGCGGTGGAAACAAATTTGCTTCCCATCATCTCGTCGAGAATTTCTTCGAGCGTTTCGTTATGGGAGCGTTCCGCAAGGTCGAGAAAAAAATCGGCGAGCGTTCGTACCTGCTCATCCGGCACTGCAAGCATGACATCAATCCATCGCATCCGCTTCGCGCGCGAACGCTCCGCCTCAATGGAAATTTCCCAAATGGTTTTCCGTGAAATTCCCCAGAACGGAAACGACAAAATTTCCGGCAGAAGCTCGTCCGCCTCCTCGCGGTTTTTCCGCACCAGCGAAGTAACGAATCGCGAGAGAAGAATAAGCTCGCGGATATGCGGTTCTTCAAAAACATTCTGCCTCCGCTCGTAATTCACGGGAACCTGTTCAAGCATCAAAAACGGCGTGAGCGCTTCGAGATTTTTGTGCTTGCGCCCGATGACCGCGATGTCTTTTCCGGAAACCCCCGAGTCAAGCAGGCGGCGGATTTCGGACGCGATAAACCGAAACTCATGCGTTCGAGTCGGAAACGTCTTTCTGATTATTGCGCCGCCCGCGAGATTTTTATTGCCCGCTGTAAGCTCTTTCACAATCTCCGGAATTTTATTTTCCAAACGCTCTTCCCCTTTCACTATCACGTGGCGCGCGAGATCAAGCACCTCCTGCGTGGAGCGATAATTTTCCGTCATAGTGATGAGCGAAACATCGCGAAACATATCGCGGAAAGAAAGAATATTGGAAATTTCCGCGCCCTGAAATTTGTACACGGCTTGGTCATCATCCCCCACCACCATGATATTCGGCCGGCCTTCATGCACGGGCGCATCGGTAAGGAGCCGCATCAAGCGCATCTGTCCGTCATTCGTATCTTGGAATTCATCCACAAGAATATATTGATACCGTTCTTGAAGTTCGTAGCGTAAGGATGCATTCTCTTCGAGTGAATGAACCACATCAAGAATCATGTCGTCAAAATCATAATACCCAGCCGTTCTCATGTCTTTCTGATATTTTTCATACACCGCCGCAAGGGAGAAGAGTTTCGGCAAAGCGTTCGTGCCTTTCAAGACAGAAGCCCCATCGTCGTCCTTTTCCGTCCACTCTTTTTTCCATTCGGACAACGGCGTGGTTTTCCCGCTTTCTTCGCATGCTTGAAGCGCGCGTTCAAGCGATTCCGCCGCGATGATACTGAGCGGACGCACCAATGGCGTAACTTCCCCAATTTGAAAATCTCGAAGTGTTTTTACAAGAGCGCTCGCTTTCTCAAAACTTTTTTTAGAGATGCGCTCCGCAAACGCTTCGTTAAGGACAGGATTTATATATTCAAAAACTTTTGCGTTTTCGACAAGTACCGAGCGAAATTCCGCGGGAGAAAGCCCGGCTTTTTTCAGGTGCGAGATGGCATTCTGCGCGTCGGACAAATACGCAAACGTTCCTTCGTGGAGCGAAGAAAGCGGGTCATTGTGAGAAAGCTCGGAAAAGATATTTTCAAGTATCTTGATTGACGCCAGGCTGTCGGACGGCACAAGCGATGCCCCGTCGAAAAAATGCTCCGGAAAAGAATGGATAATATCCGTCCCGAAAGAGTGAAACGTGGAAATCGCCACGCGATACGCCGTGTTCCCCATTAAGCTCGCGAGGCGCTTTCGCATATTTACCGCCGCCGAATCCGTGAACGTGAGACACAGGATATTCGAAGGCGACATGTCAGTCCGCCGCAAGATATTCGCCACCCGAAGCGAAAGAATCTCCGTCTTCCCCGCCCCCGGCCCCGCCACCACCATGACTGGCCCCTCAATGGTATCCACCGCACGCTTTTGGGCGTGGTTCAACTTCGCATACGCTTCTTCAAATTTTTCGGAGGTTTGTGTTGCTGTGGACATGGACTTGCAATTTTTACGTTTTTCGTGTAATATAAAAGCATAACTATGAAAAAGACCCTGATGAAGTTACGACTTCATTGGGGGCTTTTTCTGCTTTTCAAACTTATGATACAGGTCATTGAGATACGTAAGCTCCGCGCCACTTTTCCGAAGCAAAAAAGAGCACTTCTTGCCATGCGGGGCAAGGATTGAAACTGTTCTATCGCTCTCCAGCAAAAATTTTACCAAGCACGCAAAATCACCGTCCCCGGTAATAAAAATAAAATTCTCCGCGGCATTCGTATAGAAATCAGACACTGACCGAAGCACAAGTTCGGCATCGCAATTTCCTTTCATCTCCGTCCCGACCGATACCGTTTCTTTAAAAATCAGTAAAAACCCGCACTCCTGCAAATAATTGTACAGTTTTACGTTCGCGGGAATGAGTCCGATAAAGATATACACCTTGTCGTGAGAATACTTTTGCCGAAGCCAGCCACGAAACTTTTTGTAATCAATCTCAAAACCGAGTTCCACCGCTGCACGATGCAAATTCGCACCATCAACATAAATGTGTGTCTTTCTGCTATTTTTCATATTGCCTCTACTCTACCATGAGACATGTGCGGACAGAAACTTGACAAACTTGTTTTAATTTGATACCATGAAATCTGCACCTATTTGAAACCAACCCTACTTTTGAGAGGAAAAATCGATGAATGACGATTACATTACTGAATTTGGCTTTATGGTTCGGTGTACGAACCCTGCCTGCACAAGAAAAGACGCTTTCTTGGCAACCGTCTACCTGCACGACAACAAGCGGTTTTCGGACAGTAATCCGCAAAACCAACGCTTCTGCTCGGCTTGCGGCGAAGAAACAATTGTTCATTGTCCGGAATGTAATGAGCGACATATGACATACGAGGTGAAAAATCCTTACGTCTGCCCTACGACGGTAACCAAAGCCATAAAAAAGCTTGATGCCGCGCTCATTCCCATAGGACGGTGGTACCTCACCCCACTGGTGATATTGGGAATACTTTACTTCGTTGCAGTTTGGTACTACTTCCCTGATGTTCTCAAAGCGATTAATTTTGAATTCCACGCGATAATACTCCTTCCTCTTTTTTGGCTCATTGGTTGGGTCTGGACTTTCTTGGTCAACAAAAAAAGAAAAGCGCAATTCGCAAAAGAATTTCCGAAGGAATGGGAGCTTGTACAACGGTTCCCAGATGGTCTAAGTTAAATACCGTAAACTTAGAAAATCCTGTACCGCCTTAGCGATACAGGATTTCATTTTTTATACCACCTTACCCAGCCCAATCTCCCGCAAAATTTTTTCCACTTCTTTCAATCTTTCGTCATCGTAGGTATTGGGGACAGCCACCATTCTTTTGGGTTTTGTGTGTTGTAGTTTTTTTCACAAACATAATCTTGTTTTTTTCTCATTACGCCACACATTTTATTAAACAATGGTGGCTGTCCCCATTACCATTACTACGGGAATTGAAAGTTACCGATACAACCACCGCAAAAGTTTTTTGTTGGATTCCGTGAGTTTTCCCGCAAAGTATGCAGACGCGAGGCGTTTATTGATGCGCGCGGCGGTCGGATAAGGATAGGTTTTGTTGAAGATATGTTTTATTTCGAGCCCTGCGGAGTTTGCAAGAATGAGTTCTTGGATAAGCTCGCCCGCGTTCGGGGTCGCCATCGTACCGCCGAGAATTTTTCCTTTCGGGGAAATAAAAATCTTCATTTTGCCGTATTGATAATCGTCCGTGATGGCGCGGTCGTCTTCGGAAAAATCGCTTTCGAGAACGGCGTACTTAAGGCCTCGTTTGATAAGCTTCGCTTCCCATAATCCGAACGAGGCAACTTCGGGGGTGGTATAGGTTACCCACGAGATGTTATTTGCCGAAAACTTTTTCTTGAACGGTGAAAAGAAATTGTTGAGGATAACGCCCGCGTGCATTTCGGCGGCGTGGGTGAATTGGAATCCGCCCGCGATATCTCCGCAGAGCAAAACGTTTTTATTCGTCGTGCGAAGATATTCGTCCGCTGTTATTTTACCGTCCTTCACCTCAATCCCCGCTTTTCCAAGCGCCAAACCTTCGGTATTGAGTACCCGCCCGATGCTGATGAACACCGCATCGAAAGAAATTTTTTCTTCATTTCCCGAAGTGTCTGTGAATACGGCTTCGTTTGCGGAAATAAATTCTTTCAAAACGGAATTAAACCGAAACTCTATCCCCTGCTTTTTCATTTCTTCAAGGACGATGCCGGACATTTCCGTGTCTTCTTTTCCGAGGATGGCGTTTGAGCGCTCCGACACAACGACTTCCGAACCGAGGAACCGAAGTGATTGCGCTATCTCCATGCCAATCGGCCCCGCGCCGATGACGAGAAGCTTGCGCGGAAGTTCGTCCATGTCAAAAATATTTTCATTGTTCAAAACGCGCCGCACCTTTTCAATCCCCTGTCCCGTCAAAATGCGCGGACGCGAACCGGTCGCTATCACGATTTTTTTCGCGCAATATTCTACATTGTCCACGCTCACGGAATTACGCGAAGAAAATTCCGCTTTGCCGAGCGCTACCGTCATTCCCTTCTCCCGAAACCACTCCGCATTTTCATGCTTGCGAATAGTGTTCTGCTTTTCTTTTATATACTCGCGCACTTTTTTCCAATCTACCGCGCCTTCCGCATGCACGCCAAACTTCTCCGCTTCCCGAGCTTCGTGCACCGTCCGCGCAACGTGAATAAGCGCTTTTGACGGCACGCACCCGAAATTCAAACAATCACCGCCGATACGCTCCCCGCTTTTATCAACAAGAAGCACGCGAAACCCCGCGCGGTTCATGAAGCCGGCAATATTGAGCCCGCCCGACCCCGCACCGATAACAATGATGTCGAATGTGTTTTCTTTTTTCACAATTTTACTTCGCTGCGATTTGAAGCCCTTCGCTTCGTTTCGGATAAAAACCTGACGCAAGATTCCTGATTGGCGATATTTTTGTTTTCTCCATTAAAAATAAATACTCGTGATATTTCCCATCACTGTTTATCCATTCGTTCGTCCACCGCATGTTTCCCATAACATTCTTTTTGTAATCAATTTCAACCGCTTTTATCAATTCCCCCGATTCATTGATTATGTCGTTCAGCTCTTGCTTTGTCGCTCTCCCCCCCGAACTATATGACAGTAATATGTAGCGAGATTTTGTTTCCTGTATAAGCTTGCGCAATGCTTGCATGGCGACAAAAGAGCCGTTTTCATCTTTCCGAAACTCCTCAAACACGGAAGCGGCGACTGTGTCTCTGCTGTCTTCCCGACGATTTACTTTCCCAAAAACAGCAGGCTTATCGTGCTGTATAATGGTTGTCCAAATATGATAGTATGAGGCATACCGCACTCTGCTCGGAGGCATTTTTTCGTTGTTTGAACCGTATGGGGGATCAAAATACGCAAGATCAAATTCTCTGTTTTGTATCGTTTCAAAAATATCACCGCGTATAATTTCGTGTGTGCCACTATGCTTAAATCGGCTAGGCACCTTGAGAACCATATCGTTGTGCGAACGTGGCGACCATTCCGACAAATAGGCGACATAATGCCCGAGGGTACTGTCAACGGAATCCAGTGCATAAATCAAGCTCGCAAGAATTACGCATTTATCTTCCCATTCCAAATTCAAATTTTCAATCTCGTCTCGTACTGCATCCAATTTTCTGGTATTTTTCGCCTGAAACGGTCTTTTTGTCCCTAACACTTCCGCCCCATAATGTTTCGTATACCAACCATCATACCCCTTGAGCTGATTCAATCGGTCTATAATTTCTTGATAGTAGATATCGGGTTTTTTTGACAGTAAATAACATGTCGCAAAAACCTCCGACCACACGGCTATATCGCTTGATGTAGTATTATATCCGAGTTGTGCAAACGCCTGCGATACGCGAGTAGAACCGCTAAAACCGTCCAGTACATTTTTAACATCTTTCAAATCGCCCAAAATATCAACGATATAGGGTAAAATTTTAAGCTTTGAACCAGCATATTTTATTCCCTGCGTTTTGGGTGTTGTTAAAATTGTTTTGCTGTATATATCTAATTTTCCACTCTTTGCCATAGGATTTTTACTTTGGTTACATTACCCTACTTCTTAACGGTAAGTTTCTTTTCTACATTTTTAAGCTCTTCTTCGGACAAATGCTTGAAAAACAATCTTGAGTTTTTTGGTATGTTTACATTTTTAAGATTTTCAAGTTTGTTAGCCAAAAAATCCTGATAAATCAATTTTTCTCCTAATGCCTCGTTGTTTTCTAAATTTTCATTTTTATTGTGTTGAATTGCGTACCATTCTTTTAGACATTTATCATAAAAATCCCAAAACATCATATTGAAGCCCCCATTACGTAATTTTTCTTCATAAAACAAATTGCGATCAAATTTTATAAACTTATCATAAGGTGTTGCCCAAAAATCTTCCTCGAAAGAATCGCTGATATCTTTGAGAATTATCTCATACCCGTTAACATTCCCCGGATTTGTTTCTTTTTGAACAGTTTCGTCAATCATCTTGGGTACTTTTGAAGCAAATTTTACAAGTCCGCCCACAAACGATGTTAAAACACGTAAACGTTTTTTCTCTTTTCTTAACGAAAGGAAAAGGTAAATGTTTGCAACAATAAAAATCCAAAGTAAATATTCGTTCATGTTTTTAACTTATTTTATTCTTGTAGTTTCTAAAAACATACATAAACTGATTGATAAATTCCGCCATCCCGCAACTTGTCTTTTTGCAGCCAAATCACCGTGTGTTTTGTTGCCTATCAGGCGCATGGTGAAAATGTTCGATAAAGTATTTACCACCAAATGTTTATTTTTGCTCGCCAAAAGCTTGAAGCGGTCTTTGAACTCGTCATATGTTGTCATGTTTTTGTATACTTATCGCATTCTCAAATCATAATGAAGTTGCTTCAAAGTTGCGGGTTTCCCGTCTATAAAATTTTTTCTTGCATTCTTGAGAGTCTTCTTGTCCGCTTTTTTCAGCGTATACATCTCTTTAGGTTGCATGTTGTTTTTGAAAAATAACCGTAAGTACACTATACCATATACTATGGACTAACGATAAAAGATAGGCAAAAAAACGCTAAAATCGTTTTTCATACATTTTCCCGAGATACGTGAGTGTCGCGATTCCCAGAACGGCGAAAACGATATTGATAACGGAGAGCATGCGGAGGGATTCTCCGAAGTATACGAAGAGGGCGGTACCGGGAATCATACCGACGAACGATGCGAGCGCGTACGTGCGCACGGGGATGTTTGATACGCCGAGCAGGAAATTGAGGGCATTGAACGGGAAAAGCGGTATAAGCCGCAAGGCCACCACGGTGGAGAACGCTTTTTCTTCCAGCCGCTCTTCATATTTTCGCATCTTCGGATATTTTGAAACCAGATTTTTTTGAAAGTACTCTTTCAACAGATAACGCGACAAGAGAAATGCGAGCGTGGCGCCGAGCGTGTTCCCGATAAGCGCGGCAATCGTGCCGAAAAAATTTCCCAAGAGCGCGCCGGAAAGCAAAGTGAGTGGCGTCCCCGGAAAACCGAGCGGGGCGACGACGGTTTTGAGAGCAATGAGGATGAGCGCGGTCAAAAACGGCATCCCATGACTTACGCTTTCAAGGTGGCGCGCAAACTCCAAAAACTCCGCACGGTAGATAAACAGTGCGCAAGAGATTACCAAAATAAAAATTGTAAGTAGTATTTTTTTCACTACTGTCGTATGTTGTGTCCGCCGAATTGATTTCTGAGTGCGGAGAGGACTTTGCCGGCATAACTTGGATTTTCTTTCGACTGTTCGCGGAATTGTACCGAACCTTCTATGATGGGGGTTCCGACATTCAATCGTTTCGCCGCGTCGACCGTCCACGCGCCTTCTCCGGTGCCGACCACGCTCCCCGATATTTCGTCAAGATTCTCGCCGTACGTTTCAAAAGCGTTTTTGAGCCAGCCGATGAGCCGCGACTCTATGACGCTTTTTTCGTTGTACACACGCGACACTTCTTTGAGTGAAAGATTGAATTCCGACTTTTCGAGCACGGCAAACCCTTCGGCGATTGATTGCATCATGCCGTACTCAATGCCGTTGTGCACCATTTTTACGAAATGCCCGGCGCCGCTTTTGCCCATGTAGCCGTACGCGTCCGGAGCGGAAATGTCGGCGAATAACTCTTTGAATTCTTCATAGCGTTCTTTTTCTCCGCCCACCATAACGCACGCGCCGTTTCGCGCGCCGGCGGGTCCTCCGGAAATTCCCGCATCAAGAAAATGGATTCCTTTTTCGGAAAGTTCTTTCCCCCGCCGCATGGATTCCGTGTATGGCGAATTGCCGCCGTCGACCACCGTGTCGCCGTTTTCAAGATGCGGCAGAAGGTCAGCAAGAACGCTGTCAACGGCCGCCTGCGGAACCATGATCCACACGAGTCGAGGCACCGCAAGCCCTGTCGCAAGAGCGGCGATGTTCTCCGCCCCCTTCGCGCCTTTTTCTTCAATCTTTTTCACCGATTCGGGACTCTTGTTGTAAGCGACCACTTCGTATCCTTTTTCAAGAAGCCGTTCGGACATATTGAATCCCATTTTTCCCAAACCGATGTATCCTATTTGTTTTTTCATACTGTTACTTGTGATTATCTTTTAATATGCCGTTTTCCGGTATCCATCCCGGCTCATACTCTTCCATCGGTATCGCGTCCCATTGCTCTATAATCGGCGTAATGAATTTCCACGAGCCGAGCACTTCTCCGGTGCTCGCAAAAAGCGTTTGGTCTCCGGTAATGCAGTCGAATATCACCCGCTCGTACGCGTCCGGCGCATTTTTCATATCCTCGCTCTCTTCGTACGAGAATGAAAGCACTTTCGGTTCAAGTTTCATTTCAAAACCGGGGTGTTTCGCGAAAAAAGTTACGGAAATTCCCTCGTGCGGCTGTATGCGAAAAAGAAGGGTGTTGTGCGGATGCATCTCTTCGCCGGGCGGACACAGGCACGAATCCTTTTTCCGAAAGACGATTTCAATCTCCGCTTTCGACTCGCCCAATTTTTTTCCGCTCTCCAGAATAAACGGGGTATCTTTCCATCGTTCATTGTCTATCTGCGCCTTGATGCGAAAATACGTTTCGGTTTTTGAGTTCAGATCCACTTTCGGCTCTTCGCGGAATCCGCGATATTGTCCACGCTTCACGAAATTCGGCATTTCATCTTTTGAAATCGGGCGGAGCTCTTCAAGAACTTTCGTCCGAGCATTCCTGATCGCTCCCGCTTCCAAAACGCCCGGATCTTCCATTGCGACGAACGAAAGCATTTGCAGGACATGATTCTGCCCCACATCGCGAAGCGCGCCGACGGAATCATAAAACGACCCGCGCCCTTCCATGCCGAGTTCTTCAAAAAGACGGATATGCACCCTCTCGATAAATGTCCGATTCCAGAGATGTTCCAAAAGCGCGTTTGAAAATCGAAAGGCGAGAATATTCTGTATCGTTTCTTTGCCCATGTAGTGATCCACGCGAAATATCTGCTCTTCTTTCAAAAGTTTTCCCAAGCGTTGATCAAGCTTTTCAGCCGAGTACCAATCGTTCCCGAAAGGCTTTTCCACGAGAACCCGCGTCCATCCGCCGGTGCCGCCGCATAAATCCGCAAGTCCGGAAGCGTGAAGATGCTCGAAAATACCTTCGTAAAACTCGGGCGGAACAGCAAGGTGCATGAGTTTCGCGGAACACTGTCCCAGCTTTTCATCTATCGAGGAAACGGCGTTCAAAAGCGCACCGTAAGAATCCGGATTGGCGAAATCGCCCCGCACGTACGACAATCGTTTCAGGAAATTCTCTTTCGTTTCCGAGTCCGCATTCACCGTTTTCTCTTTGAGGATTTCTTCCGCGTACGCGCGCAATTCGCCGTCCGTCCACTCGCGCCGGGCGAAACCGACGACGAAAAATTCATCGGGCAAATATCCTTTCGCGAAAAGATGCCAAAGCGCCGGTATGAGCTTGCGCGAAGCGAGATCGCCGGTGATGCCGAAAATGACGATAGTTGTCGGAGTAAGGGCTTTTTTGGGTAATGATGTTTTTTCTATAATCATTTTATTTCGAGTTAAGAGTGGTAAAAATTTTCACTTCCTTCATCTCCCGAAGAATCCGCGCAGGGGTTTCGGCGAGCGTTCCCGCGTCGGAAATAACTTTTCGGAACGCCGGCCTCTTCTCCTCTCCCGCGACAGGCACGACGGCGAGATCGACTTCATTTTTCAAAAATGAGAGAGTCGCGGTCGCGCGGCGCGGATATTGGTTTTTCGCGCCCGCATCATATCCTCTCACCCATTGCCCGTCATCAAGAAAAAGTTGTTCGAACAATCCCGGATTTTCAGGAAACGGCATTACTCCCGCCGTATGCCCGTCCCGACCAATACCTTCCGTTATGATGATTGTACCATCCTCATTTTCTTTCCTCCATCGTTTCCATTCCTTTTCAATTCTTGCCGAAAAAGTTTCAAGCGATTCCTTTTCTTTCGGAACCGAATCAATGAGCCGCGATCCGGCATCCTTCGCAATACGATAAAATTCGGTCTGTTCTAATTGAAGAAAATTATTCACGTCCACATCGGTGTCGTGCCGCTCATCAAGCATGCCGACCGTCAAATTCTTGCCGAGATGAGCTGCGGGAATTCCTGAAAGAATTTCCAAAGCCGACCCGCCGGAGAGCAGGAGCAATACCGGGGTACCGCGCGCAGAGAAAAGCGCCTCGCCAAGCGCCTCCGCCGCGGCTTCTTGCATTTTTTTTATGTCGGTATTTCGTGTGATGTTCATACAATTTAATATTATTCAACAATCGGCGAAATGGGGCTCCCGAATACCTTTGACGCGTTCTCCGCGTAAGCGGCGATGTTTTCTTTGAAATATGGGGGGTGCTTTTTTTGAATCTGCGCGACGACATAATAACCGACCGCCATCATCGCGGCATAACCGGCATTTTCCGGAAGCGGAATATGAAGCCGGTTTTCCGGCTTGCCCCAGACGGTATTTTCATCGCCGAAGCTCACGAACAACTCATCCGAAGGCACGACCGTCACGGCATGCTTCATGTATTCGATCGTCTCAATGTCGCGCGCGATTCTTCTGCCGAACAACTCTATGAATTTCACCTGGAGCATTCGGATGATTCCTGAGAAGCGCGTCGGCACGATGAAAAAATATTTGTCGTATTTTGAAAAATCCGGCATCGCGAGCGTGTCAATGCGTTCGGCAATGAAATTCCGAATACGGGAAGCGTCTTCCCCCGTTTTTCCGAGAATCATGCCCATGTAGGTGGAGGTGTTGTAGGTATACGGCTCTCTGTTTTTCGGAAATACGAAAGTCCGGCCGCCTTCAACGAATTTCATCGCCTCCGCCCGCGGATTGTTTGTCAGGAGTACGACATCTTTCCCCGACTCTTTCGCGCGTTTTGCGATGATGGGCGCGTGTTTTCCTCCGGATGCCGAGATGACTATCACGCTGTCGATGTTTCGTATGTTTTCGAGTTTTTGCCCGTAATTGCTTTCGGAAGCGAATATCGCGTCTTGGTCTTCAAAAATAATCCTGCCCGTCGCCTCGGCGTTGCCGGAGCCAACCACGAGCGGCCGCTTATAGCGGCTCAAAAAATCAACGCCGAGCTTCGGCAATTTCTCTTCTTGGAAAAGTTCGAGTGCTCCCAAAACGGCGGCATCCAAATCCGGGATGTTTTTCAAATCGAACGAAGAAAGTATGTCAATATATTTATTTTGGTGTTTGTTTTTCATGTTGTGTTCATTATTTTATTTTTGCGAGAGGTCTAAGTTTTTATTTTTTCAACTTCATATTTGGCTACGACATATAAACTCTCCGCCCAGCCGAGGGGAACATTTTCATTCGGTTTGACGGTGTGGGAATAATACAGCTCCGGAATTTTTCCATCAGCGGTAATCTGCGCGGCCGCTTTCGCAAGGTACTCTCGCGCCCGGTCGTCGTCGCCAAGACGCGCATGAATGACGGCGAGCCACGAAAACCCGAAACACCATTCGGCTTCTTCCGAGTATCCGTCCTTATTGGCGTTAAAATACTCGTCAAATTTATACCGGATAACGCCGTGCTTTTTTTCAAGATGATACGAAAGGTTGCGCACTATTTCTCGGGTCATGGCGTCATCTATGATTCCATACGGATACGCGAGCGAAAGAAGCGCAAGGTCGGTGAATTTCGCGGACGACTCTCGCGGCAAGAGCGCCGCAAGCGCTTTTTCTCCCTCCGCGATGGCGCGATCGGGCACATCCATGCCGCCTATGTCCCGCCACTTTTTCAATCCGGCAAGCACCGCTCCGACGGAGCTTGCGTGAACTTCCAGTTTTTCTTCCCACATGCCGGAATCCGGATCGTGCCAGTACTCGATGTTATTAATATAGTGAATGAGCGTTTGAATAATGGCTTTATCCTCATCGCCTCGTATCATTGATTTTCCCATTGATTCAAAATCCGCCAACTTAAATAATATGGCGCCGACGGCATCATGCTGTTTGTTGCCCCATGATTCATAAAATTCATCAAGATTTTCCGGATTGTAGCGGGCATGAATGAATTGCCACGATTCGTAAGGCTTATGTTCCACCGCCCAATTTATTTTGTCTTTGTGTTTAAGAAATATGTCTAAAAGCGCGTGATAGGTCTCTTGCACCACATCCCACTCGCCCGCATACTCAAACGCAAGCGCCTCATAGACATTGTCCCGAAGCCATATCTTGTCGTATCCGGTAGCGACACCGGGCTTGCTTGCCAAAAAAAGCCCCGATGGGGTTCTTATTTCCCGCAAATTGTCCAAATGTTTTTTTACGGTTTCCATGATAGTTACTTGATGAGCGCATCGTATTCAACAAGCGACTTTGGGAAGTGATGGTGCATGAGAGATCGTTCGCGCGCCTGATCTTCGTCGCGCTTGGCTATTTCCATGAGTTTTTCGAGTCCTTCCTTCACTATCGGGTCGGTGTTTTTTTCGGCAAACGACTCTAGCCGTTTGCGGGCGGACTCCGCCTTGGCAATCGCCGCCTCGCATCCGATACAGGTGATGGCGATATCTTTGCCGCCATACGAGTATGTGTCGGCGGAGAGAGCCTCCGCGCTTCTTTTCGCACTCATCGCTTCGGCTATTTTTGCGTCCCCAGCGAGGAACAGCTTGCTCACCATCGCGTCGTCTTTGTGAGGGAGATCATCCATAAAATTTGTTTATATTACTGTTAACTTTGCCGATAACTCAATCAAAAAACCCGTGATAATAAGAACAATCCCCGCGATGCCCGCGACACGTTCTTTGCGCATATACCTCACCACCTCCGTATCAATTTTTCGCTCAAGCCGAATATGGTTATGAACCGCCAAAACGGTATAGGCGATTAAAATCTCGCCCGCTTTTCCTAAGATAAAACCGATTGTAGCAAAATCCATGATTTTATTTTACCTCATTAATGCGAACATGAAAACTTGTGGAAGAGCCCTAAAAAATGAAGCGAAGCCCGCGCGTTACCAATTCCTTGATTCTCGTTTTCGATTCTTCGGTAATTCTGCCGGCCTTCGGAAGAAGAAAAACTTTTGTGCGTATGCCGAGAAACCCCAAGACGTCTTTTTGCATATTTCTTTGCGCGCGGGCTTCCTGCACCGCGCGCGAATACCACCACGGTCCGGCGCTTGTGACGAACACAACGGCTTTCTTGTCCGGAAAAAGTTTTTTCGGAATGCCGCGCTCGTATTTGTAGCCAAACCCCGGCGTGAGCACCCGATCGAAAAACCCTTTGAGTATGGCCGGCATCCCGCCCCACCAGATAGGGTGAATGACGATGAGGTACCCTGCATCCGAAATCAGTTTTTGGTACGCGAGAACCTCCGGCGCGATTTCTTTCCCGCCGCTCACATAATGCTCCTCTTTCCGAAGTACGGGGTCGAAGCCGTCTTTATAGAGATCGATGAGGGCGTATTCTTTGCCGGCCGAAACAAGCGCGCTTCGCACTTCCGAAAGAATGTGCCAGCCGTTCCCCCGCGGCTCGGTATCGGGATGAGCGTAAATGATGAGTATGTTCGTTTTCATTTTTTTATAGGACTTACGCAAACGGCGATCTTCGTGTTTTTCTCCCGGACGACTCGGGAAGCAGTACTGATTCGTACAGCTTTTCCGAGATCATCCGGGCGGAAAAACAGCGAATCTCATCCGTTTGCGTAAGTCCTATTTTAGATGACTTTTTCCCAGAGTTCCATATTCCTCCGAAACATTTTTCGGCTTTTACCGAAACATTTGAGACAAGATTCAAAACGGCTTCCCTCCGTAAGATATTTTTTCATGCCGCAGGGAACGCAGACATATTCGCCGTCTTCCGGCACGATGCTTCCGACTTTATAAGTATCGGCGTTTTTTGTTTTTTGCATGCGTTTTTGCGTTATTTTATTAGGACTTACGCACTGTTACGGAAGCATACGGTTTTGGTGCAGAATTTTGGTCGGTTTCTCCGCCTCTTGGCGGTGGAACCGCCAAAATTCTCTGCCGAAAGCTAAAGATGTGGCGGAGAGACCGCCAAAGGGCGCGACCTGATTTTCTTGAGCGAAGCGATTAGAAAATGGAAGTACCCGCGTGGCAGACTCTCCGACCACATCTTTCATCGGTGCGTAAGTCCTATTTATAATTCGAGCATCTCCTTTATCCGCCTTTCGTCAAATCCGACAATCATCTCATCTCCGATAAAAATGACCGGCACGCCCATCTGTCCGCTCTTGTCGAACATTTCCGTTCGTTTCGCCATGTCTTCCGCAACGTTATAATCGGTAAACTTGATATGATTCTCCTTGAAAAATTCTTTCGCCGCGTGGCAAAAATGACAGGTCGGCGTGGAATAGATTGTTACATTTTTCATAAGTGTTATTTTTTTTACTTTACTTCTTTACCGGCAAGCGCCGCATATACCGCGCCGAGAATAAGACCCCAGATAACATGCCCCATTAAACTCGACATCGGCACTTTCTCAAACATGTGCGCGAATTGCACGCCCATGCCGAGAATGACCGGCATGAGGATAAGCGCGCCGAGCACCCACCAAATTACGCCGTAGAGCAGGCCGTATTTCAAACCCGCGCCCATGTTTGTAATCACCCCTCCGAAGAGAGCGCCGAAGATCGCGCCCGTCGCCGCGCTGATAACAAGATGCGCCATCCAGCCGACAGCCGCCGAATCGCTTCCGATCATTTTCGCGATCATCGGCATCATGCCCATCATCGCCATCAACATGCCGAACACCATTCCTCCGACAACTCCCCCTATTGCTCCGCTTGAAATTTTTGTCATACAATTAAAAAATTAATTACTAATTTGATAAAATTGATAATCGCTCTACATTTTTTTCGCGAGCGTGAGAATATCTTCAAACACTCCCGCCGCGGTCGCCCGAAGCGCGCGCTCGCCTTCTCCGAGGTCAAGCCAGATGCCGAAATTCGACGCCGATGTGATGAAATAAAGACCCATCGACTTGCCGCGCATTCTCGTGAAGAACGGATTATCCGTTTCGACCGGCTTCACTTCCGCGCGAACTTTCCCGTCTTCGCCCCGCCATACCCGTCCGAGAAGATGAATCCATTTGCCGTTTCGGTCGGCATTTCGGAGTCCGTCAACCGTTACCTCTCTGATGCCGCCGGTCGGAATATCTGCGGGAGCGATTCGGGCATCCATAAGCACATTCGCGATGATGGCGAGTTTTTTCTGCGTATCGCGCCCCTCCACATCATCGCTCGGGTCGGCTTCCGCGATTTTCTCCGCCTGCGCTTTTTTCACGCCTTCATCGAAACTTTTCCCTTCTTCAAGCATCATCGTGAGAATCTGATTGGAAGTCGCGTTCACGACGATTTGAGTTTCTTGGATGTCTTGCGGGGTGATGGCGTCAAACCACTGCCGCCACGGCGGGAAGCCCGCAAGCACCGTCGCGCCGAAACGAAATTCTTTTTTATGCTTCTTCGCCGCATCCGCAATCTCGCGCCACGAATTCGCCACGGGATTTTTGTTGGAAGTAACCACGTCCATTCCAAGCGAGAACGCAGTAGTGATTTCTTCCACAGACGGGACGAATGCGGGAGTAGCGACGAAAACGATGTCGGCGGGAACATTTTTGAGAAAATCAATGTTGTTCTCCGTTTTCTTGCCGAGGTTGAGAGACGCGAGCGTTCCCGCTTTCGCAGCCGCGAGTAATTCGTCGGTCGAGAAACCGCTTTCGGAAATGGCGTGCCCGCGGATGTCCGCAACGCCCGTAACGACGATCTCTTTTTTTAAGCGTCGAAGCTCTTGTGCCGGAGCTTCTTCTTTCATATAGCGGAGAACCGCCTGCGGCACATTGCCGAACCCGATGAAAGCGAGACGAACTTTTTTGGTGATAGTGTTCATGATGTTTTTGTGATGTTTTTACGGTTTACGAATAATGATATCGCCACTGTACCACCGAACGTTTTTTCGCGCTGTGATTGAGATTACAAAAATGCGTATCACCCGTTCGCGCCGTCAGTAATTGATTTTCTTATGAATATATGGTTAACTTACCTATACAAATGAGGAAAATTATCTTGATTCTCGCCGGTGTTGTCGTCATCGCAATGCTCGTCGTCATAGGTTTTACCTTCAATCAGGCGAACACGGAAGAGCTCGCTCTCGCTTCGCGCCTGCAGTCCAAGACGCAAATTCTTGCCGAGAGCATCGCTGAATCCATTGAGCCGTCTTTCAACAAACAAGCGACGACCTCCGTCCAGAAGATCGTAAACAGAATTGCCGGCAAGGAGCGCATTGTCGGCCTGGGAGTTTTTGACAGTAAAGGGGGTTCCGTCGTCTCTTCGGAAGATTTCCCTGAAGAAGTACCGCACCATCTCTTGGAGAGAGTTATGGACAGCGATGAGCCGTCAGGGACGTTCTTTCAGAGCATGAGGCAGAACGTATTTATTTTTGTCGAACCTCTGCATGAAGAAAAAAGCGTTACCGGTGCGTTGGTTATCGCCCAAAACGCAAACTACATTAACGAAACGGTTTGGTCCATATGGTACAACAGTCTCTTGCGGTATCTCTTTGTTGTCGTCCTGTTTATCGTTGCCATTGTGTCGCTTATTTATCAGACATTCGTCAAACCGCTCACAAATCTTGCCGAATCGGTAAAAGCGGCCAGAAGGGGCGATATTCTTCACGGAGAGCTTGCGGGCGAGTCAGGTTTTTTTGGACCGCTCTCTCACGAAATTTCAAAAATTACGCAAAGTCTGAAGCGCGCGAGATCCGTCGCCGGTGAAGAGGCGCGTCTCCGCCTTGAAAAGTTGGATACGCCATGGACGGCTGAGCGGTTGAAAGCTTTTTTCAAAGCATCTCTCAATGGGAGGCAAATTTTTGTCGTTTCCAATCGCGAGCCGTACATTCATACGAAAGATAAAAACAAGATAACATGGAAAGTACCGGCAAGCGGAATGGTCACCGCGCTTGAGCCTATCATGGAGGCATGCGGCGGCATGTGGCTGGCTCACGGCAGCGGGGATGCGGACAAGCAGACGGTTGACGCGCAAGATAAGATCAAGGTTCCGCCGGATGAACCGGGGTATACGTTAAAGCGAGTATGGCTCACCGAAGAAGAAACGGAAAGATATTACAACGGCTTTTCAAACGCGGCATTGTGGCCATTGTGCCATTTGGCGCATATTCGTCCATTGTTCCGCGAGCCTGACTGGCGATTCTATCGCCAAGTCAACGGCAAGTTCGCGCAATCATTGCTCTCTGAAATCAAAAACGTTGAAAGACCCATGGTGCTTGTACAGGATTATCACTTTGCGTTGCTTCCACGTATGATAAAAAACAGCCGTCCGGATGCCGAAGTGGGATTCTTCTGGCATATCCCATGGCCGAGCGCCGAGACATTCAGCATATGTCCTTGGCGCAAGGAGATATTGGAAGGGATGCTCGGGGCGGATGTGCTGGGCTTTCACACGCAGCAGTATTGCAATAATTTTCTGGATACGGTCAGCAAGGAAATTGAGTCTATTGTCAACTTTGAGGAATTTTCAATCACGCGAGGAAACCATACGACCTATGTGAAGCCCTTCCCCATCAGCGTTGCCTTCACCAACGACGAGAAAACCGATACGCTTCCAACGTCCGGTATCATAGAAAAAAACAAATTACATACCGAGTTCTTGGGAATAGGCGTTGACCGCATGGATTACACCAAAGGACTTATGGAAAAACTAAAGGGTCTTGAGTTCTTTTTCAGTCTGTACCCCGAATATATGGAAAAGTTCACGTTCTTGCAAATAGCGGCTCCTTCGCGGGAAGGCGTACAAAAATATCGCGAATTCAATGAAGAGGTGACCGCGGAGGCTCTCCGCATCAATAAAAAACTTGAGAGGAACGGTTGGAAACCCATCGTGCTTCTCAAGGAACATTTTTCCCATAAAGAAATATATCCCCTCTACCGTGCGGCTCACGTATGTTTGGTTACATCGCTTCATGACGGCATGAATCTGGTAGCAAAAGAATATGTGGCGGCGAGAAATGACGAAAGAGGTGTCCTGATATTGAGCCAATTCGCCGGCGCTTCCCGGGATTTCAAAGGCGGTGCGCTTATCCTTAATCCTTACAGCGCGGAAGAAACCGCTGAAACGCTGTGCAAAGCGCTTACGATGCCTGCGTCGGAACAGCGCCGCCGCATGAAAAAATTGCGCGACACGGTTAAAAATTATAACATATACCGCTGGGCGGCAGAGTTTCTGAAGGCATTATCAAGTCCGAACTAATCATAAAGACACATGAACATAGCCATACTTTGCTCAAATCTTTTTAACGTCGACGAAAAAAACAAGACCGGAACGGGGATTTTTAATCATATTTTGATACAAGAACTGTCCAAGATGGAAAGGGATGACCTCGACATTACCGTCTTTGCATCCGGGGAATCTTCATTGCCGGCAAAAATAGAGAGTATTGATCATGAGCCGTCTTCGGCTGATCCGAAGATACTGCAACACAATAAACATATCATGTTTGAGTTGGCGCTTCTTTCAAAAGCGTTTTCACAGCAGGATGTTTTTGATGTTTACCATGTAAATATCGGCGACGGAGATTTAGTGATGCCGTTTGTCCCCTTTGTAAAAAAACCGATCGTGATCACCCTCCATAACGTCTTCAATGAAGATTTTACAAGAAAGTATTTTTCTTTTTTTAAAGACAATAAGAATGTTTTTTTCGTCTCCCTAAGCAATTATCAGAGGAAAATGTTGCCGATGCTTCAATATGTTGATAACGTTTACAACGGCATTGATACCAAGCAGTTTGATTTCAACCCAAACGGAGGAGAAGATATGATGTGGGCAGGAAGATTTATTCCGGAAAAAGGGGCGGATACATCGCTCCGCATGGCGAGAGAGACGAAGCATAAAATAAAATTATTCGGCATCATAAAACACGGGTATGAGGACTGGTATCGACATTCTGTGGAACAGCCCGCCAAGGATCCTGAAAATCAGCAGTTTGTTTCTCTTTTTACGAACCTTGATCGCCATCAACTGATACCGCACCTTCAAAATAGCAAGCTTTTCCTCCTCCCGACGCTTTTTGAAGAGGCGGGCCCTCTGGTTTATGCCGAATCAATGGCATGCGGCACTCCTGTCGTAACATTTGCCAGAGGCGCCGCGCCGGAAGTTATACGAGACGGTATTACCGGTTTTTTGGTAAATCCGTCAGACGATGATATTCGCGGAGATTGGGTCATAAAAAAGACCGGCTTTGCCGGTTTGTGCGAGGCGGTGGAAAGGATATACGCAATGCAAGATGATGAGTATGTCCGGATGAGGCTGGCGTGCCGAAAGCGAGCGGTAGAGAATTTTTCCGCAGAAAAAATGGCGGAAAAGTATATGGAAGCGTACAAGAAGGTTATCCTAAAAAAGTAAAAAATTACAAGTTTTTAAGCTTAAAACCATGTCACAAAAAATTCTCAGCATTTCAGTCATGGCCCACCCTTCGAGGGAAAAATATTTTCCTTACCTCAAGGAACGGCTCGGCGACGTCCCCTTTTCTGTCGACCGAGAGAATAAGGGACTATGGGCGAATTGCCGCAGGGCATGGTCCCATTACAATCCGGAAGCCCTTTTCCACACCGTGATTCAAGATGATGCGATTGTGTGCGACGACTTTCAAGCGCGAGCCGAAAAGGTCATTAGCGATACCTCCAGCGTCGCAGGAAACAGCCCTTTCGCAATTTCTTTTTACCACGGCAACAATGTAAAATTTGCCGATAGAGCGCGGCTCGGACTCAAGCAAGGATATACCGTTAGCGATTCACCCCATTGGGGAATCGCTCTTTGCCTTCCGACGGCGGTCATTCATGACATGGTGCAAGAGTGCGACACGTTCACCGAACCGCAGGACGACGAAAGAATCTCGCGGTTCCTTCATAACCGCAATATGAAAGTATACTTTCCGATGCCCTCGCTGATTGACCATCGAACCAACGACGAAACGCCGTCGCTCGTCGGGGATCCCGGAGAAAACCGCCGCGCTTTCGCTTTCATCGATTCTCTTTGAAATGCGGAACGGAAAGACTGATAACGGATTTCTCGAAAAAACATCCGCCCGATTTAACGGGAGCGGATGTTTTGATTCAAATGTTTCGTCAAGGTTTTTGCCGCTGATTACTCAAAATCTTCTTTCGTGGAAGTCTTAAGATTTTCGTGGCATGCTTCCTCGAAATCTTCTTCAAAAAAGAATTTCGGTTCTCCAAATGCCGGCTTGAGTTCATCCATCCATACGGCATTCGGGTCGTACTCCGCAAAGAAAGGGCGGTGCACCCAGTCAGGATTACGTCCCTGAACAAATCGCATGACGATTATTTTCTCGCCCCGCATTTCACTCACTCCAAGCACTTGAACTTTCCCCGGGTTTGCCGACATAATCGGACCGCGGACACTGCGGCATAATCCGCTCACCCGTTGATACGCTTCCCGAAAAATCTCCCATCCTCGAACAAGAGGAACGGAGAAGTAGTGCTGCGCCCCCGTATCTCTGGCAAGAAACATATAATACGGGATACATCCCAGATCGACTTGCTTGTTCCACATCTCCGCCCACAAAGCAGGATCATCATTAATATGGCGCAATATCGGGGACTGTGTACGAATAACCGCACCGGTTTCTCTGATTCGGGCAACGGCCGCCCCGACGGCATCGGGCTCAAGCTCTTTCGGATGATTGAAGTGCCCCATGATCGCCAAGTGCTTTCCCGAGTCGCCAACGCGCCGAAAAATGGAAAGTACCTCGTCCGCATCCTTATCGGTAAGGAATCGATACGGCCAATACGATAATGATTTCGTGCCGATGCGTATATGCCGCAATCCGGGAAGATCCGCTTCAAGAAGCGGTTCAATATACGAGGCCAATATGCGGCTCGACATGATCATGGGATCGCCGCCGGTAAAAAGCACATCGGAAATTTCCGGCTTTGATTTCATGTACCGTATCAATTTTTCCACTTCACGCGTTGCGAATTTCAAATCAGAGAGACCGACGAATTGCGGCCATCGGAAACAGAAACTGCAGTAGGCGTGGCACGTTTGTCCTTGGCTCGGAAAAAAAAGAACAGTTTCGCGGTATTTGTGCTGTGTGCCGTTCAATGGTTCGCCGTCAAGCTCGGGAATATTATGGCTCACTTGTCCCGCCGGATGCGGATTCAGTTCCATGCGAATACGGTTCGCTGTTTCTCGAACAATGTTTTGTTCGGTACCGCTCCGAATCGCATCTTCCATTTCCTTATAATGATGAGGCAGGAGCATTTCCTTCTGAGGAAAATTGAGAAGGAAAATCGGATCGTTTGGAATGTTGTTCCAGTCGATCAGTTCGTTTACGACATAGTCATTCGTTTTGAACGGCAATACGCGCCCGACAATTTCAACCTGAAATTTTATTTCCTCCGGCACCTCCGCCATTTGCGGGATCTCGCGAAAATTCGCAAGAGAATACGCCTTATAGGTGTTTGGTTGGTTCATAAGGATGACCTCCTTTCTGTAACGTTGCAATTACCGGAAAAATGATTAATTGGGTTGCAGAGGGCCGGGGCTCCGTTTTGCCGACCTTCAACTATCATTTGAGGCTTAAAAATATAGGTAAGATCTCAAATTACTTTCTTTCTATAATCTAACATAAAAAAGAATGTTTGTACATGGGAATTTTTGTAACCCCTCACACCTCTAAAAATATCTTTATTCCAAAGAGTGCTGCTACACACGAACCCTCTCTCAATCTCCCCCTTTGAAAAGGGGGAGAGGACGCCGGACGTCGTGCCTCCTC
>CAYPFT010000022.1:0-18228 GCA_964410165.1 uncultured Candidatus Saccharibacteria bacterium
CGTATCCGGTGGTGGCGGTGGCGGCGGTGGTTGTTTGTCATCTGATGTGTTTCAATGGTATGCCGGTTCTTATGTTATCGATCTTGGTTCCGGCGGTGCCGGTGGCGGTGGTTATAGTCAGGGTACATCAGGCGGTGCTTCTACTTTTCTTGGTTTTTCCGCTTCTGGCGGCGGTGGCGGTGGTTCTTGGTCTTCTCCGGCTATATCCGGTGGTTCCGGTGGCGGTGGTGGAGTATCGAATACGTCAGGTAATGAGGTTGGAGCTGGTGGTACGTCCGGTCAAGGTACGTCTGGCGGAAATGGAAAATATCTTAATTCGGGTTCTGAGCATGGCGGCGGTGGGGGCGGTTGTTCGTCTACTGGCGGAAATGGTTCATCAGGCGTCGGCGGTGCTGGCGGTGCCGGAGTT
The DNA here is from genome assembly GCA_964410165.1 of uncultured Candidatus Saccharibacteria bacterium. Lineage (GTDB taxonomy): Bacteria > Patescibacteriota > Minisyncoccia > Phycocordibacterales > CAIJYI01 > CAIJYI01. Next base: position 410 of record CAYPFT010000022.1, read on the forward strand.
TTGTCTTCTCTTACTGATACCCCTGCGTATTTTGGAGCCGGTGGAGGCGGCGGCGGTGTTACCGGCGGAGCTGGTGGTTCGTCTGTCGGAGGAAATGGTGCTTCTTCATCTGCAAACGGTAGTAATGCTACGGTTTTGCGCGGTTCCGGTGGTGGCGGAGCTTCCACTGCATCCGGTGGTAATAAAACTGGTGGAAATGGAAGCGATGGAATTTTTGTCGCTCGGTATAAAACTGCAGATTTTACTCACACCGGTGGCGATCGTACTGGTGTGGATGGGATTTGGACGTGGGTGGAATTTCAAGTAGACGGGACTTTAGTTTTGGCATCTACGACTTCTTCCGTAGTTTCTGGTTCTATTGATTCGCCTGTTCAAGATCTTTTTTACGGTTTCGTGATATTTTACATGACGATGTTTTTTGTGATTTGGTTATTAGATAAGAAAAAACAAAAATGAGTCCAGAAACAATCGGAGAAATTTTTATGGCATTGTTGAAATTTTGGTTAACGCCCATAGGTTTTTATTTTGCTATTTTATTCGTTAAGCGACTTATTTTTTAATTTTATGACTGCATTAGAAGCATTGAATTTTTTCTTTTGGATGATGTCTGCTGGGTGGATTATCGGATTTTTGTTTTGGATTTTTTTGTCGCGGTGGTAGGAGTTATCCACATCCCGCCGCCCCCCAAAGGGCGGGCGGGTTGTGGATAACTCAGGGCTGAAAGGAGCTCGGGAAATGACTTGACTTATACACAATTAACGCCCAACTTTATGCAAAATGACGTTGAAAAATATAGGTTTGTTAAAAAAACGTGCGGAAATGTTGTGTATCTTTCCGAATATGACCGAATGCGCTATAAAGTGCCGTTTAAAGGAGAAAGAAATCGGTCTCGAAGTGATGAACCAAGCAAAAAGTCCCGCGAGGATTCAATCAAGCGGGCTCGTCGGCAAATATTTTCCATTGTTGAAGGAAATTATGACCGCTACGAATTACCAGTTTTTATTACATTATCGTATGAAAAAAATGTTTTGGATATTGTTTGCGCTGTTCGAGATTTTAGGGCGTTCTTGCGTCGTTATAGTCGGCATATTTTTGGTTCAGAGCGTAGTCTTCAATTTGTTGCTGTTGCTGAGCGACAGCTTAAGCGCGGAGCCAAAAATGGTGATCCCGGCACTATTCATTTTCATGCTGTTTTCTTCAATCTTCCTCGAGCTCTCATTACAGCTGATTTGGGTATATCTCATTCACGTAAAAAATACTCTCGTGCTCTTAAAGCACAGGTGGGACGTTCATGGACGTTTCCCGAATTTTTGCGATTGCCCCGAAAGTATAAGACCTCTTTCGATATTTGGGGATTAGGTTTTTCTGATGTTCGGCTTCTTGATAAAACTTTGAAAGGAAAACCGATTCAAAAAGTCGCGGCGTATGTTGCGAAGTATCTTGGTAAAGAAAACATCCATCGTTTTGGTCGGTGGAATTATTTGGCATCCCGCGGGCTGTATCGTCCCGATGTCTCTTTTTCCGAATTGACACCGGAGATAGATGGTGATATTGTCGAAACACAAACCCATGAGATTTTGGGTAAAAAATTAATCGTTAAAAAAATTGTCTTATGAGTTTTTTATCTTGCGAAAATTTTTCTGGTGCGCTGTTCTGTCCGTCCGATATTTTAGATTTTCTTTTTTGGTTTTTTCTTTTTATCCTTTTTTTTCTTTTAATGCGAGAAGTTTTTTGTTGGTATTGGAAAATAAATCATCGTCTTTCTGTGCTGAAGAAGATTGAAGAAAATACGAGATGTAAGTGTCAAAAAAAAGAGGGATGATTCCCCTCTTTTTTTATTTTGTTAAATTTTTCTTTTGTAAAATCGTATCAAGATAGCATTTTAGTAAACTGAATTCTTTTATCATTTCCATACTTTCTCCTTCTCGTGCGAGTCTGATTGCTCGGTCGGCGATTCCTCTGGCTCCTGCTTCTAAGTATATATACGGCATTTCTTTTTCGTTTATGTCCATGGTGTTTTTTAATTAGAATAATAGCTGTACTATACGGAAATTTTTATTTGAGTCAAATTTATAGTCTTCAAAAGTTATCCACATTTGCGATGTTGTACGATGATTGCGGATGTATCTTTTGCGCTGTTCAATATAAAAATCCTGAAAGTTTGATTGGCGCGGCACTAGCGTGTTTGTGTTTTTACCGCCCGAATCTCCTGAAGGTTTTCATATCTTTTGGAGAAAGACCGGTCAGTTTCGAAAACACCCCTTTCACTTGCGCGATTCTTCGTTCCCGATTTTTCTCGACGCTTGATTTCAGTGCCGGCATATCGCATCCGACAAGTTCGTAATGATCGCCCACTTTCCCCGCTCGTCCGATGAGTGTGTCCCCTCTTTCAAGCTCCATTGAAGCGGACACCTCGGAAACGACAAACTCTTTTTCCGTACCGAGATGCTTCAGAGTAAGACCTATCATCGGCTTCACATCCGTAACTTCATATACGCCATAATAATTTTCTTGAAGTTCCTTGTACAGTTTCCGCCGATATTCCGGAATGCTCATGGGGTTTTCGCTGTAAAACTTTTCAAGCGCGGTTTTTCCGTCTGAAAATTTGAATTCGTACAAAAACCATTCGTTAAACAGTTCGTTCTCGCCATCGCCGTTTATATCCAAATGCTTGTCCTGTTTCAAATTCGGCACGTCAAAGAAATCCTCCGCCGCGCGAAATATTTCATCGGTGTATTCTTTATTCGTAAAGTAGTAATCGTTAACTTTTCTGAGCACGCCTTTTGGTATCATATTAGGTATTCCATAATTTTGATAATGTGTCTTTGGTTTTTTGTTCGTAAATCCCGATCAGCTTTTTTGCGGATTCGACGAGGGCGCGCTCGGATTCTATTTTTTCGACGATTTGCTTTTGGGTGGCGAGAGGCGGGAGCGGGATTTCGAGGTTTCTCACTACTCCTTGCGAAATATTCGGCTGTGCTCCCCCACCTGCAAAACTTATCATAATGTCTTTTTGGTCTTTCAAAATTTGAAACAGGAATTCGGGGATAAATTTTTCGTTCGGCAAAATTCCACAAACAGCTTGATTCGTTGTGCTTTCAAATTTAAGAATACCGACTTGTCCCGCTGTTGCGCCATACATAGCAACAAGAACCGTATTTATCGGTAACAATTTTGCTGATTTGCTGAGGAATTTTTCAACCCTTTTTCTGTAATAAAAAGTTCTGATTCTTTTACAAACCCTTGGGCAATTTCCCCGCTTCTCAACCACGGGATATTACCGTTTTCATAATACTCTATTTTTGCTTTCAGTGGCGTTCCCCCAGATGTTGTTCCGCATACTTCCCCCAACTTCGCCTTTTCCCACGTCGGGTCAATTTCAATTTTCGGTTTCCAACTCGTAACAATTTGCTTGGCGCCTGTGATAATGTTTTGGTAGCCGTCCAATTCGGCGACAACTTGCTTTTGAATTTCAAGAGGCGGGAGCGGGATTTTGTACTTTAAAAACCCTTCAACTTGCAAATGTTTGACATTTGCACCATTTGAAAAACCAACAATGTAACCCCGATAATTTTTTGAACGAAGAACATTGTTAAGATATGTCAAAAGCAATCGGTCATCCTCTAAACACACCTTCGCCAGATCAGCAGAAAATGCGGCCTTTTCTGTATCGGTAATAAGTTTCGGCGAACCAATTAACTCTGAGGTTGGGGTTAAATCAGTTAAAGCAATGAGTACATCACCCTTTGAAACAAAATGTTTGTCTTTTATTTCTCCCTTAAAATACTTGAAATCATTAGCCGAAGCTCCAGATTCTCTTTTTATTGATTTTAAATTATAAAAAGGAACACCATCTCCTTCTGCACCAAGTTCTTCGGTTGAATAGGTTAGCCCTCTCTGCAACAAACAAACCTCCCCCAACTCCACCATCGGCCATTTGGCGTTGGTGTAATTGGTTGCGGTGCGGTAGCGGTCGCCGGAAAGGTTGTAGTCGCCACTCTCGGCTATTTTTGATTTTTCCACCCATACGGCGAGTTTGCTTTCTGTTTTCTTCCCAGTTTTCCAATCGTTCAGAATTTGTATGGCTTCGGGCAGGTCATTTTTATTTATTGGTCGTCTTTGAGCGCCGAGGTCGTAGCCGTCGTTTGCTATTTTTACAAACAAAATTTCTTTTGATTGTTTGGCGAGTGAATTATCGAAAAGCAGGATACTCGTTTTTACGCCCGCGTACGGATTAAATACCCCCGCAGGAAGAGAAACAACGGCAAATAAGCCATCTTCAACGAGCATCTTGCGGAGTTCTTTGTACGCATTCGCGGATTGAAAAATAATTCCTTCTGGGACGATAATCCCCGCTCTTCCCTTCGGCTTTAGGTGCTCAACGATGTAATCCGTGAAAAGCACTTCCGCGCGGTTGGCGGAAATTCGAAATTTTTTGTGCGGAATGATTCCGCCTTTCGGAGACATAAACGGCGGGTTTGCGATGATGACGTCAAAATTATCTTGCCATCGCTCCTCGCTTGAAAGCGTATCGTATTCATAAATTTTCGGGTCAGGAAAATTATGCAGAAACATATTCACCCGCGAGAGTTTTGCCATTTCTGGGCTGATATCATAACCGACAAAATTTTTGTGGAGATTTTGGCGTTCGTCGTGTGAAAGCGTATCGCCTGGATTTTCTTTTCGTGATTTTTTGGTCGCCGAAGGTAAAAGTATTGAGTCGTGTGCCGCGGCCTTTCATCTGCACGAATTCGGAGGGCGAGAATATCGGTCGCATCAAACACAGATTGAGAATATCGGAGCAATCGTATCCCGTGGTCATCATTCCCACTGTCACGCATACGCGCGCTTTGCTTGTTTTGTAATCTTCCAAAAATCGAGAAAAGCCGTTGAGGTTATTGTTTGCAAACTGAACGGTCATATCTTGCGCATTCTTCACATTAGAGGTAACTTGCACGGCAAAATCGGAATTGTATTTTCCCTCCCAAACTTTGTGCGCCATCGCGTTTAGTATCTCGGTGATTTTTCGCGCGTGTTTTTGGCTTACGCAGAATACGAGTGTTTTCCCTATCTCGCCAGAAATCTGGTCTTTCTTGGCGTTTTCAATGAACGCCTTACAAAAAGCGACGTTCGTTTCGTCATTGAAAAACTTGCGCTCATAGTCGCGGTGCGTAAAACTTTCTTCTCCCTCGTTTCCTTCCTCATCCGTTACAAACACCGCGTAGCCTTCTTCGGAAAGCAGTTTTGTGGTTACTTCCGTGCGGGCGTCAATCGTTCTTGGGTTTACCAAAAAGCCGTCTTGGACACCATCAAGCAAGCTGTAACGAAAAGTTGGAACACCCGAATCACAGCCGAAAGTTTTGTACGTATCCAACATTTCACGCCGTTCAAAATCGCGCGGGTCATTTTCACTCACATCTTTTTTGTCTATGTTTTTGAGATAATCTTTCGGGGTGGCGGTAAGTCCGAGTTTGTAGCCGTTAAAATATTCAAACACGGCGCGGCTGTTTCCTCCGAGCGAGCGATGAGCTTCGTCTGAAATTACCAGTTCAAAATCCGTCGGAGAAAATTCACGGCGGTATTTATCGCCCGCAAGAAGCGACTGTACGGTGCTGACGATAATATGCGCGTTTTTCCAGTTCTCGCGGTCATTTTTATAGGTCTTAATAATGTAGTCTGCGCCGAGAACTTCTTTGAGTGCTTTTTCCGCTTGCCGTTCAAGTTCTATGCGGTCTACCAAGAAAAGTACGCGCTTGGCATTTCCCGTGCGAAGAAAGAGGCGGCAAATTGCGGCGGTTGTGAGTGTTTTCCCCGTGCCTGTCGCCATCTCAAAAAGATACCGCTCTTGCCCCTTTTCTGCGGATTTTTGGAGAGCATGAATGGCGTCAAGCTGAAACTGGCGCAAGAGCACGAGTTTTTTGTCCTTGATGTATTCGGCGCGCGTTTCTTCGTTTTGGAAGCGCGGGTCTTTGTCATAATCTGCCTCTTTTACGCACGCCAAATATCCTTCTTCCACTTTTTCTTCCGCGAGCGCATTTTTGTTCGGTTTGAATTCTTTTCGGTGCTTCAAGGATTCAAGTTTTGGAAATTCCGTAATGACAACGGGATTGCCTGTTTCCGTGTCCCAAAAATAGTGCGCATTGCCGTTGGAAAGAATAACGAAACGGCATTTTTGAGAATAGGCATAATCTCTCGCTTGCTCTTTCGCTTCAAGCGGGTGGATAGATTCTTTTTTCGCCTCTACGACGATGATCGGGTGGTGTTCTTCATCGAGCAGGAGATAGTCAACGTAGCCTTTTGTTTCGGTTTCAAAATTTTCGCCCAGTGCATCAAGTTTGTTTTTTGTCAGTTTTACGCCCGGCTCAAGCTCTATATTCGCAACGCCTTTGTCGTCGTCAAAAAACCGCCATTGTGCTTCTTCGAGCAGTTTGTTTATTTTTATTCGCGCTTGGGCTTCTTTTGCCATACTTTAAGGTGTTATTTTCCTACTTTACCACAAAAAATCGCCGGAAACAAAGGCGAATTATGCTTATTTTTTAGCTTCGTGATACGTTTTATTTTCCTTTCCCACAAACCCCCCCCAGCCGTTTCTCCTCCCACGCGCCGAAAAAGCCCGCGAAACGGAGTTTCAGCGCGATTTTTGGTTTCTTTACTATTTTTATGGCATGTGTCATAAACTGTGGATAACTCTTGACTTTAGTGGAAGATTGGTATATGTTAAAAGAGATCGTAAGATCATTAAATTCGTAGCTTAGGGGCCCCGCAAGGGGTCCCTTTGGCGTTTACGGGCTATCTATTTTACTCCTCACGCTCTGAGGAATCTCTTTTGGCCAGCAAATAAATTCTTTCATTTTCTTAATTTCAAAAATAGGAACCGCCAGCCGCGCCAGTTCTGTTGCAACCTCGCCGGAAGTGGCAAAAAGCGTAACTTTTTTATGAGCATTGATAATAGCAGTAATCGGGTCGACAAAATCGCTATCACCACTCCACAGAACAAAACCTTCGGCTCCGTTTCTTTCAATATCCAAGAAAATGTCTCTCCCCATTTCAACGTCAAAATTACATTTTCTATCTACCAATTCGAATGTCCCCTGTTTGTTGAGTTTTGAGAGATATTTGTTCAAATACTCTATAGTTTGTACATCAAGAACGGAAAGTAATGGCTTCTTAACAAACGGCTTCAGTAAATCAGCGGAATGCGGAGGGATGCTCGAAGCACTGATGGAGTACGGCATCACCTTTACGGGTTTGGAAATAAGCACATATCCGATGGACCGCATTTCATCCAAACTCTCTTGAGATTTTTGATTTCCATCCAGAATGCCCGTGTACATGTACACTTTTTGCACGGTATCAAATGAATCAAAAAGTTGTTTTAAACGTTTTACATGTATATGCCATCCCCAACGATCTTGCTGATGGATGATATTTTGCCAATCAATATAGATATTTGTCGGCACATCAAAGATGTCCTCAAGCGCCGCTATGGTCTTGGGGAATAACTTCGCAAGAGCGTCTATTCTGTCTGTCTTTGGGGTAAACATAATTTTGAACAGGTTCTTATATTCGTCCGCGTTCATCTTTCCACAGAGCACGTTCGCCACTCCCACAATTACCGTTCCAAAAGCTTTTTTGTTCTTCTGACATAACCCCAATAATACCCTTTTTAAGGGCATTTTACAACGAAATTTTTAGAAAATCTCTTTCCACAAACCGCGCAAAGAAAAAAATAATGAAGTGGCAAAGAGCGCTCCCATGGTGTCGGCGAGCATGTCTTTTTGGGCATCCCAGATGTCGCCTTGGCTGCCGAGGTAGTCTGCCGCGGCTTCGGGTGCGGCGGTGATGGCGAAAATCCATTCGACGAGTTCGTAGCTCATGGCGATGGCGGCGATAAGGAATACCGGGTATGTGAAGAGGAGGAATTTATTCGCGACGAGGCGTTTCGTAAAGAGCCACTCGGCGACGGCGAAGGCGTAGAAGCCTACGGAGAAATGCGCGATGCGGTCGAAGTGGTTGCGCGCGAATCCGAAGAAGTTTGTCACATAGTCGAACGGCACGAGCGCGAAGGTGTAATGCCCGCCGATGGTGTGAAGGTAAATAAGAACGAACATGAATCCGTACGCCGTCTTTGAAAATCGGACATGTTTCATATACAGCCCGATGATGACCGCAAGGATAATCCATATCGTCAGATTCTCCACGAACCATGTCGGGCGGTCAATCGGATTGATAGCGAGTACGGAAAAGAGAACGGCATATATCCCTAAAAGCGAGAATAAAAATTTTGATGGTTGCGCATTTTGCATAAGGAACCGAAGAGTTTTTATGCTTTGAGTTTTTCAATCAAAAGCGCGAGATTTTTCCAGACAACGTCAAGAATAATGTCATTCCAAATATACGCGGCGGCGCTCGCAAGGTAATTCTTCCACAGCGCGGCGAGAAAATTCGTTACCACTTCAAACGAGTACTTCACTTGCGGATGAGAATCCACAAAACCGCGAATGTCTATATTAAAGTACCATAATATCATGGCAAAGATAACGAAAGTAACAAGAAGTTTCATAAAATAACGCGTTGTATACTTAAAGCATACTTAAAAATAAATCTCCGGATCCAAGTAGGCGTTTTTTGCCGTCGGCAAAGGCATGGTGTATGTTCTGCCGGAACATGCTTTGCTGGCAAAACTCCCGATTTGAACGCCTTCTGAAGCGAAAACGGTGAAATGCAAATGTGGTCCGGTGGCATACCCGGTGTTTCCGCTATATCCGATTATATCACCTATTTCAACTATTTGCCCTTCGGTTACCTTTATAAGATCAAGGTGCGCTGAAAGAGTTGAGAGTCCGTTGTTGTGCCGAATAAGCACCCATTTTCCGTATGACGATTTCGGGCAAGCGGTATCGGTGTTGCCGACGCCCATAATCGTACCCCCCGATGCCGCTTTCACGGGCGTTCCGCGATTCGCGGCAAAGTCCATTCCATTGTGCGTCCCGGAAGCATACAGCCGCGCGGCGTCTTTCGTGCGGCCGAAATGTTGGGTTATACGGATGGAATCAAGCGGCCACATGAGGATCTTTGAACCCGCTTCCGGAATAAACTTCTTATCAAGCTGTCGTTTCAGCTGCATTTCGTAATCAAAAAGTTCTTTTTCGAATGTTTCTTTTTTAACGATGTTTTCTTCAAGAATCTTTCGGTAATTCGTTTCCTTGTTGCGCGTAGCCGAGAGCAGTTCTTTTTGTTCTTTTCGCGTGTAGTCGAGAATGGTTTTTTGATCGGTGAGCCGCGCTTTGTAGCCGACAATCTTTTTCCTCTCCCCCTCCCTTTCGGTTTTTTGTTTCATTGAGTCTTCTTTGTATTTTTTCAACTCATCAAGGCGGGAGGTGATTTTATCGCGAAACTGCCCGAGCTCGAAAGATTCGTCCAAAATATCGGATAAGCTGTTTTTCGTAAGAACGGTTTCAATGATCGAGCGGGATTCGGCTTGTTCCGACGCGCGCAGTACTTCTCCGATAGCATCTCTTGACGCGGATATTTTATTTTCCGTACTGACGATGACAAGCCCGAGCCGATCAATGTTTAAGTTCGCGGTATCGAGCTCGTTTTCCGTCAATTTTATATTCGCTACCATTTTTTGGCGTTCAATATCAAGGGCTTTGACCGCGCCTTGCAGAGTTTTCGCTTCGCCGTGCGCGGTGTCCACTTGCTTCTGGTAGGTTTCGATCGATGCTTTTATATTTTCCAGTTCATTATTCTTGTTTGCAATTTTTTCACGAAGCAAATCCGCTTCTCTTTGCTCTTGCGCGGCTTCCTCGGCTTTTTTGGCTTCTTCCGCATCTTTTTCCCTTTGCTCTTGTAGGGCTTTTTCCACTTCCGCTTGGGCTGTCCTTCGCGCTATTTTTTCCGCTTCGGTGAGTTCTCTGACTTCAGTATCGGATACGCGTATATAGTTTTCCTCGTCAATAAGAGCGGTGGCGAACACAGCCGAAACTCCTTTGCCGGAAAAGCCAAAGAGAAGCGAAAAGAGAAACAATATGAGAACGGCAAATGGCGCAAATCCCGCCGTATTTTTTGTGCTGTCAAAATAACGCATTATCAAGGATTTTCCTTATTTACTTTGTAAGTTTTTTGAGGCGGCGGCAAGCCGAATGAGCGTTTCATTTTTCCCTACAATCGAAACGACAGTGAATGGGTCGGGCGATTTTTCACGTCCCGTCAAACCGTATCGCATCGGCCAGAGTACGTTTCCCCTGCCTTCCGTCGTGGCGTAATCCCATAGCGCTTCTTTGACGCTTTCGACGGTGAAATTTTCTTCCGGTATGGACACAAGCATGTTTATTATTTTTTCAATCCTCGCCGCCGTATCCGCTTCGTTTTGCGCTTTCGGTAAAAGATTTTTAAGTTCATACTTCGGTGTTTCAAAGAAAAATCGCAAGTCATTCACCACACCCGGCACTTCCCCGAAACGAACGATTTTTTCTTGGACAATCGGAATGATTTTCTCAAAAATATCTTTCCGAAACCATGCGGCCGTCTTTGTGTCTTCAGGAAGCGCGGCGAACATTTTTTCGGCGAGCGCTTCCTTGGGGAGTTTCGCGATGTATTGTTTGTTAAACCAGTCGAGTTTTTCGGTATTGAAGACGGCGCCGCCTTTCTGCACTTTTTCAAGACGAAATTCCCGGACAAGCTCATCAAGAGAAAAAATTTCTTGTTCTGTTCCCGGATTCCATCCGATCAGAGCGAGAAAGTTTATAATCGCTTCCGGTAAATATCCAAGATCGCGGTATTCGGTAAGAGCCATCGCTCCGTGTCGTTTTGAAAGCTTTGTCCGATCTGGAGAAAGAATGAGCGGAATGTGCGCGTATACCGGCCGCGGCGCGCCGAGCGCTTCTTGAATCAAAATCTGACGGGGAGTGTTCGCGATGCCGTCGTCGCCGCGAATAATATGCGTTACGCCCATTTCCAAATCATCAATCACTACCGCCAAATGGTACAGCGGACTTTCCATATCTTTTGCAATAACGAAATCCCCAAGGTCGGCGGTATCAACTTCAATATCGCCGCGGATGAGGTCGGTAAAAACTATTTTTTTGTTGGGGTTCTTGAAGCGTACCACCTCCGCTCTGCCCCCTTCTTTCACGGGCGCTTCTTGTGAAACAAACGCCGCGCCGGTTGCGATCAAATGCTCCGTGTGTTTGCGATAGATTGCTCCCCTCTCAGACTGGTGCGAAATATCGCCGTCATGCGGAATGCCGAGCCACTCAAGACCGTCAAGAATGTTTTGCGTATATTCTTTCGTCGAACGCTCTTGATCGGTATCTTCAATGCGCAGGAGCATTTTGCCGCCATTTTGCCGCGCGAAAAGATAATTGAACAGAGCCGTCCGTACGGAGCCAATATGAAGATGTCCCGTCGGCGATGGAGCGAAACGAACGACGATATTTCCTTTCTCTTGACTTTTTTGTGTATACATAATGTAATATAGTTTCGTATGTCGTTAATCGTCATGTTTCAACCCCATTTTTAAGAGCTGGCGGGCAATCTTTTCCGCGGCGGTAGCATTGTGTTCGGCGAAACGCGCGGCTGATTTTTCCATATCGGATTTCAATTGCTGGTTTCCCATTATGCGATCTATCTCGGCGAGCAACAGCCTCGGGGTAAGATTTGTTTCTTCAACGACCGTTGCCGCGCCGGAACGAGCGTAATGAAAAGCATTTTGCTTCTGGTGATCGCCGGCCGACCGCGTGATCGGAATGATCACGCTTGCTCTGCCCCAAGAAGCGATTTCAAAAATGGTTGACCCCGCGCGCGAAACAACCACATCGGCGATCCCCGCCGACATGCGGAGGGCGAGATCATTCAAATAGGGATAAAGTTTGTAGCGCTCTTTGTGCGGCGTCATGCTGAGAATTCCGGGAAGCCGCCCCTCCACTTCTTTTTTATTTTGTTCGCCGACCTGATGAACAACCTGGTATCTTTCCAAAATAAGCGGAAGGGCGTCTAAAATCACCTCGTTGATAATTTGGGACCCCTGCGACCCGCCCAAAACCAAAATGATGGGGATTCCTTCTTCAAGTTCAAGAAATTTATGAGCTTCTTGGGTAATCGGAATGAGAATCTCTTTTCGAATGGGGCTTCCTGTCAATACCGCTTTGTCTTTTGGAAAAAATTTTACCGCATCCGGATAAGAAACGGCGATAAACTGCGCGAACTTTCCCGCCCACTGATTCACGCGACCCGGCACGGCGTCCGATTCGTGTATGAAAACCGGCACGCCGAATATCCGCGCCGCGAAAAGCGCCGGGAAACTCGCGTACCCTCCTTTACCAAATACCACATCGGGAAAAATCCGGTACATCACCCAAATCGCTTTAAGCAGAGCAAAGGCTGTTTTCAGAATGTCAAATACATTGTAAACGGAAAAGTAGGTTCTTCTCTTCCCCGTTTTTATTTCTATGTATGAAATGTCGTTTTCAAACAAAATGTGCTTGTCGTAAGGATGATCGGAAACGAAAAAAAGATCGGCGGCGAGCAACCGTTCTTTTTCCTGCAATTCGTGGATGGACTCCACAATGGCGATGACGGGATAAAAATGACCGCCGCTTCCGCCGGCGGCAAACATAATTTTCATATGCTCTTAGTATACACGGAAAAATGCGCGGAGAAAAGCGCGCGGTGTGTTGGCAATCTTATTCGCAATCTATGCGGACAATGCACGTCCGTCTTCCGTTGCGGCGAGCGAAGTCTTCCGGGCCGCCATTTTGAGTATAGTGAACGATCAGATCTCCCACACTCGCAGAGTGCCCAAGCGAACTTTCGGCATAGCGCCTGTTATCTTCGCCTAAAATCTCCGCGAGCTGGCGTTCAGTAAGCTCAGCGTGAGTAAGCTCTTCCGGATCCTCGACATCGTCGCGAGTATCCAAAACAAGATTTGATAAATCTAACATGCCTCTATTATATAACGCGAATGAAAAAGAACGGAAGAGAGTTTTCCACACCTATTCGCCCTATCGCCCTAGTACCCCTGCAATTTATCCGACCCTGAATGCTGGCGTATCTTCTCGTGCGCTTTCGCTTCAATCTGACGGATACGCTCGCGCGTGACGCCGAACTCCTTTCCCACTTCTTCAAGCGTGTGCGTAATGCCGTCAATGAGACCGTGGCGCATTTCCAAAATTTTGCGTTCCTTCGGGGAAAGGTCGCTCAAAATGAGATTAACCTGGTCGGCGAGAATCCTTCTTGAAACTTCAATATCCGGCGCGAGTATTTTGTCGTCGGCGATGAATTCGCCGAGAGTTGATTTGTCGTCCTCGTCTCCTATCGGCTTTTCAAGGGAAACGGTGTCCTGAACGATGTTTTCTATGTTGTGAATTTTCTCGACTTCAACGCCCATCTCCGTCGCAATCTCGCTCGCCAAAGGATCGCGCCCGAGGTCTTGAGAAAGCCGCCGCGCCACTTGCTTGTATTTGGCGATTGTTTCCACCATGTGCACGGGAATGCGGATGGTGCGGGATTGATCGGCGAGCGCTCTGGTAATGGCCTGCCTGATCCACCACGTGGCGTATGTCGAGAATTTATAGCCCTTGGTCCATTCGAATTTTTCAACAGCCTTGAAGAGGCCGAGATTGCCTTCCTGAATGAGGTCAAGAAGCGTGAGGTCAGGACTTCTTCCGACATATTTTTTAGCGATGGAAACTACGAGTCGGAGGTTTGCTTTTGCAAGAAGGTTTTTTGCTTCTATGTCCCCTGCCTCGATCCGTTGTGCCAATCCTCTTTCTTCAGAAGCGGAGAGGAGCGGATATTGCCCGATCTCGCGCAGATACATCTGAATGGAGTCTTTTGAGGCGCTGTTGCCGGCGGAATATTTTTTGAGTACCGTATCGGTATCTTCGAGAAGTCCGCCGCTTTCGAGTACGTCTATTCCCACTTGCGCGAGCTTATCATAGAGCTCGTCAAGAAAAAGAATGTTATCTTCGATATGCGGAAATTCGCGGAGTATTTCGTCATAGGTCACGAAGCCTCTTTCGCGGCCTTTCAGCATGAGCGCATTGCTTTTTTCATCCCAATTAACCAAAGTCTTTTCCCCTTGCGGCTCGGCGGTTTTTTTGAGAGGCTTCGGCGCTTTCACTTTCTTGAGAGGAGTTTTCTTGACCGCTTTGATCGGATGCGCGCTCTTTTTCCTTCCCGCTTGCCGTTTCGCGGAGGGAGAGGTTTTTGTTGCCGTTTTTTTTATCGGTTTCTTGAGCGCTTTCTTCACGAAAACTGCCGGCTTTTTTTTCTGAGGAACAACCGCCTTTGTGGCCGGTTTTTTCTTTATCGCAACCGGCTTCTTTTTTGTTGGTTTTGTGTGTTTTGGCATGGTAAAAATAGGATTATGTATGCTTGTAGTTATACCTTAGTTAGCGGGAAAATACAAACTTTTGCAGAGTCATCGCGAAACAATCGGGTCAATTACCCCTATTTGACCCGATTCACCTGAGGTGGACATTGACATTGGGGACAGCCACCATTCTTTTATATTTTATGTGTTATAATTTTTGTTCACAACATAATTTTATTTTTATATCCGTAACTATACCATACATTTTACCAAACAATGGTGACTGTCCCCGTTCCCTTGACCCCATTACCCCCACATTACCCATTACTCAGACCCCATTACTCATCCTTTGGCGAAGGAGTAGTGAGGTCAGGAATAAAAAAGACCGCCACCCAAAAAGAGTGGCGGACAAGAATTAGATTGGAACAAAAGGCGTTATTCTTATCAGTATTTGCTTCTTTGCCTCACTAAAAATTCTTGTTTGTAGTGTCTTTCATACTCCCATGCTTGTTCTTGAGCAGATAATCGTTCTTCATAAGATTTATCTTGGTGGGACGTTTGTTGTACTTTTTCTTTCCCCTTTTCTTGTTTCAGTTCCTCCTGTAAACGCTTTATTTCTGCTTTCAATTCTTGTATTCGTTGAGTCGTCATTATTTCTTTCTCCTTTATGTGGATTATCAAAGTTGATATATTCGTTTTGTCACTGCTTCTACCGAAACCGCCCTATTTTTGACTCTGTCGATAGGACTCCAAAATAATCGGTGTTCTATTTTGTTATTCTCGACACAGATGCAGATATAGCGTCTTGTATTTAGAATAACTTTCAATTCGTAAGGTGTCAGTTTTGTGCGAATCTTTATCCTCTTGTGTTGTGAATATTTAACGTTTGAATCAATTTTCGATTCTCATATCATTATACATAATTTAATAACCTTGTCAAGCGTCACACGTGTATCTCCTCACACCCCCGAGCTAAAAATACCAAAAAAGTGGATAAATACCTAGATTTATCAACAGTTTTTTGATAATGTAGAGATACATGAGTATATGAGTATATGTATATGGGGTCAGAGGTATATGGGGTCAGACCCGTTATATTTAAATATTATGTGTTGTAATTTATATCCACTTTTTTGCTTCATGTGAAATTATATTACAACATGCTTTTTAGGTTTTTAACGGGTCTGACCCCATTAGCCTGACCCCATTAGCATTACCCACCATTACATTTACATTACCATTACCCATTACCATCTTTTAGTAGGGGTCGGGTAGCAAATCACTTAACTTAGCAACTCTGCCTTTCAAAATTATTTCAGTATCCATATTTTGTTTGTTTACTTGACGAATCATTTCTCTGCATCTGCCGCATGGCGAATAAACATTCCCCTTGCCATCAGTGGCCACTATAGTATTAATTCGGTTTTCACCACTAGTCACCATAGCGGCTATTGCACTTGCTTCACCACAAAAACCAAGCCCACTTGGTGCATGGATGCTAACACCTATGTAAACATTTCCCTTATCTGTAATTAAGGCGGCACCGACTTCACCAACCACAGTCTCCTCTGCTACTGACTTTGTAATTGCAACTGATTTAGCTTTATTGATTAGTTCTTCGTTTGTCATAATATTTACGCTATCTTCTTAAATTCTTCCACAAGCGCTTTCAATTTCGCCTGCATTTCGTCGGTTAATTTTTCTCCTGTCGCGATTCCGGCGACGAGGGGTTTGTCTTTTTCTTCCACGTAGCGGAAGAGGTTTTCATCAAATGTTTTTATTTCGGTGTGGGGGATGTCGTCACAGAGCCCTTGGGTTACAGCGAACATGCCGACGACTTGGCGGGCGAGGGATTGGGGCGCGTATTGGTCTTGCTTTAAGAGTTCGGTCAATCTTCGGCCTCGAGCGATTTGCTTTTTGGTGCCTTCGTCAAGGTCGCCTTCAAATTGGGCGAAGGCGGCGAGTTCTCGGAATTGGGCGAGTTCGAGGCGGAGCTTGCCGGCGAATTGTTTCATGGCTTTGGTTTGGGCGCTTGAGCCGACGCGGGAGACGGAGAGTCCGACGTTGATGGCGGGGCGCATTCCGGAATTGAAGAGGTCGGTGTCCAAGTAAATCTGCCCGTCGGTGATGGAAATGACGTTCGTCGGAATGTACGCGGAGACGTCGCCAGCTTGAGTTTCGATGATGGGAAGTCCGGTGATGGAACCGCCTCCGTGCTTTTCGTCCAAGCGCGCGGAACGTTCGAGCAAGCGAGAGTGAAGATAGAAGACATCGCCCGGGTAGGCTTCGCGGCCCGGCGGTCGGCGGAGCAAGAGTGAGATTTCGCGGTAGGCCCAGGCGTGTTTGGAAAGGTCATCGTATACCATGAGTACATCTTTTCCTTGATCCATGAAGTACTCCCCCATCGCGGTTGCGGAAAACGGTGCGATGTACTGGAGCGACGCGGGCATGGAAGCGGAAGCGTTGACGACAATGATGTGCTCCGTACCGCTTGAGCGTTTGAACTCGGCGACGATTTTCGCGGTCTTGGATTCTTTTTGTCCGATGGCGACGTAAATGCAGATAACGCCTTTGCCTTTTTGGTTGATGATGGTATCAATCGCAAGCGCGGTCTTCCCGGTCTGGCGGTCGCCGATGATGAGCTCGCGCTGTCCGCGTCCGACGGGAATCATGGCATCAATGGCGCGGATACCCGTTTCAAGCGGAACGGTCACGGCTTTTCGCTCAATAACACCCGGCGCAATTTTTTCAATCGGATAACGCTTTGAAAGTGCGATGGCGCCCTTGCCGTCGATGGGATTGCCGAGCGGGTCAACAACGCGCCCGAGGAGCGCTTCTCCCACCGGCACGCTTGCAATCTCGCCCGTCGTCTTCACGGTGTCCCCTTCTTTAATATGAGAATACTCGCCCAAAATAATCGCCCCGACGGTGTCTTCTTCGAGGTTGAGTGCGATACCTTTCGTTCCTCCCGGAAATTCGAGCATCTCGGAATAGAAACATTTGGAAAGCCCCGAAATCCGCGCAATGCCGTCTTTCACTTCGGTAACAGTTCCGACATTCACAAAAGACGCGTCGGATGTAACGGCGTAGAGTTCTTTTTTAAGTTCTTCAATTATTTTGCTAGTGGTAGACATGGGTAAGGAATTATGGATAAGGAATACGAAACGGTTTTTTCAAAGGCGAGCAAATCGGCATCACTTGTTTGTTCCCACATTTCAAGTTCTTACAAAAGATCTGTTTTTATATTCTTTGGTAAAACAAGAGTGTTCATGGCTTAAATATAGCGGTTTTTACTTTGTGGACCCTAGCGGACTCGAACCGCTCGCCTCCGGAGTGCAAAACCGGTGCTCTACCAGATGAGCTAAGGGCCCTTATTGCGTATGTGGGAAGCGACACAATACTACTTTACCTCTTTGCCTGCAAAACCGGCGGGCTATCCTCTTTTTGCCAGATGAGCTAAGGGCCCTTATTGCGTATGTGGGAAGCGACACAATACTACTTT
>CAYPFT010000022.1:18328-22975 GCA_964410165.1 uncultured Candidatus Saccharibacteria bacterium
GCGGGCTATCCTCTTTTTGCCAGATGAGCTAAGGGCCCTTATTGCGTATGTGGGATACGTGTATGGGGAACTGAAATATCGTACTATAAAAAAACATTTTATTCAAGCGCAAGAGTTATGATGTGGTCAAGAAATTCCGGAAGTGAGGAACCCACGGCAAAGAGTGATTTCGGGAGAAGCGAACTTTCTGTCAACCCCGGTAAGGTGTTTGTTTCCAGAATATAAATTCCGCGCGGCGTAACGATAAAGTCGGAACGGGAATAATGCCGCAATCCAAGCGTTCTGTGTGCAAGCGCGGCGAGGCGCTGTATTTCCGCGCTCTCGTTTCTGGAAAAATTTCCGGGGACGATTTCTTCCGTTTCGCCCCCATATTTGGCTTCGTAGTCGAAAAATGTTTTGTGGTGTGCCGGACGAATTTCAACGGGTAAAAGCGGATACGTTTCTTTTCCGCGGAACGAGTCAATCACGCCGCAGGTCGCTTCTTTTCCGCGGATAAATTCTTCGAGCAGTGTATCTGTTTCGGATTCCGCAAGAGCAAGAATGGATTCAACGAGTTGCGGATAACTGTTAACCACATATGTCCCTACCGAGGAACCGCCGGAAACCGGCTTCATGATCCACGGAGGCGTTATGGTACGGTAAATTTCAAAAGCGGTTTCTCTTGCGAATCTCTCTCTTTCCTCGGTATTTCCAGCGCCACGATTTTGTATTACCCGGGAAAGTGGGGTTTTCATTTCCGCTTTTGCAAAAAATTCTTTTGCAAGCGCTTTGTTCATTCCAAGAGAGGAAGGAAGCGCTCTTGATCCGGTGTAAGGAACGGAAAAATGATCGAGCAGTCGCGAAACTTTTCCGTCTTCACCGTATTCTCCATGAAGCGCATTCCATACCACGTCAACGCTTCTGACGACTTTTGGTAAATCAGCGGGACGTCCGCCTACATGCCATTGCCCGTCTTTCGTAATAAGAATGTCCACCGGAACATATTTTTCCGCCGGCAGATGTTTCAATACCGTTCCGCCAGTTCTGAGAGAAATATCGTATTCCGGGCTAACTCCGCCGCGCAAAACGCCAACGCGCAATTGCGGATGAGAAATTGATGCAAGCATAAAACTATTATACCAGCAGGCGAATAAAATTGGTACATTTTGAAAATCATCAATCGGCCGGTTCATTCGTCGACCTCCACATTAAAAATCTTTCCCGGGCTGTGGTGTCCGGAAATAAGTTTTGCTCGGCCGTTCGGCACGCCGAAGAATTCCGCTATCATTTCCCTCACTCGCGCGTTCGCCATATTACGCTCCGCTTTCTCTCGTACGAAAATTTCAAAATGGTCTTCCGATGTGCGGACGAGTTTTTCTTTCCTCGCTCCGGCTGTTACCTTTACTTTTATATACATTACCTCCACTATAACGCAAACTTTTGACTTTGGGAAAAATCTTTACAATCTTTAGAACGTGTGATAATGTCTATGAAGGCAAACAGGGTTGTTTTTCTCTGTTTTTTGAAATTTATTGAACACTCTCAATAAGGAGGGGTTATGGCTGTTGAAATACAAAACGATATTATCCGTAAAACACTCTATCCGAAAATTGCGGAACCGAATGACTG
This sequence comes from uncultured Candidatus Saccharibacteria bacterium, assembly GCA_964410165.1. GTDB lineage: Bacteria > Patescibacteriota > Minisyncoccia > Phycocordibacterales > CAIJYI01 > CAIJYI01. Next base: position 19,937 of record CAYPFT010000022.1, read on the forward strand.
CGGAATAATTAAAGTATCTCCGCTTCACACCATTTACTGGGAAGAATGCGGAAACCAAAAAGGTGAGCCGATTCTCTTTCTCCACGGCGGACCCGGCGGCGGGATAGAGCCTCTCTCTCGGCAATATTTTGATCCCAAACATTATCGAATTATTTTATTCGACCAAAGAGGCTGCGGAAAGAGTACTCCTCATGCCTGCTTGGAACAAAACACGACGTGGGATTTGGTAAGCGATATTGAAACCTTACGAGAAAAACTTGGCATTAAAAAATGGATGGTCTTTGGCGGCAGTTGGGGCAGTACGCTTGCCCTTGCCTATGCCGAAACGCATACAGGGCGGACAAAAGCTCTTGTTCTTCGTGGGATTTTTCTTGGACGCTATTCGGAACTCCATTGGCTCTATCAAGACGGCGCATCCCATATTTGGCCGGATGCTTGGGAAAAATTTCTTGAACCCATTCCTAAAAACGAGCGGTGCGACATGTTAGAAGCCTACCATAAACGTTTGATGTGTTCTAATGAAATGATACAGACTGATGCGGCAAAGCGTTGGAGCGTTTGGGAGGGCTCAACATCAACACTCATACCGCCTCTCGAAGAAGGAAAATTCGGTGAAGATATGTTTGCGTTGGCGTTTGCCCGGATTGAGTCTCATTATTTTGTAAACAATCTGTTTCTTTACGAAAACGAGCTTTTGGAAAAGGTTCCGTTAATTCGGCACATTCCCGCTGTCATCGTTCAGGGGCGGCACGACAATGTCTATCCAATGCGAAGCGCATGGGACTTGCACCGTGCGTGGCCTGAAGCGGATTTTCGCATAGTTCCCGATGCGGGGCATTCGTCTAAAGAAACCGGTATCATCCACGAACTCGTCGACGCTACGGATGGATTCCGGACACTTTAATTAAGTTTCATAGTTGGAAGCACGTCAAAATTTTTATGACGTGCTTTCTTTTTTTATACCGTCTGTACCAAAAGCATATTCGTCCCGCCGGTCCTTCCGAAAGGAACGCCGGCCGCGAGCACGAACACATCGCCTTTTTTGAGCATTCTTTTTTTGAGAAGCATTTTCTTCGCGAGCGCCGCCGCTTCGACAACGGTTTTAACCGGATGGACAATCTCCGGAATGCATCCGAAGGAGAGCGCCATTTGTCGGTAGGTCAATTCGTGCGGGGTTAAAACGAGTATCGGCGCTTTCGGTTTGTAGCGCGAAATCATGCGCGGAGTGAAACCGTGCTCTGAGAGTGCGACAATCGCTTTGGCATCCACTATTGCGGACGTTGCCGACACGGATGCGCTGACTGAATCCACGATGCCGTGCGACCTTCGTTTGAATTTCGCCACTTCTTCCTCATAGAGCGAGCTTCCTTCGGTGCGCAGGGCGATGCGTGACATCGTTTCAATAACAAGAATGGGGTGGTCGCCCATGGCGGTTTCTCCCGAGAGCATTACCGCGTCCGTTCCGTCCAAAATAGCGTTGGCGACGTCGTTTACTTCAGCTCTTGTTGGTACGATAGATTTGGTCATCGAATCAAGCATTTGCGTTGCGGTAATGACCGGCTTCCCCGCTTCAATCGCTTTTTTGATGATAATTTTCTGCATAAGCGGCACATCCTCCTTCGGAATTTCCACCGCCAAATCCCCTCGCGCCACCATGATTCCGTCGGAAACTTCAATAATGGCATCTATATTCGTCACCGCCTCTTCCGTTTCTATCTTTGCAATAATGCCAATCCTTGATCCTTTTTTGTCCAAAATGGTCCGGAGCTTTTTCACATCGTTCGCCGTCTGCACGAAAGAAAGAGCGACGAAGTCCACGCCCTTTTTCATGCCAAGATCAAGATCTTTCCGGTCTTTGTCCGTAAGCGAGCCGATGCTTAAATGGCTCCCTGGAACGTTGACTCCCCTTCTTCCGTGGATATCTCCGCCGTCGATTATCTTGCAATGAATTTCTTTTTCGCTCACCGACACCACGCGGAGCTTTCTCTTTCCGTCATCAAGCAAAATATCCATGTCTTTCGAAACCTCTTTCGGTAGTCCGTGGTAGCTCACATATGCCCGGGTCTCATCGCCCACGCACGGCTCAATCGTCAGCGTGAAGCTCGCGCCTTTTTTAAGATGAATCTGTTCGGTGGAAAAATCCCCTATTCGAATCTTCGGCCCCATGAGATCCTGCAAAATTGCAACCGGAGTTTTCAATTTGAGGGACACCGCGCGAACGGCATCAATAAGTTTCGAGTGGTCTTCGTGCGAACCATGCGAAAAGTTGAGCCGTGCCACATTCATCCCAGCCTTCACCATTCCCGAAATCTCCCGCTCCGTCGAAGAAGAAAGCCCAAGCGTCGCCACAATTTTCGTTTTTTGCATGTGCATAGAAGTTTTTAGTATAAATGATACTGCATAATTATATACGAAAACCGACCGAAAAGCGAAAAAATGCTATTGCATCGCAAGCCATTTTTTGATACCATTCTAAGGAACCTTGAAAAAGGAAAAGGTATTCCGCGGTAGCTCAGTGGTAGAGCGGTCGGCTGTTAACCGATTGGTCGTAGGTTCGAATCCTACCCGCGGAGCTTTGCAAAATCCAAACCCCCGAAAGGGGGTTTTGGATTTTTTAAGCTCCGCGGAGTGAATGAACTGCTTCATTCAAGTGTAGGATTCGAAGAGCTTTGCGTTATTTATGAGCGACCTTTTTAGGTCGTGAGTAAATCGCAAAGGTGTACTGACCCTGTAGGGGTCGAAATTCCTACCCGCGGAGCATTGCAAAATCCAAACCCCCGAAAGGGGGTTTTGGATTTTTTAAGCTCCGCGGAGTGAATGAACTGCTTCATTCAAGTGTAGGATTCGAAGAGCTTTGCGTTATTTATGAGCGACCTTTTTAGGTCGTGAGTAAATCGCAAAGGTGTACTGACCCTGTAGGGGTCGAAATTCCTACCCGCGGAGCCATATGGGATGAGCAGAGCCAAAAGCTCTGCTTTTCTCTTTACCCCCACACCAAAGTTTTTGGTGTGGGGGTTTATCCACGGGCTTATTCAGATG
>CAYPFT010000022.1:22985-23531 GCA_964410165.1 uncultured Candidatus Saccharibacteria bacterium
AGCTCTGCTTTTCTCTTTATTTACGGGCTTATTCAGATGTTCGAATATTTTATTTTGGTCTATTTTCTCTCCCATAAGTTCGCCGACTCGGTCAAAGATGATTTTAAACGCTTTGTGATCCGTAATCACAAAAGTGACATCAGACCGCGAGCCCTTGGACTCGGAATACCATTCAGGTCGCCCCTTGAAGCGATTATTTAACTGTTGAATTTATTATAGCACTTTTTTGGGTTTGTTTACATCACCAAGCTCAATGTAAACAAACCGGCTTATTTTGTTTACATTTTGGACTGGAACCGTCCTTAAAGGCTCTTTCCAGTTGGCTTTTTCCAAATGATACAAAAGTGTCATATTGCGGAAACGGCTCAAAGTTTTAGTGAATGGGACCCATTTTATACTCCCTATTCACTAAAGTTATTTATATTGCAAATTCAGACTCAAACTTGGAATATGGCTTTTCTTATTGCGACTTAAGCATATTTGCTTACCCGGACGTCGCCCTTGCATTTCCTTGTTTTGTGCATTATACTACTTGTAGTGCACAAG
>CAYPFT010000023.1:0-22766 GCA_964410165.1 uncultured Candidatus Saccharibacteria bacterium
CAGTACATTGAGGGAAAAACCTGATGTTTCAACGACGAAGATCGCCAAGTGCGTATGTCCTATTGAAAAGAGAAAGGAGTGGTGGTAATATCTACCATTGTTGTCGCAGGGGCACTCTTCACGCTATGTACGGGATTTTTCGTAAAATTTTTTCAACTCCGAAAACGGTCATTCCGGCCGCTGATTTTGTGTTGGAAGACGGCGAACTTGCCGCGCTTGGCGGCGAGCTGAAAAGAAAAGCGCACGCCATGTTCGGCCGTTCTCTTGCGATACGCGAAGTGGACGCCGGCTCAAGCAATGCCGAAGAACAGGAACTCACCGCGCTTTCAAACGCTTATTACGACGTGGAGCGCTTCGGCATCCATTTTGTCGCGTCGCCGCGCCACGCGGATATTCTTCTGGTTACCGGGCCGGTGTCGCGCAACATGGCGGAAGGGTTGAAACGCACGTACGAGGCGACGCCCGACCCGAAGATCGTGGTGGCGGTGGGGGATGACGCCATTGACGGGGGAATTTTCAAGGGTTCGTACGCGGTTCTTGACGGAGTAAAAAATGTCATTCCTGTGGATTATGAAATCCCCGGCGACCCACCGACTCCCAAGCAGATTATTTCCGCTTTACTTACCATTCTTCAAAAAAAGAACTGATATGACCGCTTTTCTGAGAACACCGCAGGCTTTTTTTCTTCTCGTCGGAATTTTCCTCATGGCGGCTTTTTTGTGTTTGTTTTTCATCAGCAAAGAAAAGAAAAAACGAAACGCGCCGTTTGCGAACATTGCCGCCCACGCGATACCTTCTCTCGGCGCCGCTTTCGGCATCCTCTTTTCCGGGTTTCTGCTCGTTTCCGGGAAAGAAATTTTCTTCGTCTTTGATACCGCTTTGCCGCTCCTCTCCGTTTCCATTCTCGTTGATTCGCTGTCCGCATTTTTCATCCTGCTTATCTCGATTATCGCTCTCGCATCTTCGATATACGGTATTGGCTATATTCGCTCTTTGGAGGAAAAGTACAGCATTGGCGCGTTTGGATTTTTTTACAATGTTTTTATTGCCAGCCTCTATTTTGTCGTTGCCGCGAACCATGCCATTTTCTTCATAATCGCATGGGAACTGATGTCCGTTTCATCGTATTTCCTCGTTACCTACGAACACGGGCGCGAAGAGAACATACATTCCGGATTTCTCTATTTCCTCATGACGCAAGTCGGAACGGAATTTATCGTTTTTGCTTTTATCTTGCTGTATGGCGTTACCGGCTCATTTGATTTTGATGTTCTGCGCGCGGCGAACGTCGCCATACCGCCGGCTATAAAAAATCTCGCGCTCGCGTCCGCTCTTTTCGGACTGGCGATCAAAGCCGGCGTCATTCCGTTCCATATCTGGCTTCCGAAAGCGCATCCCGTCGCGCCGTCGCATGTTTCCGCACTGCTCTCCGGCGTCATGCTCAAGGTCGCGATTTTCATGATAATACGTTTCCTTTTTGATCTGCTTGCTCCGGCAGGTCTCGCATGGGGAATCATTATCCTTGTCTTTGGCGCCGTTTCCGCGGTCTTAGGCGTTTTGTACGCGCTTGCCGAACATGATTTGAAGCGCCTGCTCGCGTATCACAGTGTTGAAAATATCGGCATCATTCTCCTTGGAATCGGATCGGCGGTTATGCTCTTTGCCTTGGGCCATCCGGCGCTTGCCGCGCTTGCGCTTGCCGCAGGACTCTACCATACTATTAACCATGCGATTTTCAAGGGGCTTCTTTTCTTAGGCGCCGGTTCCGTCGTGTCCGCAACCGGAACGCGGGATATGGAAAAATACGGTGGTCTTATCAAAACGCTTCCCGTTACCGCTTTCTTTTTTATCATCGGCTCCGCCGCTATCTCGGGGCTTCCTCCGCTCAACGGATTTGCGAGCGAATGGCTGACTTTTCAGGCGCTCCTCTCCGGAGTGAACGCCACAAGCGCCGGGAGCAAGGTGGTTTTCGCGTTTGGAATCGGAGCGCTTGCTTTGACCAGCGGACTCGCCGCGGCGTGCTTCGTGAAAGTCATCGGCACCGCGTTTCTGGCGCGCCCGAGAAGCGAAGCCGCCGGAAACGCCCGGGAAGATTCTTTCTCGATGAAATTGGGGCAAGGCATCCTTGCTGTTTTGTGCGTCGTCTTCGGCGTCTTTGCCGCACCGATATTCGGCGTTCTCTTGCGCATTACGGAAAATCTCGGACTTGCCGCGGGAGAGAGGAAGTTCCTTCCGATGGCGCTTGAATCGGGGAACATGAGCGGCGATATTTCGCTTTCATATGTTGCGCTTCTTTTGTTTGCTTGTATCCTCATCGCGTTCGCCGGCGTGAAGATTGCGACGGGGAAGCGCGCGGAAAGAATATATTCCACATGGGATTGCGGCGCGCCCAAAGAGTGCCAGACAAGTCCGCGTACGGAAATAAGCGCAACCGGATTTTCCCGGACGCTTCTCTCCATCTTCGCTTGTATCCTTCGTCCGGCGAAGCGGGAAGAGTTCCAATTCGCGGAAAAACGGCACAAATACTTCCCGCTCTCGCGGCGCGTTTCGTTCCATATAACGGATATTTGGATGAAATACCTGTATGATCCGTATGGGGCCGTTATGAGATGGCTTGCTTCTCAATCCACAAAGATACAGAATGGAAACGTGCATACCTACATCCTGTATATTTTCTTTACCATAATAATTTTACTCATATCCTCAGTGTAGTCATCCAGAGTGCTTTTATGTCAACCATTATTCTCTCATCATTTATACACATCATCATCGTTTTCGCCCTCGCGCCTTTGTTCACGGGGATTATTCGAAAGTGCAAAGCGTCGTTCCAAGGGCGTACCGGGGCGAGCATCATTCAGCCTTACGGCGATCTCGTCAAGCTTTTCAGGAAAGATGAAGTAATCTCTCCCGATGCGTCGTGGGTGTTTCGATCGGCTCCGTACATCATTTTCGGAGCAACGGCCGCCGCTCTCTCCGGCATCCCGATTTTGTTTGCGGGAGAAAGCGCTTCCGCCGGAAACATCTTCGTTTTTGTTTACTTGCTTGCCGTGGCGACATTTTTCACCGCGCTTGCCGGAATGGATACGGGAAGCTCTTTCGGCGGATTCGGTTCCAGCCGTGAAATGTCGCTCTCGGCGCTCGCGGAAGCGGCGCTTGTATTTTCTCTCGTTCCGCTCGCGCTCCGGAAATTTCGGAACGATAACGCAAGCGCTTCTTGCCGCTCCCGCCATTGATTTTCTTCCCGTCCTCCTCGCTTTCATCGCATTTTTCGCCGCCCTTTTAACCGAGAACGCGCGCGTGCCTGTGGATAATCCGTCCACCCATCTCGAACTCACCATGATCCACGAAGCGATGATTCTTGAGTATTCCGGCAAACGGCTGGCTCTTATCGAATGGGCATCGTACGGGAAACTCTTCGGCTTTGCCGTTCTCGGCGCAAATTTGTTTTTTCCGTGGGGGCTTTTGCCAGCCGCCGCGTGGTCGAGCGTCGGAATTATCTCGGCTGTTTTTGCGCTCGCCGTAAAAATACTGTTATTCGCCCTTGGCATCGCAACGCTTGAATTGGTCATCGCAAAGCTCCGCATCTTCCGCGTCCCGAACTTTATTGCCACCGCGTTCGTTCTCGGAGCGGTAGCGGTAGCGTTAACGGTTGTTCAATGATTTTACTACGTGATTTATATGCACAAATATTTTGATGAGTGGAATTTGGAAAAGAAAAAGATTCATGTTCGGGATGAACAGACGCTTTTTCATGAACGCGAAATTTGGTGGTGTGCGCTCGGCGTAAATATCGGCTTTGAACAGGACGGGACAAACGACCATTTTGAAAGACCGATGTTGGTTGTTAAAAAATTCAATCAAGATGTTTTGTGGGCGTTACCCCTCACTCATTCCAAAAAAACTAATCAGTATTACTATCGTCTCGGACAAAGCGAAGAAAAGGATTCAATGGTGATTTTGTCACAACTGCGCTTAATCAGCAGTAATAGGCTTCTGCGGAAAATGCGCATGATTCCCAAGGAAGAATTTAAAGAAATCATTAAAAGGACGAAACAATTTTTCCCATAAGACGTCGAAACCGCCCCTTGCGGGGCGGTTTCTCGGAGGCCGAAGCCATTTGTACTTACAAGTATACTCGTATAGAATAAAAAGTCAAGCAAGCGATAACACCCAATAAAATTGCATGATCATCCCGCACGAAACATTTTTTAATTTTGTTTTTATGTCCGCCGTTGTTGATATCGGCTTTTTCCTCGCGACGATATTCATGCATACGACGAAGAAGAACGGCGCGCTCATTACGCTCTACTTGGCGCAGTCTTTTTTGCTTTCCGTTTTTCTCTTTTTTTCCGCCGTCAAGGAGAGCGACCACTTTCTTTTGTATGCCGCTTTAGCGACTTTTATCATTAAAGCCGTTCTTACCCCCGCTTTCTTTTATCGGTTCACGGCAAAAAACCGCTTGTTCTTCGCTCCAAAAACCTATCTTTCCACCTCGCTTACGCTCTGCGTCATTTTCGGACTCTCCATTTTTTCGTATGCCGCTGTCTTCCAAACCCCTTCTTTCAATGCCGTAGCTCCGAGTATCGGATACGCTCCGCTTCACCTCGCAGGCCTTCTGAACGCTCTTTTCATTACCGTGAATCGAAAAGGGGCGTTCTCTCAAATCATCGGTATTCTCGCTTTGGAAAACTGGGTCGTCTATATCGCCGCGCTTACCGGCTTCAGGCAATCTTTCGGACTTGACCTCGCCATTACGTTCGAGATTACCGTCTGGCTTGCCATTGCCGTAATTTTCGTTATGCTTCTTAAGCGGCATTTCGGAACGCTTGATATGGTATCAATGACGCACTTAAAAGAAGGAGACTGATATGACTAACTCACCTTACGCACGATTACGATAACATACGGTTTCGGTATCGGTTTTTGGTCGGTTTCTCCTCCTCTTGAGAGGTGAAACCGCCAAAAACCGATACCGAGAGTCAGAGATTTGGCGGTGAGACCTCCAAAAGTGCGGACTCACCGACCAAATCTTTCCCGTCGTGCGTAAGGTGCCTTAGTCATAAACAAAAACATGCTTTCGATTTTTCTTATCATCCCTATAACGGCCGCCGCCGCAACGGCATTTACTCACAAGAAACACTCGTCATTTTTCGGCGCGGCGGCAATCGTTTCGTCGCTCGTCATTTTTCTTTTCGCGCTCGCGGCGGCGCCGGTCGTCTCTCCCGGCGGGCATGTCGAAGGGGTCGGCCCGATATCGGGACTGCTCTTTTTGGACGCGCTCGGCATGATCCTTACCCTCGTTATTTCTTTTATCGGATTCGCCGCCGCGCTGTACTCGATGGGTTACTTGGAAATGGAAATGAAAAAGGGGATTATCGGCAGGGCGCGGGTGAAACAGTTCTATGTTTTTTATCACCTGTTTATTTTCGCCATGCTCTTCTCGGTGCTTGCGGCGAATCCGATCGTCATGTGGGCGGCTATCGAGGCGACCACGCTTTCAACGGCATTTCTTATCAGTTTTTACAATAAGCCCTCCTCTACGGAAGCCGCGTGGAAATACCTCGTCATAAATTCCATCGGACTTCTTGTCGGGTTCTTCGGCACGCTCGCCATTCTCTCTCTCGCTTACACCGGCGCGGCGGATGCGAGCATCACGTGGAAAGACCTCCTTTCTCGCGCGCCTCATCTTGATCCACTCGCCGTGAAGATCGCATTCATTTTCATTTTAGTCGGCTACGGGACGAAAGCGGGTCTTGTCCCCATGCACACGTGGCTCCCCGACGCGCACGGCAAAGCTCCGGCGCCGATATCGGCTCTTCTTTCCGGCGTACTCTTAAATACCGCTTTTCTCGCTCTGCTTCGCTTCAAACAAGTCGCCGATCTTTCCGCCGGCCAAGCCTTCACATCCAATCTCTTCATTCTTTTTGGCTGTATCTCAATCCTCGTCATGGCCTTTACTCTTCTTTTTCAGCGAAATTACAAGCGGCTTCTGGCCTATTCAAGCATTGAAAATATGGGGGTCATCGCCCTCGGTTTCGGCTTCGGCGGCGCCGGCGTGTTCGGGGCGATACTTCATATGGTGTACCATGCAATCGCCAAATCCGCGCTCTTCTTCTCGGCGGGAAATCTCTTATTGAAATACAGCACCACGAAAATCAAAAATATCACCGGCGCGCTTGCCGTCCTGCCGGTTACCGCGCCGCTTCTTTTCGCCGGAATTTTTGCGGTTACCGCCGTGCCTCCTTTCGGAACATTTCTTTCAAAGTTCTCGATACTCGCTTCCGGCGCGTATAATCATCACTGGCTTGTTTTTGCGCTTGCTCCGCTTTTCGGGCTGGTCTTTGTGGGTTTTCTCCGAAATTTCACCCCGATGATCTTTGGACACACCGCTGTCAGTGTCGAGGGAGAAGCCTTGTCGAAAGGAGAAGCCGGAATCTTCACCATCATTCCGATTATTTTGCTTTTGGTAACGCTCGCCGCGCTTTCAATTCATATTCCTACAGTACTGAATGACTTGATACAGACTGCGGCGAGCGGGTTTAACAAGTAAAAAAAGCCGAACATGATATTCGGCTCTACCCCTCTATTCAGGTATGGCTGTCAGCGGTTAATGGGAACGCGAATGAGGATAACTTCACTTTCTAATTCTTCTTCTTCGATTCTCTCTTTGGATTCTATTCTCAAGGCACACACCCGTAAACGCTTTTTTTAATCGCTCGTTTTCTTCTTTCAATTTATCAATTTCTTCCTTGAGGTTTTCTATTTGCCGAGTGTATCTCATTTCTGTTATGAACATAGTTTGTACCCCTATGATTAATATAAAAAGGCGGGAACTCAACCCTGCGTCAAGTATACACGATTTATATATTTTGTCAACTCTTTTCACTACGTTAAAAATCATGTAAAATACTTGCATCATGCAAACGCTTACTCAAACAACCATTCACATTTCCGACCGTGCGCTTCACAAAGGCGTGGTGCTTTTGGACGTTGACGAATACAGAAAGTTGCAAATGTCGTCAGTTCCCGAAATTTATCTCACCGGCGAAGCGGCTTTGGAAGCCGATCGGTTGGTGGAGGAAGGAATGCGGGAATATCGGAGCGGGAAAATGACAAGATTGACCTCCCTCAAAGACCTGCGATGAATATTTTTGCTTCCGAAAAATTTAAGAGGAAATACAAAAAACTTCCGATAGCCGTAAAATTGAAAGCTGAAAAACAGGAAGAAATTTTTGTTGCCAACCCATTTGACCCGCGTTTGAAAACCCACAAACTCCACGGAAAAGACAAAACGCACTTTGCCTATTCCGTGAGTGATAAAATTCGCATAAAGTTTTTGTTTCTCAATGATGGCGATGTCGCCTATGTGAATGTCGGCACGCACGATGAAGTTTATTGAATGATGACAAAAATATACCGCCATGGATATTCAAAAAATACAAAACGCGTATCTTCCATCCGGCACTCTTCCCAAAAAAGAGGGGAATTTGCTCGTGTTTGCGCAAAACGAAAATGAGCTTAAAGAAACCATTCATCGCCTCTATAAAAAAGAAGGCCTTCGTTTGAAAACTATTGCGTGCATGGACATGCTTCGGGAACACGGCGTATTTCGCATCTATTATGTTTTTGCAATTCCGGACGAAACAGCAAAAGAAGGATTGTTTCTTGCGCCGTATTTTGAGGCCAAAAACAACTTTCCGTCCTTCACACCTGAGTTTCAAGAATTTTCCGCGTATGAACGGGAAATAAAAACCATGTTCGGATTGGAGCCGGCGGGGCATCCCGACCCGCGTCCGACCGTACTCCACGCAAATTGGCCGAAAGGAGTTTATCCACTCCGAAAAGATTTTTCATGGAACGAGCGCCCGAAGACGGCAAACGAAAAACCGTATCGCTTTAATACCGTGGAAGGGGAGGGGGTGTACGAAATCCCCGTCGGGCCGGTGCATGCCGGCATCATTGAGCCGGGGCATTTCCGTTTCAGCGTCTTGGGGGAAGAAATACTGCTCCTTGATCCGTTGCTTGGCTATGTCCACAAAGGAACGGAAAAGCTTTTCGAGCATCTGCCGATGGAGAAAAAAATTAAACTTTCCGAACGCGTGTCTGGCGACAGCTCTTTTTCTCACTCGCTTGCATTCTGCCAAAGCGTCGAGTCGCTTGCCAACAGTATCGTTCCTCCGAAGCACGCGCTCCTCCGGGTAGTCTTCGCCGAAATGGAACGAATTGCAAACCACCTAAACGACATCGGCTTTATTATGCTCGACACCGCATTCTCTTTCGGCGGGGCAAGCGGAGCGCGGCTTCGCGAGCGCGTCATGTGTTGGAACGAACGCCTCACCGGAAGCCGGTTTTTGCGCGGGGTGAATGCTTTTGGCGGCGTTACGCGAGACATACCCGACGAAAAGAAAAGCGCGCTTCTCGCGGATATTCCGAAGATAGTCAAAGATTTGAACGAAGTCATCGCCATCGCGGAGCAAAGCCACTCCCTCCATAACCGCCTCTTCGGCGCCGGCATCCTTTCAGACGAGATCATTCGGGACTTCGGTGTCATCGGCATTCCCGCGCGGGCAAGCGGCATGAAAATTGACGCGCGAAAAGATCATCCGTACGCGGCATACGAGAAACTCCAATTCGGCATTGCCACGAGAGATACGAGCGACGTGCATGCCCGATTAAAAATCCGCGTTCTGGAAGTCTTTGAATCGTTTCGGCTCATTGAGGAGGTTCTTCGGAAGATTGGAAACGGCAATCTTTCGCCGCTTCCCGGAAAACTGGTTCTTCGCAAAAATTCCTTCGCCGTGTCCGTCGTGGAAGGCTGGCGCGGAGACCTTGTGTATTTTGTCGCGACCGACATGAATGGTGAAATCACCCGCGTCAAAGTCCGCGATACATCTTTCTTGAATTGGCAAGCCTTCCCGAACGCCGTTTTGGGCGAAATGATTCCGGATTTTCCGCTTATCAACAAGAGCTTCAACCTGTCCTATTCGGGGCATGACCTATAAAAAATCAAGCCGAGAACGCGTACGCGTTCTCGGCTTTTTTTAGCAGCACATTTTTTCAAAAACGGTGCGCCACTTTTCCCAGTCGGCAGAACCCTCCTCGATCTCTTCAAGATGGCGGAGAAGATTCTGTATGTACATAATGTACTTTTTGAAGATGAAAGGTGGGTTTTTCCCTCCAACGGGAAACTTATCCAATGGAAAGATTTCCATTCTTTCTATCTCCTTGGTGTCTTTAATCGGACCCTCGACTATCCCCTCCGACCAGAAACCCCAATAAAGGTACGTTTCAACAACATCATCTTTATTGAATTGTGACTGGAATGGGGCGCAGGGAAGCCTCCGTTTATCTGAAAAAGTTCCCGGTGGAAGGATGAGTCCCGTCTCTTCCCCCGTCTCTCTGTTTATGGTCTCCAAGAGAAACCCATTATCCTCCGGGTGCTGGCATCCGCCCGGCAGGCTCCACCCCGGTTTTCGACCGGTATGCCGTTTTCCTGTCTTATCCACCCAATCCGGTCGTTGTTTTGTAAGGACGAGAACCACCTCCGGCGCTCTTTCATCTCCGTTGAGACGAAAGATTGCTCCTTTCGTGCTGTAATCAATGGCCATTTTGGCCTCCTATTTGTGTATTGAAAATGTGCCCCTCTATACATGCAGGCTGGGATAAGCATGGCATAATTATATATTTTAGTCAAGGGTATTGCTCTTGCATTATTTTTAAGTGTATGGTATAATAAAAGTGAAAAGGAATTCGTTATTTGTTTTTATCAATTTTATCAAGTAATATCTGCTTTTATGAAAAACACACTCTCTCGAAAAATAGTTGGTTCTTTGGTTATCGCTTCGCTTCTCTTCATGTCGGGAGGGGTTGTTCCTGCGTTTGCGGGCAAGCCCGTTTCGAATATTGATGAGATAACCGCAAGCGGCAATCCGTGCTTGGGGGACGCGCTTACTATCTCCGGTTCGGGTATAGTTAGCCCGGCATCAGGCAGTCAGATTGATCAGTATCATATTCAGGTCGTGTGGTCGGCCACTGATACGGAGAATGGCATTCCCCTTACGGTAACGAATGCTTCATCTCCGTATACGTATACTTTTACCGCAGGGCCTCACGCATACACGGACACACCGCCGGCCATCGTTACGGTGAAGCTTTATCACACAAAACCGACCGGCCACGACAACCAAGTTGATGACTTCAAAGAGGTTCCCACTTGCCCGAACGCGGTTCCGACAGCGGAAAGCCAGAGCGTATCAACCGATGAGGATATTCCTCTCGGCATAACGCTTGCCGCCACCGATACGGATACTGATGCTTTGACCTACGCGATTGTTACGGCGCCTCTTCACGGGACTCTTTCCGGTACGGCTCCGAATGTAACCTACACTCCGGAAGAGGACTACAATGGCACGGATTCTTTTGAATTCATCGCAAATGACGGACAGGCGGATAGCGAACCGGCAACGGTTTCCATTACCGTCAACCCGGTGAACGATGCTCCGGTTGCTCTTGATGACGCCTACTCGGTTTCCGAAGATGCCACCCTTACCGTATCGGCACCGGGAGTTCTCGCAAATGACACCGATATTGATGGCGATGCGCTTTCGGCAACGCTTACAAGCGATGTTTCAAACGGTACTTTGGCGCTTACTTCTGACGGCGGATTTGCTTATGTTCCTCATGCGGACTTTGCCGGTACCGATACCTTCACCTACACAGTGAACGATGGCGTCGTTCCCGGAAATGTCGCAACGGTAAGTATTCTCGTGTCTAACGAGAATGACGTTCCGATTGCGGTGGCTGATGACGGTGAAGGATATGGCACCGATGAAGATACTCTTCTTACCGTATCGGCGCCGGGAGTTCTTTCAAATGACACCGATGTTGATGGCGATGCGCTTTCGGCAACGCTTACGAGTGATGTTTCAAACGGTACTTTGGCGCTTACTTCTGACGGCAGTTTTACTTACTTGCCGGATGAGAACTTCCACGGAACCGATTCTTTCACCTATAAGGCATACGACGGAGAAGTGTACAGCGGTACTGTTACCGTTTCCATTACCGTCAACCCGGTGAACGATGCTCCGGTTGCGGAAGGCCAAGCATTGGATGTTCCTGAAGATACGGAACTTAACGGCATCGTTTCCGCAACGGATATAGACGGCGATGCGCTTACTTATGAAGCGATAACCGTCCCGATCCACGGCACTCTTATTTTCAGCGAATTGACGGGCGCTTTCACCTACACTCCGGAAGAGGACTACAACGGCACTGATTCTTTTATCATCAAAGCAAACGACGGCACGGAAGACAGCAACGAGGCAACCATTGATATTACGATTACTCCCGTCAATGATGCGCCGACAATTGCGCTCAATGGAGATGAGACGGTGCATCTCTTCGTGGGAGATGAATACACCGAAGAAGGAGTAACGGCGGATGACGTTGATGGCGATGAGTTGACTCAAACCGCGACCGGCGAGGTTGATACAAGCACCCCGGGTACGTACACTCTGACCTATGAAGTAAGCGATGGAGAACTCACCGCAAGCGTTACGCGAACGGTTATCGTAAGTGAAACGCTTCCGGTACCTCAAGCTCCGACTCCCGCTCCCACACCGACCCCTTCGGGCGGCGGATCGGTCAGCACCGCTTTCCTTGGCGGCGGCGCAAGTAGCGGCGGACTCGTTCTCGGCGCTTCTACGGTCGCGAACGATGAAGGTCTTCCCGAGGACTGCTCTCCTTATTTGAGGGATTACCTGAGAATGGGAAAGAAGAATGATCCCGCACAGGTCATATTGCTTCAAACTTTCTTGAACAAGCATCTCTCCGCCAACCTTCCGGTAACCGGATACTTCGGAATCATGACGCACAAAGCGGTTGAGCAATTCCAGCTTGAAAATCAAGACCAAGTGCTTGACCCGTGGACGCCGTACGGCTTGAAGAAAGGCACTCCGACCGGCTATGTCTACAAGACGACAAAACGCTGGATCAATCTTACCGAATGCCGCGCCCTTGATATTCCGATGCCCGCGCTTCCATAAAGGAAAATTTACACCCGCATAGTGCGGGTGTAAATGTATGGTATACTGAAATGAATATGAGATATCACATCAAAAAATATTTCATTCCCGGCAAGCACAACGAGTACAAGCCGCATTTTTTCCGTCTCGCGCCGGTTTTGGTTACGGCGAGCGTCATCGCGTTTCTTTTTGTGATTGCCGCCGCGTTAAACGCGATTGTGATTCGGAGCGGTTCATCAGAGCTTGCCGCCGTTGTTTCTTCGACGCTGGTTGACCTTGCGAATGCCGATCGGAAGGACAGCAATCTTTCCGGGCTTGCGGTAAGCTCTGTTCTTGAGAGGGCGGCGCAGTTGAAAGCGAATGATATGGCGGCGAAAGGGTATTTCGCGCACAATTCTCCGGAGGGGGTAACGCCATGGCACTGGTTTGAAGAAGCCGGGTATAATTTTTCTTTCGCGGGAGAGAATCTGGCCGTGTACTTTTCCGACTCAGCAGAGCTTGAACGCGCGTGGATGAACTCGCCGCTTCACCGCGCGAATATCTTGAATTCTTCCTTCACCGAGATCGGTATTGCTACGGCGAAGGGCGTGTACCAGGGGCGGGAAACGGTTTACGTAGTGCAGGAATTCGGTCGCCCGAAGCGAGGAACGGCATCTTTGGCGCATACCGGAGCGGCGGCTCTTAAAAACATTTCCGCTCCGGCGGCTACTGCGGCAAGCAAGGTCGCCATTGCGGAAACGAAAGACGCTCACGCTCGAGTGAAAGGAGTAACGGCCGAAAAAGAGCCGCTTACGGTAGTGTCCAAAGAAGATACTTTCATCGCGGTACAAAATGGAGCGTTTGAACCGGAAGAGAAAGAAGGGGAGAGTGTGGCGCAAACGCCGACGCTTCTCAAAGCCGCCGCATCGCCATGGACGCTCCTTCGCATGGCGTATGGCGTCATTGCCGCATGTATCGTTCTCGCCCTTCTCTTGATGGTGGGCGTTGAAATCAAACGCCAGCATCCGCGCCATATTGCTTACGGCGTACTGCTCCTTGTTTTCATGGCCGTACTGCTTTATGCGTGGAAAGAAGTCTTTTTCGGGGAGGTGGCAGTGATTTGATTTTGCCTTATTTTTCCCCCATGGTACAATTAAATAACCTATAGGACTTACGCGCTGTTGCGGAAACGTACGGTTTCGGCGTAAAATTTTGGTCGGTTTCTCTGCCACACGGGTACTTCCAATTTTATACTCCCTGCGGTCGTTAAAATTTAGGTCGCGCCTCTTGGCGGTGGAACCGCCAAAATTTTACGCCGAAAGCTGAGGATGTGGCGGAGAGACCGCCAAAAGGGCGGACTCACCGACCACATCTTTTACCGATGCGTAAGTCTTAATAAAAATTCTAATACTATTTTTCCATGGAAACAAAGGAAACAAAAAAAGTTTTGATTGTTGAAGACGAGCCGATGATTCGCCGCGCGTTGGTGGAAAAGCTTTCCGAAGAAAAAAAATTTGTTGTTATGTCTGCCAAAAACGGGAAAGAAGGTCTTGAGGCGGCTTTCCGCGAACATCCGGATTTTATTCTTCTTGATCTTGTCATGCCGATGATGGACGGCATGGAAATGCTTTCCCGTCTTCGTGAAGACGCGTGGGGGAAAGGCGTAAAAGTTACCGTGTTAAGCAATTTGGCCGACTCTGAAAAAGTGGCGGAGGGAGTGGCGAAAGGAGTGTACGAGTTCATAATAAAATCCAATGTTGACGTGTCTGCAATTTTGACGCATGCCAGAAAGGAACTTTTCGGCAACGAGGAGGGGGCGTGAATAAAGAAGCAAGGATATTGATCCTGAACAGATTACGTGAGTGTTCCGAAAAGCTCGTCAAGAGAGACTGCCCCAAGCTGTCCGTGGTCGCGGCTTTCCACCGTAACGGTTTTGTTTTCCATTTCTTTATCCCCGACGACGAGAAGGTAGGGAATTTTTTGGAGTTTGCCGTTTCTGATTTTTTTGCCGAGCGTTTCGCTTTCGTCCCGGAGTTCAGCGCGAATGCCTGACGACTTCAAGATTTTGTAAACCCCCTCAGCATAATCTCTATGCGCGTCGGTAATGGGAAGAACTTGAACCTGAATCGGCGAGAGCCAGAAGGGAAAATTTCCGGCGGTATGTTCGAGAAGCGTTGCTATAAATCGTTCGATCGAACCCATAACGGCGCAATGGATCATGACAATTCGCTCTTTCTCGCCTTTTTCATTCGTACAAACGAGATCGAAGCGTTCCGGCAGATTGAAATCAAGCTGAATGGTTGCGACTTGAAGCGTCCGTCCGAGCGAATCCGAGGCCATGAAATCAATCTTCGGTCCGTACATCGCCGCTTCTCCTTTGCCGTCAATAGAATCCTTTACGCCGCGTTTTTGAATGAGGGCAAGCAGGGCATTTTCCGCTTTTTCCCATGTTTCTTTCGTCCCGAGATATTTTTCAAACGTATCCGGATCGTGCCGGGAAAAACGGACTTTCATATTTTTGAATCCGAAACGCCCATAGAATGCATCAATGATATCCCAAATGGCGAAAAATTCCTGCTCAATCTGATTTTCTCGGCAAAATACATGCGCATCGTCCTGCGTAATGGAGAGTACGCGCGCAAGTCCGGAAAGTTCGCCGGATTGCTCATCGCGGTACACCATGGTGGTTTCGCAATAACGCGCCGGCATATCGCGGTAGCTTTTCGGTTCGGCGGCGAAAATTTGCGCGTGATGAGGGCAGTTCATCGGCTTCATCGCGAAGATATGCCCTTCGCGCGTTTCTATTTTGAAAAGCTCTTCGGCGAATTTTTGCCAGTGTCCGGAAGTTTCATACAACTCCTTTTTCGTGATATGCGGAATGGCAACTTTTTGGAATCCTTTTTGCTTTCTCTGTTCCCACACAGAGTCGTTCAAGAGCTCCCTCATCATTGTGCCTTTCGGCGTCCAGAGCGGAAGACCGGGGCCGACGAGATCGGAAAAAACGAAAAGCCCGAGATCCTTTCCGAGTTTGCGATGATCGCGTTTCTTCGCTTCTTCGATGAGGGCAAGGTGATCGTCAAGTTCTTTTCCCGTTTCAAAAGCAAGTCCGTATACGCGCGTGAGCATTTTGTTTTTTTCATCCCCGCGCCAATACGCGCCCGCGAGCGAGGAGAGTTTGAATCCGCCCGCGTCTATTTCAGAAGTGTTTCCGACATGCCCGCCTTCGCAGAGGTCGGCAAAAAAACTTGTTTGATCGCCCGTTTGATACACGGTAATTTTTTGCCCCGCTTTCACTATCCCGTCAATGAGCTCAAGTTTGTAAGGATTGTCCGCAAAAAGTTTACGCGCTTCATCTTCCGTAACTTCGCGCCCCTCAAAAGAAAGCCCTTTGCCGATGAGTTTTTTCATTGCCCTTTGGAAATTCTTGAGGTCTTTCTCGGTCGGCGCTTTCCCTTCCGAAAAATCAATATCATAATAAAAACCGTTCTCGATCGCCGGGCCGATGGTCAGCTTGGCGCCCGGATCATGTTCAAGCGCGGCGGCGGCCAAAAGATGAGCGAGGGAATGGCGTATTTTGTAGATTTTTGTTGTTTTGTCCATATTCGAGATGATACCATAATCGGATTTTTTGGAAAAGTTTTTTGACTTCGCCGCCGTAAATGGGTAAACTGATGTTTATTACTATCAATAACTCACCTTACGCACGATTACGATAGCATACGGTCTCGGTATCGGTTTTTGGTCGGTTTCTCTACCACACGGGTACTTCCAATTTTATACTCCCTGCGGTCGTTAAAATTTAGGTCGCGCCTCTTGGAGGTGAAACCGCCAAAAACCGATACCGAAAAAGTCGTGGATTTGGCGGTGAGACCTCCAAGAGGAGCGACCTAATTTTCTTGAGCGAAGCGATTAGAAAATGGAAGTACTCTTGTGGTGGACTCACCGACCAAATCTTTCCAGTCGTGCGTAAGGTGAGTCAATAACTTGCGGCGAGGAATGAAACACCTTCGTTCCCTCCCGCCGCAATTAAAAAATGGGCAACATATTTACTTCCGAGTCGGTCAGCGAGGGACACCCCGACAAAATAGCAGATCAAATATCGGATGCTTTGGTTGATAATTTTCTTGCTTTTGATCCGGAAAGCCGGGTAGCGTGCGAAACGCTCGTAACCACCGGACAAGTGGTGCTAGCCGGGGAAGTGAAGTCAGAAGCGTATTTGGACGTGCAGGAAATTTCTCGCGCGGTGATTCGGAAAATAGGATACACGAAATCCGAATACATGTTTGAGGCGAATTCTTGCGGGATTCTGTCCGCCATACATGAACAGTCGCCGGATATACACCAAGGGGTGAATCGCCGAAGGAAAGAAGATCAGGGGGCGGGAGATCAGGGAATGATGTTCGGGTACGCGACGAACGAAACGGACAACTGCATGCCTTTGCCGCTCGATTTGGCGCACCGGCTTTTATGGGAGCTTGCGGCCATTCGGAAAGAAGGCAAGCAGATGAAATATCTTCGTCCGGATGCGAAAAGCCAGGTAACGATTGAATATGATGACGATAACCGCCCGGCGCGCATTGACAGTATCGTCATTTCCACCCAGCATGACGATTTTGCAAAGGGCGATCAGCATACCATGCGGGAACGGATAACGAAAGATATAAAAACAATCCTGATCCCGCGGGTGAAAAAGTTTTTGAAGCCGTCCCTCCACGGACTGTTTGCCGATACAATCGTTTATCATATAAATCCCACGGGAAATTTCGTGATCGGCGGCCCTCACGGTGATACTGGCTTAACCGGGAGGAAGATTATCGTTGATACGTATGGTGGGAAAGGCGCTCACGGCGGCGGCGCTTTTTCAGGAAAAGATCCGAGCAAGGTTGATCGATCGGCGGCTTACGCAACGCGCCATATCGCGAAAAATCTCGTGGCGGCGGGCGTGTGCGGCGAGGCGTTGGTGCAAGTGTCGTACGCTATCGGCATCGCCAAACCGTGCGGCATTTCCGTACATACGAACGGGACAGGCACAGTAAACATGAGCGACGCCGATATTGCGAAAATTGTGGAAAAACTTTTTGATATGCGCCCCTACGGCATTGAACAGCGCTTAAAATTGCGCAATCCAATATACAGCGAAACCGCCGCATACGGACACATGGGGCGGAAGAATGAAACGGTGGAAAAAACATTCGTTGCGCCGGACGGAAAAACAGTACGGAAAAAGGTGGAACTGTTTACGTGGGAAAAACTTGATTATGTTGATACAGTGAAAAAAGCTTTCGGACTGAAACAGTGAGCCGCATCCGTCCGCGCGGCTTTCCACTGTTTTCTTTGCAAGAATCGGGTGATACGAAGTATACTATCTGTATGTTTCTCAATCCCGAAGATACCATGAAGCATCTTCTTATCCGCGAAGATTGGCATATCGCGGATTTCGGCGCCGGCTCGGGGTCGTATACGCTTGCCGCATCACAGTATGCGCCGACGGGAAAAGTGTACGCGATTGACATCAACCGCGATATCTTGCCACTCATTGCCGCACGGGTTTTCTCGCGAGGCAGGCGCAATGTCGAGGTAATGTGGGGCGACATTGATCGCGCCGGCGGAACAGGTTTACAAAATGCTTCCATGGATGCGGTCATCGCATCAAACGTCTTCTTTCAGTTGGAAAACAAAAATGCCTGCATCGGCGAGATCAAAAGGATAGTGAAGCCTGGCGGCAAAGTGTTTTTTATTGATTGGTCCGGCAGTTTCGGAAATATGGGTCCACAGGAAGAAGACATCATGCGTCCGGAAACAATAAAGACGTTGTTCGGAAAATTCGGATTTGAATGGAAGAAGGACGTTCCGGCCGGAGAGTATCACTACGGCATGATCTTTTTTAAGCAGTAGCCTATGAAAAGCATACAAGTCATCATTCTGACCGTATTTGGAGTATTCATTCTCATCGGAGTGTTTGTATTTGCCGGCATCATCCCGAGTCCGAAGATTGAGAAGCAGAAAGAATTGTCGGGAAACTTGGTCGTATGGGGTACCGCGGATAAGGATATTATGATAAATCTCATAAGACAGCACATCCTGTCAAAATATGATGAACTGAACGTAAAATATATACAACAGGAGGCGGATACTTTTGAGAACGACCTTATTGAGGCGTTGGCGAGCGGCATCGGTCCGGACATTATTCTTTTGCCGAATGATTTGATAGTCCGTTTTGCCGGAAAAATTGAACCATTCCCGCCGGAAAAGTATCCGGAGCGGACGTTTCGGGATTCGTTTGTTGAAGAAGGCGAATTCTACATCAGCCCGAACCTCGGTATTTTGGCGTTGCCGTTTTCCATTGATCCGATGGTGATGTACTGGAATCGAGATATGTTTTCAAGCGGGAATGTCGTGCGGCCGCCGGAATATTGGGATGAATTTTTGACCTTGAGTCCTATTTTGACAAAGCGAAGCGATGCGAACGACATCGTAAAGAGCGCGGTCGCTTTCGGGGAGTTTCAGAATGTTACCCACGCGAAAGACCTGCTCTCTTTGCTTATTATCCAGACGGGCAACCCGATAATAATCATAGATCCGGAACAGGGCATATTGCCGACCATCAACGGGCTTCCGTCGAGAAATATACCGCCCGCCGACGAAGCGCTTCGATTTTACACTGATTTTTCCGATCCGCAGAAGCCGATTTATTCATGGAACCGATCTCTGCCGGAATCGAAAAATGCTTTCTTGTTTCAGGATCTCGCGATATATTTCGGTTACGCGAGCGAGATTCGCGATATACAAGCGAAAAACCCGAACTTGAACTTCGACACTTCTCGCGTGCCGCAAGTCCGCGGTCTTCCGCACAAAAGCACGTTCGGAAAGATGACCGGCGTTGCCGTGATGAAGGCATCCTCAAACAAGCCGGCGGCTTTCTTTACGGCCGGCATTCTTGCCTCGCCGGATTCTGACGCGGAGCTTTCGGAAGGGCTCCATCTTCCTCCCGTACACCGCTCTCTTCTCGCCGAATCGCCGGCGGACCCATTCTTGAAAGTTTTTTACGATTCGGCAATTATCAGTCGGTCGTGGCTTGATATAAATCCGAAGAAAACATACGATATTTTTCAAACCGCCATTAACTCCATTATCGCCGGGAAAGTGCGTATCCACGGCGCGGCGGAGAGAATGCATGCTGAATTATTACTATTGCAATAACGCCGCATTTTTTATGAAAAAATTTCCATACATACTCGGAGCGTTTTTCGCGGCAGTGCCGGAACTTCTGTCGGCCGCGACGTCGCCGCTTGAAAATCCTACGAATATCCCCACTCTGTACGATTTTATCAAAGCCGTGCTTACGGTTGTCATTAAAATCGGCATTCCCGTTGCAACGGTATTCATTATTTGGTCCGGCTTTCTCTTTTTGACGGCGCAAGGCGATGAAGCTCAATTGAAAAAAGCCAAACACGCTTTCGTTTGGGCATGCGTGGGAACCGCCGTGCTTCTCGGCGCGTGGCTTTTGGCGACGGCGATTAAAAGTACCATTGATCAGTTGTAGTCTGCAATCTTTAAGCACGAGAACGTAAACCAATGAACATGAAAAAATTAAACATCCTCATAACATTCTTCGTTGCTTTCCCGTTTGCGGCATGTGCCGCAGTAACCGACGCAACAAGTTTTTTGCAGCTTATTGCAAATCTGCTCGGCATGGCAATGAGTGCGTTGTATATGATCGTATTTGCCGCGTTTTTCTGGGGCATTTCGCTTTTTATTCTTAATACGGACGACGACAAGAAACGTTCGGAGGGCAAAGCATGGATGTTTTGGAGCGTTATCGCGCTTTTCGTACTGATCACCATTTGGGGGCTTATCGGTCTTCTTGTGCGGACGGTTCAAGTCAATCCGCTTATTCTTCCGCCGATTTAATTAATGTTATTCGTAAAAAACATGAAAAAACCGCTTTCTCTCATCATCGCAATCTCCGCGACCATTCCGTCCGTTGTTTTTGCGCAAGCGGTAACGGACTTCAGAAGCTTAATGCAACTTTTCGCTAATGTGCTTGGCGGAGTAATAGGCGTGCTGTACATGGCGGCGTTTGTCGCGTTCTTCTGGGGCATTTCGCTTTTTATTCTCAATACGGACGACGACAAGAAACGTTCGGAGGGCAAAGCATGGATGTTTTGGAGCGTCATCGCGCTTTTTGTCATGATCACCTTGTGGGGTCTTGTCAGTATTCTTGTGAATACTGTCGGCGGAACGGTTGTGATTCCACAGCTCTAGTAAAAACTCACATCTGCCAACTTTGCGTTTATCCACAACAGCGCGTTATGTTTTTTCGGCGAGTATGTTAAAATGTCGAAAGGTACAGGTAATTAAAAACCATTTATTATCATTATTAAATTTTTTATTTTATGAAGCATAAAACTTCCATCATATATATTGCGCTTGCGGGATTGGCAACGCCGTTTTTCGCCTCGGCGCAGGGGGACTTGACATCTTTCGTCAGAACTATCGGCAATATCGTCAATTTGCTCGTGCCGATTGTTTCCACTTTGGCCATAGTCTTTTTCTTCTTCGGTCTCGCGAAATATGTTTTGAATGCCGGGGATGAAGAGAGAAAGGCCGAAGGGAAAAATATTATGATTTGGGGCGTTCTCGCCATGTTCGTTCTCGTTACCATCTGGGGAATCATCGGATTCTTGCAAAAGACGGTGGGGAACACGCAGGGCCCGTCGAATATAAATATAGAATTACCCGATGTCAGCCCTTCTTCCGTCAGCGGCAGTTATGGCAGTTATGGCACCTGATTTGTTCTTTAATAACACCCGTTTTTTCCATGTTTAATTTTGTGAACACCGCTTATGCCGCCGCAGGGAATGTGGACCAGCTTATCGCAAACATCAATACCTATATAATAAACCCGTTTATAGGATTTTTGTTTGTTTTGGCGACCGCGTGGTTTCTTATTGGACTGTTGCGATATTATTTTGGCAGAAGCCCCGAGGATCGCGCCACCGGTCATAAGCATATGTTGTGGGGTCTTGCCGGGATGTTTATCATGATAAGCGTATTTGGAATAATGCGCATTATCGTTAATACTTTCGGCATAAATTTGGGAGAATTCGGTACCGGCATACCGCAATAGAAGAGAAAATGAAGAAGAGTCCCATGAATAAAAAAATTATTTTTATTGCGGCGGCATCATTCATCCCCGCTTTTGCGCAAGCGGCAACGCTTCAAACATTCATTGCCGTTGTCGGCAATATCGCCGGACTCGCCGCCGCCGCCCTCGTATCTCTCGCTTTTGTGGCATTTTTTTACGGTTTGGCGATATATGCCTTAAATTCCGGCAACGATGAAAAAAAGGAGCAAGGACGAGGCATCATGATCTGGGGAACAATTGCCATATTCGTACTGGTTACCATCTGGGGAATTATCGGATTTTTACAGAGAACTGTCGGTAATACGGAAGGCCCCGGACAAGTTGATATTATTGTACCGAGACTTTAATAATAATAGGACTTACGCACAGTTGCGACAACATACGGCTTCGGCATAAATTTTGGTCGGTTTCTCCTCCTCTTGGAGGTGAAACCGCCAAAATCGAACGCTGAAAGTCAAAGATTTGGCGGTGAGACCTCCAAGAGGAGGACTCACCGCCAAATCTTCCGGCTTGTGCGTAAGTCCTAAGTAAAGAAAAAATATGATGAAAAAAAATAAAAACAGATATATCGCGGGACTGCTTATGGCGGGAATGTTCTTTTCTTCCGCACCGTTCGCTTCGGCGGAGAGTTCTTCTTCGTCCGTTGCGGAATTAACGGCGCAGGTGCAAGCGCTTTTGGCGCAGGTAGCGGCG
The DNA here is from genome assembly GCA_964410165.1 of uncultured Candidatus Saccharibacteria bacterium. Lineage (GTDB taxonomy): Bacteria > Patescibacteriota > Minisyncoccia > Phycocordibacterales > CAIJYI01 > CAIJYI01. The sequence goes on from CAYPFT010000023.1 coordinate 21,844, forward strand.
CTTCAGACGCAAATTTCCTCAGCGCGAACCGAGATAGCAGCCGTAAAAAAAGAATTGGCGCTTACGCGTTCGCTCGCATTCGGGTCAAAGGGAAAAGATGTTACCGAACTGCAGGAATTTTTGCAGGCTTTCCCCGATATTTATCCTGAAGGGCTGGTAACGGGATTCTTCGGACATGCAACCGAGAATGCCGTAAAGCGGCTCCAAAAGAAGCATGGGATTGATGCCGTCGGCGTGGTTGGCCCGAAAACGCGGCAACAGCTTAAGCTTTTGTCCGGTGTGAAAGGACAAGGCAAATGCATCGGCGGCATCTGTGATCTGGGGGTTTCCGGATCCACGTCCCCGAAAACTACGGGAGCCGGAACCGAAAAAGTTACCATCTGCCATAATTCGGGAGAAACGATTACCATTGCCGCCCCCGCACTTCCGGCGCATGTGGCGCACGGCGATACGCTCGGCGTTTGCTCCGGAGGAGGCGGTACTGGGACAACGACCCCTGACACGATAGCGCCGACTATTTCAAGCGTTTCAGCGGGCATGATTACCGCATCAACCGCTAAAATTACGTGGAATACGAACGAGATCGCTGACAGTACGGTTTGGTATGGAGGAGTAAATCCGCTTGATATCGCTTCAACCACTCTCACTACAATGGTAAATAATGTTACCCTTACAACATTGCACGAAACAGCCCTTTCCGGACTTATGGCGAGTACGACCTATTATTACATTGTCGGATCCAAGGACGCTGTAGGGAATCAAGCCACCAGCTCGCAAGCATCTTTCCAAACTCTGTAAAGCCAAGCGGCAAAAAGCATACGCGTAAAGTCCCCAGGTTCCCACCCACGGGGATTTTTGCAATATGTTGACTTGGCGGTCGAACCGCCAAGTAATTCCGGGAGGAGGGAGGAAGGGAGAGAAAA
>CAYPFT010000024.1:0-22395 GCA_964410165.1 uncultured Candidatus Saccharibacteria bacterium
ATTCTTATGCGAATGATAATCCGATTACGAAGAGTGATCCGAATGGGCGGTTTGTTCCGCAGGTCATAGCGCTTGGGGGGTTGTTTGGAGGAGTTGCGGGTGGTGTATCGCAGGGAATGTCTGATTTCAGGGCTGGTAGTTTAAGTAGTTTGGGAACGTATGCAGGTGCCATAGGAACAGGAGCTGCTATTGGTGCAACATCAGCATATTCTCCGTTGCTTGGCGCAGGTACGGCGGGTGTATCTTCGCTATATAAAAGTTATTCTCGCGATGGAAAAATTACATCTCAAAGTACTGTGAATGCCGTTGCCGATAGTGCAGTAACGGGTCTCACCGCGGGTTATTCGAAGAGTCTGCCTCAAACCAGTGGCGTACAAGCAACTAATATTTTTAGCAGTATCTATTACACAGGGGCGCATGCTCAACAGTATGCTGGCGAGGCAGCTCTCGACTTTAGTGCCGGTCTTTATTACTCCGGCGTTAAGGGTGGTACGGATAAGATAATCAACAGTTCGTCTAATTCTCAGCGCAGTGTATCTGTGCCAAGTATTACGAATGCGTCTACTCCCGCATATTTAATGAAATCTTCTGCTGTGTCGAGCGATAAGACGGCAAACAGTCTTTCTTGGTGTTACTAATAACAAAAATCCATAATCTATGAAAATTTTTAGAACAGATTGGAGAAACGCTATTGTGTTTATAATTGCTGGGGCACTCATGATTTTTGGTGAGAAGTCTAAAGCTCTCAATACACATGTGTACATGGTGGGATCTATTGGTATAGTCATTTTTTTCACCTTTGTGATTTTGCTCATCACCTTGTTCTCCTACGCCTCCATCACCAACACCACCCTAAAATTCGTCTACCTTCTTTTTTACCGCCGTACGATAGATATTAACTCCATCACCGAAATCAACGACCAACCGACATACAAAGCGGCAAAGAAATCGTTTCGCTCCCTGTACATCTTCTACAAAGATAAGAACAATGCACCGAAATATATTGAACTTCGCATCACCATCTTTCCCGAAAAAACTCTCGCCGCTCTTATTAAAGAATTGAAGCGTATCAATCCACGTATTGAGCTTAATAAATATTCCGAGAAACTGATGAACTCTGTTTCGTAACTTTAATAGAAACAAAAAATGCCTAAACCCCTCCTCACCCTCACCCTCCTCCTCGCTCTCCTCACCCCGTCTTTTTCCCTTGCTCAAAAAACCTCCAAACTCGCCCTCCGTGAAGGCCACGACATTACCAACACTCCCTTCGTCGGCTCCTCCGGACAGTACGACCAGCTGACGGTACGAACATCCGAATACGCCGGCACCACCACCGACCCGATTCTTGAAGTGACTTACACCTCAAGCCCTCCCACTCCCGCCGTACTCCAAGACTCCACCTACGTCTACGATAACAACGGCAACATCACCCAAATCATTGATGCGTCGGGAACGGACAGCGCGAAGACGACCGTCTATGCGTACGACGACCTGAACCGCCTCACCTCCGCAACCGTCACCAACGCCGTAAACGGGAACAATACGACGAAAACCTACGCCTACGACGTTTTTTTTGCTCGAATACTCCAAGCATGATAAAATGAAAGAAAGACACTCCGAATTGCGGAATGTATAAAATTTTCAAGTCCTCGGGTCGCTGTGCTCAACCAGACATTGAAAATTTTATACATTCCGCAATTCGGGGGTAAATAAACAATGCTATGCCGCAAATATACGATTCAATTTTTTGGATAGACACAGACAAAATAAAGCCCAATCCCTATCAGCCGCGAAAGGAATTCGACGAGGGGCGTTTGCGCGAGCTTGCGGATTCCATCCGCCAGTACGGCGTGCTACAGCCGCTTGTGGTAACGCGGCTTGAGTTTGAGAAGGAAGACGGGGGCTTGGGGGTGGAGTATGAGCTCATCGCGGGCGAGCGGCGTTTGCGCGCGTCGAGGCTTGCGGGGGTCAAGCAAGTGCCGGCGGTCATTCGCCACGGCGAGGACGACAACCGCATGAAGCTCGAACTCGCCATCATCGAGAATCTTCAGCGCGAAGACTTGAATCCGATTGACCGCGCTCGCGCGTTCGCGAAGCTTGCCTCGGAATTTAATTTCAAGCATGCCGAGATAGGAAAGAAGGTGGGACGGAGCCGCGAGTATGTCACGAACACAATCCGTATTTTGGGATTGCCGCAGGACATTCTTGATGCCATCGCGGCCGGAAAAATTTCCGAAGGGCATTCCCGTCCGATACTCATGCTCGCCGACCGCCCCGAAGAACAAACCGTGCTGTTCAAAGAAGTGCTGTACAAAAAGCTGACCGTGCGGGAGACGGAAGCCATCGCTCGCAAGGTCGCGTATGAGCGCATCCGTAAAAAAGATTTGTTCCAAGACCCGGAACTCGTGGAGCTTGAAGAGAAATTCACCGAGCGTCTCGGCACGCGCGTGCGCATCGAAAGAAAAGAGAACGGCGGGAAAATGGTCATTGACTTCTTCTCGAACGAAGACCTCCGCGGCATTTGGGAGATTGTAGAGAAAGCGCGAGAGCAGAGCGCCACGGCTCTCATGGATAAATTCATTGAAAATAGGGACGCCGCTCGTTCTGTAGTGAAGCAAAACGTTATGCCGGGCGTTTTGGAAGCGATGGCGGAAATAGAAAAGGCGAAAACATTGGAACAAGAGAGCAATAGGGTAATGGAACAAGCGCCGGAAGAACCGGAACCGGAAATCGAGGATCCTCTTTTGGAACAAATTGCCTTAAACGACAAACCGCCTGAAGAAACGCGCGAGGAAGAAAACACGGAGGATTTATATTCGGTGCGGAATTTTACTATTTAACTTTTTTCTGCTTGACTTGAGGGGTACAAATATGATACACTTTTGATACACTTAAAAAATAATAACGAATATGCCCACTATAAAGAAAAGAATAAACATCACCCTGTCTCCGGAAATAGAAGGGATGCTCAGTGATATCGCACGACGGGATAATGTTCCAGAGGCAACGAAAGCCGCCTCGCTTCTTGAGATCGCGCTTGAGATTGAGGAGGATGAGGCATGGGAGAAAATGGCGAGAAAGCGAGATACCAAGAACGCCCGGTTCGTCTCTCACGAAAAAGCATGGGGCTAAAGGGCTCTTCCACAAAGAACTTCCCCATCTTGCTTCCAGATTTCCGCAATCTTTGATTTTTTCTCAATCAAAAATTTCTCATCATATCTCGATATGTCTCAAAATTTTCTCAATCCAAAAAATCAAATCTTACGGAAATCTGAAACCAATCTTGAGGAAGTTCTTTGTGGAAGAGCCCTAAGAAACTTTGAGATTCGATATCACGAGATTGTTCCGCGGGAAGATATTCCACGCCTTTCTTCATCATGGCGAATTCGAATAAAAACGGCAATTGAAACACGTCTCTCGCTTTTTCCGGAACTCTACGGCAAACCGCTCCGTCGTTCGCTCAAGGGGTATCGCAAATTGCGCGTGGGTGATTATCGCGTAATCTTCAAAATGGAAAAACGGTTAGTAAAAATAGTGATAATAGGACACCGTTCTACAATATATAAAGAAATCGAGAAAAGAGTATGACCATTTCCGGGAACATCCTCCTCGTAGACAAACCGAAAGGCATCACGTCGTTTGATGTGATTCGTATTTTACGGAGAAAGCTCGGGATTCGGAAAATGGGGCATGCGGGGACGCTTGACCCGATGGCTTCGGGGTTGATGATAATCGGGGTGAATGAAGGGACGAAAAAGATGAGCGAGTTTTTGAAGTTGCCGAAAGTGTATGTTGCCGATGTTTTGCTCGGAAAGAAGACGGATACGGGCGATGTGGAAGGACGGGTGATTGAAGAGGCGAACGTGTCGGAAATTCCCAAAGAGAAAATAGCAAAAATCCGCGAAGTGATTGCGGGCATGATTGGGAAACATTTGCTCCCCGTGCCGATGTACTCGGCGATAAAAATCGGCGGAAGACCGCTCTACAAACTGGCTCGCAAAAAAGAAAAAGGTGCGGAGCTTACGGAAGAAGAAAAAAACGTAACTCCTCCAATAAAAGAAATGGAGGTGATTTTCGCACGGTTGTTGGGTGTTGACGGCTCGGTTCTTAAAATTGAAATGGAAGTTTCGAGCGGGACATATATTCGGACGCTCGGCGAAGAACTGGGAAGACGGCTCGGGTACCCGGCAACGCTTTCGGGACTTCGACGGACGAAGATAGGAGAGTTTTTGATTGAAAATGCGTTCGCACTTGACAAAGTGTAGCATAGTATGCTACACTAAAAGCTGATTTAAGGTCGGGTAATTTTACCCGGAGACAGGGATGTTTTTTGAAATTTTTCACAGAGGAGATGGTCATGAGCACCAGAAGAAGGTTCGGTAAATTGGATGCCTGTATAAATACAGTCATCTTGAGATTCAGTATCGCAGACTGTGCTATCCCCGCGTGTATTCGCGGAGATGTTCATAATCCACGCGAGAAAAATCTACGCCGCAAAGGCGTACAATTTCTTTTAAGAAAAACCGATGTTCTTGTCGGAAGTGTTTTTTTGGACGCGCTTGAAGCGCGCGGGTTTCGGTATGCTGGGCATAATGTAGAGTATGCCCCATATGGGAAAACCATTTGTTTTTTCAGTTTCTCTCGAGACCAAAAAATAACGTTCATTGACGAAGGATACGAAGCGCTTTCTGAGCTTTGCCTTCGTAATTTTTGGGGCGTGGAGGGGTATGAAAACCCGACTGACGGCAACGAAAGACACATCGTTATCAATGCCGCCGGCATGGTTAACATATTTAATCCGGATGGCACTCGCTTTCAGCGCTGGATTAACAATAGGCGTCCGAGTCTTGGGAAAAGAGATATTTCCCCGCAAGGCGTTCTTGCCGTTGTTAATGGCGCAATTACCGTAACAACGCCGGTGTAATCACCGGCATAAACTTCTTAAACGGCAGGGAGCTGTTTAAGAAGTTTTTTTATTGTCATTTTTCAAAATAAACTTTCCACCACTTCTTTAACATCTCCGCCGTCAGCGCGGCCTTTTAATTCTTTCATAAGCGAGCCCATGAACATCCCCATTTTTGATTTATCGTCCGCGCCGAGTTCCGTTTTTTTGGCTTCAGCAATCTTTCGTATCTCATCTTTACTCATCATTTGAGGAAGGAATGTTTCAATAATGACAAGTTCCGCTTTTTCTTTCTCCGCAAGTTCTGGGCGTCCGCCTTTTTCAAATTGCTCGATGGAGTCTTTGCGCTGATTTGCCGCGCGTTTGATGACCTTCTGCGCTTCTTCGTCGGTGAGCATTTCTTGCGGAGTGCGCTTCGTCGCCACGAGTTCGTTCGTGAAAGCGGCGAGAAGTCCGCGCATCGTTTCAAGCCGAAGCGCGTCTTTCGCCATCATCGATTTTTTAATTTCATCTTTTATTTGTTGATGTAACATATTGGCGGTGTAAACTTCATTATAAATAATGTATCATACGTTTAGTATCATACTACACAATATCGCGTAAAAAACAAAACCACAAAACCCAAATTACAAATTCCAAACACCCGCATCGCGTTTAAGATTTTGAATTTTGAGTCTTGTGATTTGTTTGGAGCTTGTAATTTGTGTTTTGTGATTTCAAATGGGTGCTTCAATTTAACAGGTAAATAAAAATATTATTTTATGCAAACAAAAACTAAAACAAAGATGAACGAATGGGAGGGCAAAAAAGCGCCCGCATTTAAGCTCCCGGATCAGGACGGGAAAAATCACTCGCTCGCGGATTATGCGGGGCAAATCGTCCTTCTCTATTTTTACCCCAAAGACATGACATCCGGATGTACAACGGAAGCGCAAGGGTTTCGCGACCTTGCGAAAGAATACAAAAAAATCGGCATCGTCGTGTTGGGCGTAAGCATCGACAGCGTCAAATCGCATAAAAAATTTTGTGACAAGGAGTCGCTCAATTTCACCCTCCTCTCGGATGAAGACAAAAAAGTGGTGGAAAAATACAGCGTCTGGAAAGAAAAATCCATGTATGGCAAGAAATACATGGGGCTAGTGCGCGAATCGTTCCTCATCGGCAAAGACGGGCGAATCCTTAAACACTATGAGAGAGTAAACCCCATCGAACATCCGGCGGAGGTTTTGCGGGATGTGAAAGAATTTTTTGCAATTTCACACGAAAAGTAGTACAATGGCGAACATGTCCAGTTTCAGTTTCATGATTTCAGACCATGCGCGGTTTCAGATGAAAGAACGCAATATTTCCGAGAAGCTGGTGCAAAAGGTTGTGGAGGTTCCGCAAGAGACATTCCGGCAAGGTGATGGTCGGATTCGTTCCATTCGAAAATTCACGAAAAGCGGAAAGAAGTACGTCATTGTTGTAATTTCGGAAGGTGAAAAAACACCGAAAAAAGTCATCACCGCTTTTATAACATCAAAAGTATCAAAATATTTTACAAAACCATGAACATTCGTTACAGCAAAAATGAAGATGTGCTCCTAATCAAGCTTTCCGATGCGCCATATGCGGAAAGCGATGAGGTGCGCGAAGGCGTGATTTTTGACTACGATGCAAAACAAAAAATCATCGGGATAGAAATTCTCGACGCTTCTTCGCGATTCCCGCGCAAGTTTCAATCGGACATGCGGAAGTCAGCGCTTTCTCCCATGTCTTTTTTAGTGGAGTCGAGATAATTGTAACAGCGATGAAAGAAAAATTTATCATACAGGGACTTGGCGGGGAGAAGACTCTTTCGGGGGAAATTTCCGTGAACGGGGCGAAAAATGCGGTACTTAAGGCGATGGCGGCATCGCTTCTTTTTTCTGACGAGGTGGTGCTTAAGAACGTTCCCGACATTGAAGATGTTTCGCGTATGGAAGAATTGCTTGAGGCGCTTGGCGTAGGGGTTGAGAAAAACAAAGATACGCGGAAACTTACGTGCGGGAAAAATCTTCTCTCCGATATGCCGGCGGACATTTCCAAACGGTTTCGCGCGTCCATCGTCGTGTCGGGACCACTTCTCGCGCGGCTCGGGAAAATCTCTTTTCCGCATCCGGGCGGGTGCGTCATCGGTGCGCGGCCGATTGACCTCTTCTTGGAGGGTTTCCAAAAAATGGGGGCGACCGTGAAAGAAAAAGACGGACGCTATTTTATTGAGGCGAAAAACGGCCTCAAAGGCACGGAGATTTTTTTTAGAAATCAGAGCGTCGGCGCGACCGAAACATTTATGATGACGGCGGTGCTGGCGAAAGGAAAGACCATACTCAAAAATTGCGCGATGGAGCCGGAGATCGTGAGTCTCGCGGAATTTCTCGTTTCATGCGGCGCGAAAATAAAAGGCGCAGGCACCCCCACCATTGAAATTATCGGGGGGCCAAAATTACGTGCAAAAAGGAAGGCATACCAGACTCCGCCCGACCGTTTGGAAACGGGGAGCTTCCTCATCCTCGGCGCGCTTGCGGCGAAAGACCTCCTCATAAAAAATTGTGAGCCCGAACATGCGAGTGCTCTTATTGAGATGCTTCAATACTCGGGCGTGAAATTAGAAGTGGGTAAAAAAACCATTCGTGTTCTTGGGGGCGCTTTTTCAAATGCTGATTTACGCGCGCTCAATATCAAAACGCATGAGTATCCCGGATTTTCCACCGACCTCCAATCGCCGATGGTAGTTTTCTTGACCCAAGCGCTTGGCGAGTCGCTCGTGTTTGAAACCCTTTTTGAAGGACGACTCAATTACACGGCCGAGCTTGTGCGCATGGGAGCAGACATTACGATATGGGATGCGAATCGCGCCATGATAAAAGGTCCGAGCGCGCTCAAAGGCCGCGAGCTTGAAAGCCCGGATATTCGCACCGGATATGCATTCGTCATCGCCGGAATCATCGCGCGGGGAGAGACAGTTATCCACAACGTATACTATATTGATCGTGGATATGCTACTATAGAGAAAAGATTACAAAATATCGGCGTCCACATAGTGCGGACAAACGCATAATTTTTTCTCCTTATTATGATTAATAACGAAATACTTTCTTTTATAAAAGAACAGGCCGCGAAAGGTTCCACAAAAGAGCAATTAAAAGACATACTCATCACCCAAGGCGGGTGGGATGAGAAGGATGTTGAGGAGGCATTCGAGGCGGTTAATTTTTCCGGCACATCGTTTCCTTCAGTAATGAAGAACGCGGGAGCCGCTGTTTTTCCAAACGAAGAGAAGAAAGAAGGAAAATCTTCCGGCGCTTTTGCTCCGGCATCGGAATTAATGAAAGCAGTTTCAAGCGGTGTCGAGCCGGCTGTTTTTCCGCCCGGAATGTCGCACGTAGAACAACCGAAGAGTATGGAGCCGAGTGCCGCTTTTGCTTCCGAAATGGCGCGCCCAAAAGAAATTCTCCAAAACGATCCGTATCGGACCACGGCGGGGTTTGCTTCCGGCGGGCTTGCCGGAATGGGCGCGCGGGATGCTCTGGGCGTTTCCGCACCCGGTTCTCAAAAAGCGCCGCCCGCCGTTTTTCAGCCGATGACTCCGGCGGTCGCAAAGCCCATGGCGGATATTTCTTTTCCCGGGCTGTCAAATTCCGCTCCGGCGGCCTATCAGCCCCCGTCGGTCGTACAGCCGGTCGCGCCTTTTTCGGTTGTTCCGAATACGGGCGGTTTTTCTCAGGCACAGGCGCCGCAACCATTGGAATTTCCTCAGGGTGGGAGGCCGCCGGTTGGCTTTTCTCCGGCGCTTTCTTTCAATAAAGCACCCGTCCAGCCTGCCTCCGTGTCCCCGTCCCCGGTTTTGATGCCGTCCCTGCGTTCCATGCCGTCCGTCGGAGGGCCGGCAGGGGTGATGTTCAATGCCCCCGGTTTTCAAACAGCTTCATCGCTTTCCGCGATGCGCGGGCAGAAACAAAAAAAGAAAGGGCGATTCTTGTTCGGACTTATCATGTTTCTTGCGGGCTTCGGGATCGGCGCGGTTTTCATGAATGCCTATTTGCAGGGATTTCTCAGCGGCGAAGCCATGAGCGGCTTGGTTGAAAAAGGAATGAATATGATCGGACTCGGCACGGCAACCACGCAGGAACAATCCTCCGCGGATGATAGCGGATCGTAAAAAAATACATCCCTGATTTTTTGGCGGCATTTGTGCCGCTCTTTTCCTCTTTTTCTTTTTGCCAACCGGTAATTTCTGCTATAATATACCCATTATACATTTCATCAGTTTATTTCTATGACAAAAATAAAAGTTGCCATTAATGGCTTGGGGCGAATCGGGCGGGCGTTTTTGAAAATTGCGCACGCGAGGGACGAGATTGAAATCGTTGCGGCGAATGATTTGGGCGATTTGCCGAACCTTGCGTATCTTTTGAAATATGACAGCGCCTACGGGCGGAGCGGTCTTGAAGTCGGCACAAAAGAAGAGAATGGTAAAAAATATCTCGTGGTAAACGGAAAGGATGTTCAGGTCTTCAGCGAAAAAGACCCGATAAATCTTCCGTGGGGTGAGCTGGGGATTGATATCGTTCTTGAATCCACCGGATTTTTTACCACCTACGGAAAATCAAAAGTGCATCTTGACGCCGGCGCGAAAAGAGTGGTTATTTCCGCACCGGTCAAAGGAGATGCGCCCGAGGGGATTGGCTGTTCAACGGTGCTTATGGGCATCAATGAAGAAAAGCTCGGCACCTGCCAGATCTCTTCAAACGCTTCTTGTACGACGAACTCCGCAAGTCCTGTGGTGCAGATTCTTCACGAGGCGATTGGTATTGAAAAAGCGATGCTCTCAACGGTACACGGCTATACCGCGACGCAAAAGCTCGTGGATTCTCCGGATGCGAAAGATTTCCGCCGTGGCAGGGCTGGTGCGGCAAACATCGTCCCGTCCACCACCGGCGCGGCAGAAGCGGTTACGCAAGCCATTACCGAACTTGAAGGGAAGTTTGACGGTCTCGCATTCCGGGTGCCGGTCATTACCGGCTCCATCGCGGACGTTACCTTCGTGGCGAAGCGAGAGACGAGCGTGGAAGAAGTGAACAACATCTTGCGCGAAGCGGCGAAACAAGATCGCTGGAAAAAAGTTTTCGCAACGACGGACGAGCCGCTCGTCTCCGCGGACATCGTCGGAGAGCACTATGCCTCCATCGCCGATCTCGGACTTACGAAGGTGGTGGCGGGGGATTTGGTAAAAGTCTGTGCATGGTATGATAACGAGATGGGCTACACGGCGGCGCTGGTGGAGCATGTGGTAAAGATGGGGAGTTTTTTGTAAAAAACAAGAGCGTATCGGTTAAGATACGCCCTTGAAGCAGAAAATTATTACCCTTTTTCTTTTTCGGTTATGGATAAAAGTATGGATAAAAGGTTGCATATGACCGCTATCACCGCTAAAGTAGCGTTTTCACACACAAATGCGATAGTAAGTAATATTAGCGCAGCCCATTGGAAGATACTCATAGTGACCCCTCTTAAAAGTTGATGAAAAAAGAGCTAAAGCCTCAATTAAATTGTATACTATACATATTATTTTGTCAAGTATTCCATGAAAATCTACATCGGCACAGATCACGCGGGGTTCGAGTTGAAGCAAAAGCTCATTCCATTCATTCAGTCTCTCGGACACGAGATTGTTGATTGTGGCGCGCATGAATACAACAAGGGCGACGATTATCCCGATTTTATAGCGCCGGTGGCTAAGGAAGTTTCCGCCGACGAAAACGCGCGGGGGATTATACTCGGCGGATCCGGGCAGGGGGAGGCGATGGCGGCGAACAAATTTCCCCATGTCCGCGCGGCAGTGTATTATGGAGGAACACTCGACATTGCCCGGCTTTCGCGCGAGCATAATGATGCGAACATCCTTTCTCTCGGCGCACGCTTTTTGACCGAAGACGAAGCGAAAGCGGCGGTGGAGTTGTGGCTCAGTACGCCTTTTTCGAGAGAAGAACGGCATGTGCAAAGGATTGAGAAGATAGAAAAAATAAATAAGTGAAAGATTTGGAGGTGAGACCTCCAAGAGGAGGACTCACCTCCAAATCTAAATCCATGGAAATCATCCCCGCAATAATGCCGAAAAGTTTTGAAGACATCGTTGCCCAAGTGGAAGCGGTGCATTTGTTCGTGAAGACGATACAGATGGATATTATGGACGGGCGGTTGACGCCTTCAAAGAGCTGGCCGTATCTTGAAGGGCAGGGAGAAAGTTTTGATAAGGTGGCGAGCGGCGAGGTCGGCCTCCCGTACTGGAAAGACATTGATTATGAAGCGGACATTATGATTCTTGAGCCGGAAGATTATTTCGCAAATTTCGTGAACGCCGGCTTTCATCGAGTCATTGTACACGTCGAGGCGACTTCTAAATTTCGGAACATTATCGAAGAATGGAAAGGCGTAGTGGAGATTGGCGCGGCAATAAATATTGATACTGAAAACAATAAACTTTTCCCGCTTATTGAAAATGGCTTGGATTTCGTGCAATTCATGGGCATTGCCACGATCGGGTATCAGGGCAATCCTTTTGACAGCCGGGTTTTAGAGAAGATAGAAAATTTGCGGAAATCATACCCGGATATTATAATAAGCGTAGACGGCGGAGTAAGTCTTGAGAACGCACCGCCTCTTCTTAAGGCGGGCGCGAACCGCTTGGTGGCGGGGTCGGCGATATTCGGAAGCGATAGTATAGAACAGACGATTGAAGCGTTTAAAAAATTAGAAATACAAAAATCATGAACGAAGAAACAATGGAAAAATTTGCGGACAAGATAATCCAAAAAGTAACCCAAGACTTCACTGAAAAGCTTGAGGTTGTTTCCGTACAGCTTACCGAGAAGATCACCCAAGACTTCACTGAAAAGCTTGAGGTTGTTCGGTCTGAACTTATTACCAAAATTGAAGAGTCAAACGAAAAGCTGAATCAAAAAATGGACACCGGTTTTGAGATGATGCATGCGCAGGTCAATACCGTAGAAGAAAATCTCACCGCGCGCGTTCAGAACATTGAAAATCGCATGGATAAAGAAGCGGACAATCGGGTGACGCACTATGCCACAAAAACGGAGCACAAAAAACTTGATGAACGAGTGGGGGTAATAGAAAGGACATTACAACTCGCATAAATAGGACATTACAACTCCCGCTAATACTCTATGATGCAACATCTTCACGATGAAAAAATAAAATTTTTGGAAGAAAAGGCGAACGAGATTCGCATGACGATTATTGACATGCTGCTTGCCGCGGGATCGGGGCATACGGCGGGGCCGCTTGGCATGGCGGATATTTTTACGCTCCTCTATTTTCACGTTCTCCGAAACGATTCAAAAGACCCGATGTGGAAAGATCGCGACCGATTGATTCTCTCAAACGGCCACATCTGTCCCGTGTTGTACGCCACCATGGCGCATGCGGGATATTTCCCCGTGGAAGAGGCGCTGACGCTCCGGAAGTTCGGAAGCCGGCTTCAGGGGCATCCTCATCGCGAATTTCTCCCGATGCTTGAAACGAGTTCCGGGCCGCTCGGCTCTGGTCTTTCGCAGGCTGTCGGCATGGCGCTTGCGGAGCGGATAAATGAAGGAAAGCATTCTTCGAAATTTTTTTACTGCCTCATGGGCGATGGCGAGCTTGATTGCGGGCAGATATGGGAAGCCACGATGCAGGCGGGGAAGGAGAAGCTCGGCAATCTCATCGGCATCATTGACCGCAACAACATCCAAATTGACGGCTTTACGGAAGACATCATGCCGCTTGAAAACCTGAAAGCGAAATTTGAGAGTTTCAACTGGCACGTTATTGAAGCGGATGGACACAATTTTACGGCGATGAATATGGCAGTCGGCGAAGCGCAGGCGATGTTCGACAAACCGACGATGATTATAGCGCACACCATCCCCGGGAAAGGCGTTCCGTTTGCGGAAAGGCGCTATGAATGGCATGGCAACCCCCCCGGCAAAGGGCTTGAAGACGTGGTGCCTAAGCCCGAGCAGGGAAAAGCGTTTCTTGATGAATTGCGCACGCTTGGGGGGAGGATTAAAAGCGAACACCAATAAAAAGACGCCGCCGCCTTGTTTTTTCTTTTCAATGCTGTATAATATGAAACACTATGAACGATGACAAAGAATACTTGAGTCAGGAGAAGTTTGACGAGCTCACCAAAGAACTCGAGTACTTGCGTTCGGAAGGGCGGAAAAAAGTCCTTGCGGATCTTGAGTATGCGAAGTCTTTGGGGGATTTGGCTGAAAATGCGGAGTATCACGAGGCACGCAATAAACAGGGAGAACTTGAGGATCGGGTCGCCATGCTTGAGGTGCTTTTGAAGTCCGCATCAATCGTATCACACAAGCAATCCGACATCGTTTCCATGGGTTCGGTGGTGGTAGTGCGGAAAGAGGGTACCGACAAAGATCAGACCTATGAGATGGTCGGAACAGAGGAAGCGGATATGTCGAAAGGGAAACTGTCCAACAAATCTCCTTTGGGAAACGCGCTCATTGGAAAAAAGAAAGGCGAAAGCGTTTCTTTCAAAACTCCGAGCGGAGAGATGGCGTATACCATTGTGGAAGTAAAATAAATTTTAATGTCTTTTCTTGACGAAGTCCGCGCGGAGCGGATGAAAAAACTTGAACTCTTGAAAGAGAGCGAAATGAATCCCTATCCGGTTTCTACGGACAGGGATTGTTCCATTTCGGGAATTCTCGAAAAGTTTGAGGCGTTTGTGGAAGAAAAAAAGAGTGTTACGCTCGTCGGGCGCATTATGGCGCTTCGGGACACCGGCGGCCTTATTTTTTTTAATTTCAATGACGGCACCGGGACATTCCAGGGGCTTTTCAAAAAAGATGAGATGGAGGAATCGGTGTTCACGCTTTTCCGCGACACGGCGGATATGGGCGATTTTGTTCAAATAACGGGAACGCTCTTCACTACCAAACGCGGAGAGAAAACGCTCGCCGTCAAAAACTGGAAAATGCTTTCCAAAAGCTTCCGTCCGTTACCCGACAAATGGGCGGGACTTACGGATGTGGAAGAGCGATTCCGAAAACGCTATCTTGATATTTTATCTTCCGATGAAGTGCGCGAGCGTTTCATCCTTCGTTCAAAATTCGTGGCGGAACTGCGCCGCGCGTTTGATACCGCGGGCTACCTTGAAGCCGAAACGCCGATACTTCAGCCGCTTGCTGGCGGCGCAACAGCCAAGCCTTTTGAAACCCATCACCATGCGCTTGATATGGGGCTTTTTCTTCGCATTGCGCCGGAGCTCTACTTGAAAGAACTTCTCATTGCCGGTTTCCCAAAAGTGTACGAGCTTGGACGGCTTTTCAGAAATGAGGGCATTGATGTAACACACAATCCCGAATTTACCATCGTTGAATTTTATGAAGCCTATGCGGATGCCAAGAAATATATGCCGTTCATTGAGGAACTTTTGCGGAGCGTCGTAAAAAATGTGACCGGAAAAACGGAAGTGGAATTTTTCGGCGAAACGATTGATTTCGGAAAAAAGTTTGAAGTCGTATCGTTCTTTTCGCTTATTGAGAAATATACTGAGATCAAAAATCCGGAAAAGCTCTCTTTTGACGAAGTGTACGCTCATGCAAAAAAACTCGGTTTGGATGTTCCGAAAGGCGACGGCATTGAAAAGATTTTCGATTCCATATACAAAAAACATGTCCGCCCGAATCTTCTTCAGCCGACGTTTATCGTGGATTATCTCGTGGCATTCTCTCCCCTTGCCAAGAAGCAGGAAAATAACCCCGAAATGATTGACCGTTACCAGTTGGTAGTCGGCGGACTTGAAGTCGTAAACGGCTTTTCAGAGTTGAACGATCCGATAGACCAGCGCGAACGGTTTACCGATCAGGAAAAAAATCGAGGGGAGGGGGACGAAGAAGCCCAGCCCAAAGACGAAGACTACATTGAAGCCATGGAATACGGCATGCCCCCCGCGGGCGGCGCAGGGCTTTCCATTGACCGGATGGTGATGCTTTTGACGAATACGAAGAATATCCGGGAGGTTATACTTTTTCCCACCTTGCGGCCGAAATAAGTATATGGGATTAGTATAAGTATAAGGGGTGACAAAAAAACCGACATCTTGTAAACAAAATGCCGGCGGTGTCCACAGCGCTTAAAAGTCTTTAAGCTTTTTAATTTGGTCTTTATTCAAATTTGTCAGACCGAGAAAATGCAAGATAGTAATAAATTTTTTAAGGAACAAAAGTTTTAAGTTCGATGTTTCCATAGATTTTCTCCAAAAAGTTGAGGGGGGAGAGCCAAGTTATTTCTATCATAAACAGATAGTAATGTCAATGTTTCCGCCGCCTGCATTTTTTGCTATGATACGCGTATGAAAAAGAACCCCATAAAAAAGTTAAAACTGCCACTCAACAAAATGACGACGGAGCAAAAGGACTATGTTGCCGTACTTATGGAAGAGAATAACAGTAATATGAGAGCGGTGTGGGATGTCCTCCAGTCTCTGGAAAGAAAGCATGACAATCTTGATAATAAATTCGATACTTTTGCCGAAAAAACGACCGACAGGTTTAGCGCGCTTGAAAATAAGGTTGATGCGGTTTACGAGCAGATTGCAAGCATGAGCGAAAAAATCACTTCAATAGAGTTTGAAATAAAGGCGATAAAAAAGCAACTGACGAAACTTTCAGGAAATGTGGAGTTATTGGAAACTAGAATTTCAGCCGTTGAGAAACAATTAATGGAAATTAAAAATGAATTGTCGGCGCTTAAAGAACAAACGCAAACGCCTGTTTTACAGAAACGAGTTGAGTATCTTGAAGTTCATGTGCAAACTTTGGAAATAGCGCTGTCTAATCTAAAATCAATGACATGAAAACAAAAAAAGCACCGCATTGAGCGGTGCTTTTGTCTAACATCTGGCGGTAGAAACCTATCCCGGATGACCCCAAAACGTAACTTTCATTTCGGGGACCAATTCGCGTATTGTTTTTAGAAAGTTAATCCTTTCATCATCCGTTTTTGGGCCGTATTCTTTGTTGTTGCAAATAATAACGACCATTTTCATACTTGCCAGTACCACAACCGTGTCGGCGGAGGTTACAGCCATTACTTTTGCAATCTCGGCGAATCGACCGGCTTCAATGGCTACCCAATTTTTTGGGTTTTCGTCCGTGTTCTCATCGCTTTCGCCAATGAAAACATGAAGGGAATGTTTCCCCCAGTCAAAATAAACCGTGCGCACCATTTCAAGAGTCCGCAAGAAATTTTCTTCCGCCGGTAGTTTGCTATGGAGAGTGGTAATATCCGGTGCCGCAGAATTTTCAGCGGTAACGCATTGCGTTAAATTTAACATATTTTTATCCTCAAAATCAAAGTTCAAAAAAGCCTCAAAAATAGCTAGTGATATCCTAGCATAATACATAATAAATGTCAAGTTTCCGCCACTTGCATTTTTTGTTACCATACACACATGAAAACAAAAAACCAAAAGAAACCAAAAACAAAGAACTGGGGATTTGACCTCCGCAATCTTGACACGAGCGTCCGACCGGCGGACGATTTTTTTCATTACTCGTGCGGGGGGTGGATAAAACAAAATACCATTCCCGCGACGGAAGCGCGGTGGGGGAGTTTTGATATTTTGCGTCAGGAAAATAAAAAGAAATTGAAAGTGATAGTTGAAGAAACATCAAAAAAGAAAAATTTACCGCAAGGAAGCGACGAACAAATGGTGCGAGATGCCTATCTTGCGGGCATGAACGAAACAAAGCGCGAGAAAGACGGAGCAAAGCCTATTGAGGAGATTTTCAAAAAAATCGAACGAATCAAAAGCGCGGAGGACATCGTTCCTCTTGTCGCTTTTCTCCACAAAACAGGGTTCAATCCCTTGTGGGGCATGTATGTTGATCAAGACGAACGGAAAAATGACACCAACATTCTCTATATCGGACAATCGGGGCTTTCTCTTCCCGACCGTGATTATTATGTGAAAGACGATGCGGAGTCCAAGCGCGTGCGAGAAGCGTATGTGAAATACATCGCGACGATGTGGAAGATTTCGGGTGAAAGCGCGAAGGCGGCGGCGGAAATGACCGGAAGTATTATGAAGATTGAAACGAAGCTCGCAAAAGCGTCCATGACTCGCGTGGAGCGGCGCGATATTGAAAAGCAGTACAATAAGCGCACGATTGCGAAATTCTCCAAAGAAGCGCTGGGGGTTGATTGGGAGAAGTATTTGAAACTTGTCGGCGTCAGCGGTTCGAAAGACAAAAAGATGGAACTGATCGTCTCTCAGCCGATTTTCATGAAGCGCGCGGGAGAACTTTTACGCGGTTCAAAAGATTCTTTACCCCTCAATGAGTGGAAGACGTATTTCAAATGGCACGTATTGAACGGGTCTGCCGGATTCCTCAGCAAGAAATTCGTACGCGAGAATTTCAGATTTTACAGCACGGCCCTTGCCGGAATTATGAAAGAGCGTCCGCTCTGGGAGCGCGTTGTGGGCTTTATTGACGGCACCATCGGGGAATCTCTCGGGAAGCTGTATGTGGAAAAACACTTTGACCATGAAGCCAAGAAAAAAATAAACGAACTTGTGAACAATCTTTTTGCCGCTTACCGCGAACGCATCCAAGCCCTCGACTGGATGACTCCGAAAACCAAAAAGCTCGCGCTCAAAAAATTGAACGCCATGACCCGCAAGCTCGGTTACCCCGAGAAGTGGAAAGGATACAAAGGCTTGAAAATTACCCCGGACTCTTATATCGGCAATTATTTTCGCACGCATGAGTTCGAATGGAAACGCATGGTACGAAAGCTCGGCAAGAAGCCCGACCTCAAAGAATGGCATATGACTCCGTCGACAGTGAATGCGTATAATGATTTAGTGAGGAACGAAATTGTATTTCCTGCCGGCATTATGCAACCGCCGTTCTTCGACCCGAACGCCGACGATGCGGTAAACTACGGCGCTATCGGCGCAGTTATCGGGCACGAGATTACGCACGGATTCGATGATCAAGGGCATCAGTTCGACGCGAAAGGAAACTTCAAGAATTGGTGGACGGACGAAGACAAAAAGAAATTTCACTCGAAAGTGAAAGTGATTGAGGAACAGTATGATAGTTATATTGCAATTGACGATATGAGAGTAAACGGCAAGCTTACTGCTGGGGAAAATATCGCCGACCTCGGAGGCATCGCTATCGCTTTTGCCGCATTCAAGCGCTCACAGGAAGGAAAAGTTCCGGAGATTCTCGACGGATTCAGTACCGAACAGCGGTTTTTTCTCGGCTATTCATTATTTGAACAGGGAATAATCCGTCCCGAATTTCTTAAAAAATGCCTTGTAACCGACCCGCATTCGCCGGCAATGTTCCGCATCAACGGCCCGCTTTCCAATATGCCGGAATTTATTGAATCGTTCGGCGTGAAGCCGGGAGATAAGCTCTACCGCGAGCCGAACAAACGGGCGAAGATATGGTAGTAAAAATCGCTGTTATGCTTGTAGTAGCATAACAGCGATAATCTCACCTTTTACACGGGTTATACGAAGCGAGCAGTGCGCTTAATACCAATTCTGTTAAAAAGACCGCGAGCCCGTGATGTGATGGCTCCACCCAAAAAGGAAAAAATATTTTTGTAATGGCTAGCATTCCCGCAAAGGTGAATAGCCATCGAAATAAAACAAGCATAATAGCAAGAAATTCATACATAAAAGGCTCCTTTTGGAAGTTAGTTTGTGACATAAATAAGGTGCGAACAAAATCACCTAATAAAAGTAAAGCATATCTTGCATAGAAAGTCAAGGTTTCTCCTTGCGTCATTTCCACGTATAATATCTTCATGAAAATTAAAAAAATCGTCATTAAGCTCTCCGGAGAAGCGCTTTCGGGCGGTTCGCATGAAAAGTATTCGAAGGAAGTGCTACGAAATATCGCGGATCAGATACTTGAGTTGCGCGCGAAGAATATTCAGATTGCCATCGTTGTCGGCGGGGGAAATCTTTTTCGCGGGCGGGAACTTACCGGCGTCCTCTCTATTGAACGCGCGACGGCGGACTACATCGGAATGCTTGCCACAGTGCAGAATGCCCTGGTGCTTCGCGATTATTTCGAAAGCCGGGGCATTGAGACGCGCGTTTCGTCCGCCATTGCGATGCGCCAGGTGTGCGAGGAATTCATCCCCAAACGCGCGGAACGGAACCTTGAAAAGGGAAGAGTGGTCATATTCGCCGCGGGTCTCGGCGCGCCGTATTTCTCGACCGATTCCACCGCCGTACAGCGCAGTCTTGAAATCGGGGCGGACACGCTTGTCTTGGCGAAGAATAACGTGGACGGCATTTACAGCGCCGACCCGAAGATTGACTCATCTGCCAAAAAGATTGACTGCATTACCTGTTCGGAAGTTCTCGCTCAAAATCTCAAAGTCGCCGACCTTTCCGCCGTTGCGCTTGCGAAAGAGAACGGACTCAAAATAAAAGTGGTGGCGACGGAAGCCATTTCATCCGCGCTTAACGATTCCGTCGGTTCTGTCATTGAACCGCAGTAAAATAAAATTTGACTCCATCGACAATCGGGTGTATTTTGATGGCAGAGTAATTATACCCCATAAGGAGGGCGTTATGATCACTGATACAATTTTAGCTCGTCCTGGTTTTGAATCAATTCATCACTTTACAGACGAGAGTCTCGGTCTTGAAGGGCTTATCGCTTTTACCGGCACAAGACCATCTATCGGCGGTATACGCTATCTGCCGGGAACTGCGTTTCAAGAAGCGCTTGACATCGTTTGCGGACTTGCTTCGGCAATGTTTTTAAAAGCTTTTGCCGCAGGGCTTAATGCCGATGGTGTGAAAACCTTTATTTTTCGCGGAGAAAAAACTCGTGCAACGTTACATGCGCTGGGAGATTATATAGAGTCTTTCGGCGGTCGAGTTATTGCAAGTATTGATATGGGGTTTACACCCGAAGATATCGATGTCATTGGTGAACGTACCCGCTACGTGAGCAAGGGCGAGCCGTCGCTTTCAACGGCAAAAGGCGTTGCGTCCGCTATTTGCGCTTATGCCGACATGGAAAGGATTCCGCTTTCAGATCTCCGCGTTTTCATAACCGGCGTATGCGGTGCGGTCGGTTCAAGGCTGGCTATGATTTTACGAAGTCAAAATGTGACGGTGCTTGGCAAAGACATCACCGACGATTCGGCGAAAATCGCTTTTGTAAAATCCATCGGCGTAGAACTCATTGATAATGATGAGTTTCCCCGGGTTCATGTTTATGCGCCCTGTGCGCAAGGCGGGATATTGAACGAAATAACCATCCCGCTTTTGAAACAAGCAGGCATAAAAGCAGATATTGGCTCTGCAAACCGCCAACTAAAAAACGAGCAGGCCGCCTTCCTTCTTCATGAAGCAAAAATCCTTTATGCCGTTGATCATATAGTCAACCGCGGCGGTCTCATTTTTGTCGGGGGACAGTGGGGACTTGTGGAGGATTGGGAGCGCAAGATTTCGCAAACAGGCGAAGTTATTGCAGAAATCTTCAGATTGTCTCGTGAACGGAATCAGCCTACTACCGTAGTGGCGATGGACTATTTCAAGAAAAAAGAAGAAATTGCGATGGCATAGCCGCTACGGCAAAAAGGGTACCCGCATTGTCGGATACCCTTTTGTTTTGTATGCTTTTCGTATATGGAGAAAAGAGAGGTTATCTCAATTTTACGAAACTGCGGCATCGGGGTCATGCCGACCGATACGCTCTATGGCATCGTGGGGCAGGCGCTTTCGCGTGAAGCCGTGGAGCGCGTTTACAAAGTACGCAAACGAAGTCCCGATAAACCACTCATCGTTCTCATTGGCTCCCCGGAAGACATGGAACTTTTCGGCATATCATCCGAAAAAGGCCCCGGTCGCGCGGCGCAAAGATTTTGGCCGGGGAGAGTGAGCGTTATTGTGCCATGTGATAAACCGGAATTGGAGTATTTGCATCGCGGGACGAAAACGCTCGCGTTTCGCCTGCCGGAGAAAAAAGAGCTTATTGACATTCTCAAAGAAACCGGCCCCCTCGTCGCCCCGTCCGCGAATTTGGAAGGAGAAATGCCGTCGCTCACCATCGAAGAAGCGAAGAGATATTTCGGCACGTCCGTTGATTTCTATGTTGACGAAGGGCTGGTCCAATCCGAGCCCTCAAGCATCGTCCAGATTACCGGACACAAAATTTTAATCATTCGCGAAGGAGCGGAGAAAATAAAGATATTGAAATGAAAATAGTTTGTCATTTTTAACCGGTGCGGTATAATGATGAAAAACATGAACCTCAATCCAAAACTTTTTGATGCCGACGTGGAACAAGCGCCTATCCGAAACGGTTTCGGCGAAGGGCTCGTCATTGCGGCGGATGAGGATGAGAACATCGTCGGACTGTGTGCCGATCTCACCGAATCCACGAAAATGGATGCTTTCGCCAAGAAGTACCCGAGCCGATTCGTGGAAATGGGCATCGGCGAGCAATCAATGGCAAGCGTGGCATCAGGGATGGCGGCGATGGGAAAAATCCCGTTTATTACTTCGTATGCCATGTTTTCTCCCGGGCGCAACTGGGAGCAGATTCGCACCACCATTTGCTACAATGACCGCAACGTAAAGATCGGCGGCTCGCATGCGGGCATTTCCGTCGGCCCCGACGGCGGAACCCATCAAGCCGTTGAAGATATCGCCATTACGCGCGTGATTCCGCGCATGACTGTCATCGTGCCGTGCGACAGCATTGAAGCGAAAAAGGCAACCATCGCCGCGGCAAAAATGGTCGGTCCCGTGTACATCCGCCTTGCTCGGGAAAAAACGCCGATTATCACAATAAAAGAAACGCCGTTTGAAATTGGAAAATCGCAGGTATTTTTCAAACCGGAAGGAATGGAGATACAGGCGGGGATTATTGCGTGCGGCGCTTTGGTGTATAATGCGATCAAGGTCGCCAAAGAGCTTCAAGACGAGAATATCGGCGTTGCCGTTTTGAATCTTCCCACCATAAAGCCGCTTGACGAAGAAGGAGTCGTCCGCTTTACCGAAGAATCCGGCGGCAAGATTGTTACCGTTGAAGAACACCAGATTCGCGGCGGTATGGGGAGCGCCGTTGCGGAAGCTTTGGCAAAAAAACGTCCCGCCCCGATTGAGTTCATCGGAGTGGATGACAAATTCGGGCAATCCGGAACCCCGGACGAACTCATCGAGCATTATGGAATGGGGATCGGATCAATTAAAGAAGCCGTGCGGCGAGTATTGCAAAGATGATTACTTTCTCACCTTACGCACGATTATACCGCCATACGGTTCCGGCGAGGAATTTTGGTCGGTTTCTCCGCCTCTTGGCGGTGGAACCGCCAAAGTTCAGCATCGGAAGCGGGAGATTTGGCGGTGAGACCTCCAAGAGGAGGACTCACCGACCAAATCTTTCCGGTCG